>JBMTZJ010000050.1:0-9771 GCA_049455515.1 Steroidobacteraceae bacterium
TTGCTTTGGCCGCGCTCGCCGCGGACCCGAACGCGCTGTTACTCGTGCTCCCTGCGGACCATGTCATTCGTGACTCGAAAGCCTTTCAGGCCGCGGTCACGACCGCGTGCCCGATTGCGGAGCAAGGCGCGCTCGTTACTTTCGGCGTGGTCCCCGACGCGCCCGAGACGGGCTATGGATACATTCGTTGCGGAACGCCGATGGGCGCCGCGTTCAAGATCGACCGGTTCGTCGAAAAGCCCGATCTTCAAACTGCCGAAGGGTTTTTGAAATCCGGCGGATATC
This sequence comes from Steroidobacteraceae bacterium, assembly GCA_049455515.1. GTDB lineage: Bacteria > Pseudomonadota > Gammaproteobacteria > Steroidobacterales > Steroidobacteraceae > UBA964. The sequence goes on from JBMTZJ010000050.1 coordinate 286, forward strand.
TTTGGAATAGCGGGATGTTCCTCTTCAAAGCGTCCCGTTATCTCGAAGAGCTCGGCAAGCATGCCCCGAAGATGCTCGAGGCCGCGAAAGCGGCGGTCACGGCCGCTAAATCGGATCTCGATTTTCTTCGCGTCGACGCCGAGGCCTTCGCGAAGTCGCCGTCGGACTCGATCGACTATGCCGTGATGGAGAAGACCGACTCCGCCGCGGTCGTGCCGCTCGATGCTGGGTGGAGCGATGTTGGGTCTTGGTCGTCACTGCACGAGGCGCTCGATCGTGACGGCGCGGGTAATGCGTTACGCGGTGATGTGCTCACCGTCGATACCGAAGGCAGCTTCGTGATGGCCGAGAGTCGGCTCGTGGCGACGGTGGGGCTCAAAGATCACGTCGTCGTCGAGACCAAAGACGCCGTGCTCGTCGCCCCTAAAGATCGGGTGCAGGACGTCAAGAAGCTCGTAGAGCAGATCAAAAAAGAGGGCCGATCCGAACATCAGTTGCACCGCGAGGTGCATCGCCCGTGGGGCAGCTACGACAGCATCGAGAACGGTGCGCGGTATCAAGTGAAGCGCCTTTCAGTGAAACCCGGGGCGTCGATGTCACTGCAGCTGCATCATCACCGCGCTGAGCATTGGATCGTGGTGGCGGGTACGGCCCGTATCACGCGCGGCGATGAAGTTTTCATGCTGGAAGAAAACCAGTCGACCTACATTCCGCTTGGCGTTAAGCACCGGATCGAGAACCCGGGGAAGATTCCGCTGCATATCATCGAGGTGCAGTCGGGTTCGTACCTGGGCGAAGACGATATCGTCCGCTTCGAAGATCGATACGGGCGTTAGTTTTTTTACGACTTCTTGCGTTCGGCGAGCTGCATCGAGCGTGCTTCGGCGGCTGCGAGCATCTCTTCCGAGAGCTCGGATCGAAGCGTGTTTCTCATTTCGATCGAGGGTGGGTCCCCTTCGCTCGCCGCAAGGTTGAGCCAGGCGTAGGCCTCGACCTTATCGGGTGAGGCGAGGGCGAGCTGATACGCCGCTCTCGACTCTCCACCGAGCGCAGCCGTCTCGAGGAGGGTCTTAGCTTGTGCGGGGTCTTTCCGACCGCCGCTCCCGGCCATCAATAGCACGGCAAGCTGAGTCATCCCGCGATAGTCCCCACTCGCACTCGCTTCTTCAAAGTATTTGCGAGCGATCGTGAGGTTCTGAGGCACGCCCTCCCCGCGCTGATAGAGCAATCCGAGGTTCGTTTTAGCCCGGGCGAGGTTTTCTTTGGCCGCTTTCTCGAAGAGTTTCACGGCTTCGAGGTTATTCTCGGGCACGCCTTCCCCATGGTCGTACATGACCCCGAGATTGTTGATCGCTTCGGTATGACCCGCGGTCGCGGCGCGATCGAACCAGCGCGCAGCCTCCGTCAAATCTTTGGAAACACCCCGACCCTCCCGGTAGAGGATGCCGAGATTGTTTTGAGCGAGCGGCAACCCTTGATCGGCCGCTTTGCGGTACCAACGGGCGGCCTCTGCGACATCGCGCGCGGTGCCGAAGCCGTTTTCATAGAGCCAGCCGAGGAGGTTCTGAGCCTTGGGGTCACCATATTTAGCGAGTAAGACCACCTTCGGGAATGCCTCGTCGTACTGCTTTGCTTTGACGAGCGCCTGCGTGTCTTCGAGGCGCACACATCCCCCCAGCGCGCTCAACAAAAAGACAGCAAAAACTGACAGGTATCGGCGAGAAGTGGTCATGCGCGCAAGGGTAGCGCAGGGGTGGGTGAGACGGTCAAGTTATACTCGCGGACATGACGAGTCTCTGGATTGCCTTTTCTGTTGCGTGTGTGGTCACGGTGATCGTGATGGCCGTGTTGCGACCCGTCGCAGAGCGACTCGACTTTGTCGATCGTCCGGGTGGTCGAAAAATCCACGACTCTCAGGTTCCCGTGGTCGGGGGGCTCGCCATGTGGGTCGGGTTCTTCGTCGGTGCCGCGGTGCTTCCGAGCGATGTCCGGCCGCCGTTCGTCGCTACCGCGCTCGGGTTCATGTTTGTGGCGCTCGGGTTTTTCGATGATCGGTTCTCGCTCTCGGCGGTGTTCCGCTTGGGTGTCCAAGGGTTTGGCGCGATTGCGATGGTGTTGCTCGGGGGTCTTGCCGTGCATTTCGTTGGTGCGCCGTTCGGGCCGGAGAACGTGGTGTTCGATGGGTGGGCGGCGACAGTGCTGTGCGTGCTCTTGGTCGCCGGTGCCATGAACGCCATGAACATGGTCGATGGCATCGACGGCTTGGCAGGCTCTCTGGCTGCGGTCGCCTTCGGGGCGGTGGCGACGGTGGCGTTGCTGTCGGGGAATGCCGAGATCCTCGCAATCTCGGTGATCTCTGCGGGGGTGGCACTCTCGTTTTTATTTTTCAATCTTCCGCTCGGGTTCAATCGCCGGATACGTACCTTCATGGGCGATGCTGGGAGTTTGTTTTTGGGATTTTTATTGTCTTGGTGCCTCATCGCGCTTTCTCAAAACCCCGAGTCGATCGTCTCGCCCGTGACGCTGCTTTGGTTCATCGCGATGCCGATTTTCGATATGGGCTCGACGGCCATCGGTCGGATGCTGCGTCACCGCTCGCCGTTCTTCGCTGACACCACGCACTTTCATCACTCGCTGCTTCGACGTGGGTTGCCCGTGCCCGTCGCGCTCGGTGTGCTTTTGCTGATGGCGCTGGCTTGGGTCGTGATCGGGTGGTGTCTCGATCGGGTGCTCGGCGTGCCGGATTACCTCTCATTAATCGGCTTTCTGGGCGCAGGGGGGATCACGCACCTCGTGATTCGGCGGGGCGACCCCGACGTCAAGAGCGAGCTCGGTTCGAGCTAGGTCCCCGTCGGTAGCATCCGGTATCATGCGTTCCATGGAACAGCCAAATCCCGCTCAATACCCCTACGACGACGAAATCGATCTCTGGGAGCTCTGGGAGACGATCTGGTCGGGTCGGGTGCTGATTGCGGCGATAGCCGGCGTCTTCACCTTAGGCGGAGTGACCTACGCTCTGCTGGCGCAGGAGTGGTACAAGGCGGACGTCGTTCTCGCGCCTGCCGAGAAGAAAAGTATCAGCGGTGCCTTGGGACAGTTTAGCGGGCTGGCGGCCCTTGCGGGGGTCGATATACCCGGAGCGAGCGAACAAGAGCCTGTGGCGGTGCTGAAGTCGAACGCCTTCTCGCGCGCGTTTATCGAAGATCAGAAATTGCTGGATGTCCTGCTCGAGGGGCAATCGTTCGATGATGCGCCCGATATTCGGGATGCGGTTAAGACGTTTAATACCAACATTCGCTCGGTTACCGAAGATAAGAAAACCGGCCTTGTCACGCTCAGCATTCGTTGGAAAGATCCCGAGACCGCCGCCAGCTGGGCCAATCTTCTTGTCGAGCGTCTCAACGATCGTTTGCGCAATCAGGCTCTTGCGGAGTCGGAGCGTAATGTCGCGTATTTGCAGCGTGAGATCGCGGCCTCGAGTGTGGTGTCGTTACAGCAGTCCATGGGTCGCGTGCTCGAGGGCGAGATGCAAAAACTCATGCTCGCGCGGGGTAACGAGGAGTTTGCGTTCAAGGTCATCGACCGAGCAGTTCCGCCGAAGCAACGCGATGCGCCTAAGCGTACGTTGATTGCGCTCGTCTCGCTCCTCGCCGGGGGTTTCCTCGGTATCCTCGCCGTCTTTGTCCGCAAGGCAATAGCGAACCGTCCCAAGCGCTAATTTTGTTGTGACGAATCTCTCTGCCTTCAAGGCCTACGACGTCCGGGGTCGGATCCCGACCGAGATCAACGAAGAGCTGGTGCGGGATATCGGACGTGCCTATGCCGCCTTCGTACGCCCGAAGCGCGTGGTAGTGGGGCGCGACATTCGCCTCACGAGTGCGACGCTCGCCTCGGCGCTCATCGAGGGGCTCCGCTCCTGCAGGGTCGATGTTTACGATATCGGGCTCTGCGGCACGGAGGGCGTTTATTTCGCGACCTCCTTGGGTGACGAAGCCGGCGCCTTCGATGGCGGCATCATGGTCACGGCGAGCCATAACCCACCCGATTACAACGGACTGAAGTTCGTGCGCGAGGGCTCGCGGCCCATCAGTGCGGATACGGGCCTTAAAGAGATGGCCGCGCTCATCCGCGAGGGCAAGCTGCCGGGGCGAGCGGCTTCTCTGGGCCGTCTCGTCGAGTTCGATGTGCGCAAGGCTTACGTCGAGCATTTGCTCTCGTACGTCGATCGGAACGCGCTCAAGCCCTTCAAGGTCGTCGTCAATGCCGGTAACGGCGGGGCGGGGCTGTTTGTTGACCTGCTCGAGCCGCATCTGCCCTTCGATTTCGTGAAAGTCCATCACGCGCCAGACGGTACGTTCCCGAATGGCGTGCCTAACCCCATGCTTGAGGTGAATCGACAGTCGACCATCGATGCGATCCGGTCTTCGGGTGCACAGCTCGGGCTCGCGTGGGATGGGGATTTCGATCGATGTTTCTTTTTCGATGAGCAAGGCACCTTCGTCGAGGGGTATTACCTCGTTGGGCTCCTCGCCGAGCCCGTGCTCGAGCGTGAGCGGGGCGCACGCATCGTCCACGACCCGCGCCTCACCTGGAACACCATCGAAGTCGTCGAGCGTTTAGGCGGTCAGCCCGTGCTCTGCAAGTCGGGGCATGCGTTCATCAAGCAGAAAATGCGTGAGGTGGATGGTGCCTATGGCGGAGAGATGAGCGCGCACCATTATTTTCGGCGCTTTGCCTATTGCGATACCGGTATGGTGCCTTGGCTCCTTGTGCTCGAGCGCATGTCGAAGACAGGCAAGACGCTCTCGGAGCTCGTGGGTGAGCGCATGACGCGCTTTCCGTGCAGCGGCGAGATCAACCGGCGGGTGCCGGATGGCCGAGCGGCCATCGAGGCCGTGCAGCAGGCGTATCAGCCGAAGGCGTTGTCCGTCGATTTCACCGACGGGCTGTCGCTCGAGTTTGCGGAGTGGCGACTTAACCTGCGTTCGTCGAACACGGAGCCCTTCATTCGGCTCAACGTCGAGAGCCGCGGCAGTGCCGCGCTAATGCAGGAGAAGACCGACGAGGTGCTCGGCCTGCTCCGGCGTTTGGGCGCCGAAGAGGCCGATCACTAGTTATTTGATCAGGAACTGATCGCGCTTGGCGCCCGCCTTCTCGGCGGTAGCGAGCCAGCGCGGGGTCTTGCCGCGACCCGTCCAGGTGTTGCCCTTGTCGTCGCGATACTTGATGGCGACCTTACCGCCGCGACGCGGACCCTTTTTACCCGCCGTTTTCGCCTTGCCCGGCTTACGACCCCGACGGCCTTTGACTGGCGCCTCGCCATTCGTGAGGTCGGCGACTGAGACGCCGAGTTTTTTCATGAGCGCCTTTACCTTCTTGATAGCGGGCGCTTTGTTCGTTTCGGCGGCGGCGAGCTGCTTTTGCAGCTGGGCGATACGAGCCTTAAGTGCTTCGGCGTTGAGTTTGGGCATAGGTGATTAAGCCTTGTTATTGAACCGGGCGTCCAAATTATAAAACGCCGTGGGTAATGTCCACTTAATATCCAATAAATAACTCGAATTATGTTGCGATTCTGGAGTTATTTGAGCAAAACCACCGGAACTTCGGACTGGTGAACGACTTTTTGGGCGACCGAGCCCATTAATGCACCCGCCAGCGCCCCGCGGCCGTGGCTTCCCATCACGATCTCGGTCGCGCCGATGTCGCGACTCACATCGATGATGGACTCGCTCGCTTCGCCCACGCGCAGATGGGCTTCGCCCGTGATGCCCGCCGCGCGTAAGGTCTCGAGTGCGGGATCGAGGATTTTGTGCCCTTCCTCGCGGTAGAGCGACTGCAAGCTCTCGGCGCTCACGAAGAGTTTGACGTTCACGCCGACGAGCGGCATCTGCACGTTCACGAGATGCACTTCGGCCGTGCTCCCGCGATCAAGCGTCCGACGAATCACGTAGTCGAGCGCCCGGTTCGAATACGCCGAGCCATCGACCGGCACTAGAAAGACGGGCGATGTCTGGGGCGTCACAGAGGAATCTCCTTTTTCGACGACTCGCTGCGCGCCGCGAGCCATTTACCGAGGATCACGACGAGTGCCGCGCCGACGATCGCCGCGGGGTAATGCACCCCGAACTCCAGCGGCGCGACGAAGGGTTTGAGAACGATATCGTCGGCCAGCATACCGCCGCCGATCCAGCCGAGCAGTGCCGCACCGAACACGATGACGAGCGGGAAGCGGTCCATCAGCCTGAGCACGAACCGGCTCCCCCAGATAATGATCGGAATGGAAAAGAGCAGACCGAAGATGACGAGCCCCAGGCTGTCTTTGGCAGCTCCTGCGATGCCGATGACATTATCGAGACTCATCACGGCATCGGCCACGACGATGGTTTTGATGGCGCCGAGCAAGTGATCTGACGGGTTGATTTCGTGACCGCCCTCTTGTTGGGGCATCAGTAACTTGATGCCGATCCAGAGCAGCAATAATCCGCCGACGATTTTGAGGAAGGGGATTTTAAGAAGCTGCAGGGCGAAGAAAATCAGGATCACCCGTAATGCGATGGCGCCGAACATGCCCCAGAAAATGGCCTGTTTTCGCTGCGCATCGGGGAGGCGCCGCGAGGCGAGGGCGATGACGACCGCATTGTCGCCCCCGAGCAGGATGTCGATCATGATGATCTGCCCGAGCGCGACCCAAAATTCGGGTGAGGAAAAATCCACGGGAGGAGTATAATCCCGCGATTGTTTTTAGGGTTCTTCGGCAGGGTCGGTACTATGCGTTTAAAGCCGCTTTGGCTTCTCGTTCTGGGTCTGATGGGCACGGTGGGCATGGCCCAGGTGCCGACGGCGGAGCAGCTCGAGATGCTTCGCTCCATGTCGCCTGCAGAGCGCGAGGCGATTTTGTCGCAGTTCGGGATCGACCCTTCGGCCTTGGGCGGCTTGACGAGCGGAGCGGGCGTCGGTGCTACGGGCCTGCCAGGCGCCTCAGGTTCGGGTGCGGGCGCTGCGATGGGCCTCTCCGGTGCGGGAAAAAACGCCGCTGACCGGAAGCGTGAGGCCGAGCGTCTCGCCAAAGTGTTTTTGCTGCAGCCGCTTGACACCGTACTGCTCACCATCTCGCCGCGGCAGAGCACGAACCCAGCGGATATCGGGCGTAACGCCTATGGTTTGGGATCGGGAGGTGCGGCGGCTGCGCCGCCGGCTGCACCGGCGGCGCTCGTGGCGCTCGACCCCAATGCGCGCGGCTTCATGGAAGCCGTACGTCGCGGTAACCCCTATACCCTCGATGGCGTCGGTCAGTTGTCGCTCCCCGGCGTTCCGCCGATCGCCCTTGCGGGCCTCACGGAGCAGCAGGCGTTCCAACGCCTCGCGCTCGAGCCCTCGCTCCTCGGGTTCACAATCAACCTCATCCGTTTGCCCGTGCAGCGCCCCGACGCCGCGGGGCTCAAGCCTTTTGGCTACGATATTTTTGAAGATGCGGCCTCGTCGTTTGTGCCGCAGCTCGATGCGCCGGTGTCCTCCGACTACGTCATGGGCTCGGGTGATCAGGTCACGGTGCAGCTCTATGGTGGTCAGAACCGAACGCTGCGTCTCGTCGTCAATCGCGAGGGTAATCTCAGCTTTCCAGAACTGGGGCCGATCTCTGTCACCGGTAAATCGTTCGATGACGTTCGTGCCGAGATCGAGTCGCGCGTTGCGAAGCAGATGATCGGGACGCAGGCGAGCGTTAGCATCGCCAACGCGCGCGGCATCCAGGTGTTCGTGCTCGGCGAAGCCAAGAACCCGGGCAGCTACACGGTGAGCGGCCTCTCGACGGTGACGAGTGCGCTCTACGCGGCGGGCGGTGTGGCGCTAAGTGGGTCTTTGCGCGACATTCAGCTCAAGCGTCAGGGCTCGATCGTGCGTCGGCTCGACCTCTACGACTTGCTGCTGCGTGGCGACACCAGTAACGACGCCAAGATTTTGCCGGGGGACGTGATCTTCATCCCGCCCGTGGGTGCGGTGGCTTCGGTCGAGGGCGAAGTGCGTCGTCCCGCGATTTATGAGCTCAAGGGCAATGTCACGGTGGGCAGTCTCGTCACGCTTGCGGGCGGGTTCACCGCCGATGCGGATGCGGACCGACTGACCGTGGTGCGCGTAGGCGACGATCGTCGTCGAGTCGCGCTCGATGTGAAGATGAGCGATGCGCCGACAGGTGCCATGGGCGTCAAGAACGGCGATCGCGTGAGTGTCGCGCGGATCCGCCCGACGCTCGATGCGGGCGTGGTGCTCGAAGGGCATATGTTCCGCCCCGGTACGGTCGCGTGGCGAGAGGGGTTGCGTTTGAGTGACGTGATCCGCTCCGTCGACGAACTCAAGCCCGGAGCCGATCTTGGCTACGTGCTCATCCGTCGCGAGTTGCCACCCGATCGCCGTGTGGTCGTGCTCTCGGCGGATCTCGCAGCCGCTCTACGTGAGCCTGGTTCACCCGCCGATGCGTTGCTGTCGGCCCGCGATCGCATCACGGTGTTTGATATTGAGTCGGGGCGCGAGTTCGTCTTGAAGCCCTTGCTCGATGAACTCCGTCGTCAGTCGACGATCGACCAGCCGACCGAAGTCGTCTCGATCAGTGGCCGCATCAAGGCGCCGGGCGATTATCCGCTCGAGCCTGGCATGCGTATCAGCGATCTCTTGCGTGCGGGCGGTCGGTTAGCCGATGCCGCCTATTCCCCGAAAGCTGAGCTCACGCGGTTTGTGAACACGGGGCAGCGGCGCGAGAGCGAGCTCCTGGAGATCGATCTGGCGGCTTTGCTGCGCGGTGATGCCGCGGCAGATATCCGCTTGCAGGCGTTTGATTCGTTGATCATCAAAGAAGTCCCTGAGTGGTCGGTGCAGGAGTACGTCACGCTGCGTGGCGAAGTCCGCTTCCCGGGTCGCTACCCGATCCGACGCGGTGAGACGCTGCGCTCGGTGATCGAGCGCGCGGGTGGATTTTCGAATATCGCGTTCTCGAAGGGTGCGGTGTTCACCCGTCGAGAGCTACGCGAGAAAGAAGCTGAGCAGATCGCACAGCTGACTGAGCGTTTGCAGGCCGATCTCGCAGCACTTGCGATCTCGGCGGGTCAGGTGGCCGAAGGCCGCGCGGCCGCGCAGGGCGCGTTGGCTGCGCAGGGCATTCTCGATCAGCTTAAGAACACCCGTGCGGTGGGTCGGCTGGTACTCGACCTCGATCGCGTCGTCGCGGGTCGCGTGGGCGCGGCCTCCGATGTGGTGCTTCGGGATGGTGACGAACTCGTCGTGCCGAAGATCCGCCAGGAGGTGACGTTGGTGGGCGAGGTGCAGAACCGCACGTCGCATCTCTATCGACCGGGCGTCAGCCGCAACGAGTACATCGCCTCGAGCGGTGGTTACACGCAGCGGGCGGACAAGGGTTTGACCTATGTCGTGCGCGCGGATGGCAGCGTGGTGGCGAGCGGATCGGGTTGGTTCATGGGGGGTAACTCGGTCTCGATA
>JBMTZJ010000051.1:0-9505 GCA_049455515.1 Steroidobacteraceae bacterium
GTCGACAATCTTTGGGCCAAGCGCCGGGGCGACGGCCGCAGTGATGGCGCCGACCCCTTGCCGGTCGTGTGTTTCGCCGGTCACACCGACGTGGTCCCGACCGGCCCCCTCGAAGAATGGCGCAGTAACCCCTTCACCCCGACGATCCGCGACGGAGTGCTCTATGGTCGCGGTGCGGCCGACATGAAAAGCGGACTCGCCGCCATGATCACCGCCACCGAAGAATTCATCGCCGCGCACCCGACGCATCGCGGCACCCTCGCCTTTCTGATCACGAGCGACGAAGAAGGTCCGTCGGTCGATGGCACCAAGCGCGTCGTCGAAACGTTGAACGCCCGGGGTGAGCGCATCGACTACTGCATCGTCGGCGAACCCTCGAGCGAACAGTCGGTCGGCGACACGCTCAAAATCGGTCGTCGCGGTTCGCTCTCGGGCCGTCTCACCGTGCACGGCGTGCAGGGTCACGTGGCCTACCCGCATCAGGCTGAGAATCCCGTTCACACCCTCGCCCCTGCGCTCGCCGAGCTCACCTCGCGGACCTGGGATGCCGGCAACGAGTTCTTCCAGCCGACGACGTTCCAGATCTCGAACCTGAACGCGGGTACGGGCGCTCCCAACGTGATCCCGGGGGAACTCAAGGCGCGGTTCAACCTGCGCTACTCCCCCGTACAGACGGTCGACGCGCTCAAAAAAATCGTCGAGGACATCCTCACCAAGCACGGCGTGCGCTATACGCTCGAGTGGTACGTGTCGGGTGAGCCGTTTTACACACCGCCCGGCGCGCTCTCCGCGGCCGCGGTCGAGTCGATCCAAGCCATCACCGGATCCGCCCCCAAACTCTCCACGGGCGGCGGCACCTCGGACGGTCGGTTCATTGCGCCCATGGGCGCACAGGTCATCGAACTCGGCGTGACCAACACGACCATTCACAAGGTCAACGAAGGGATCCGCGTCGAAGAAATCGACCTGCTTCACAAGATGTACGCCAGCATATTGGGCCGGCTGCTCGGCTGATCAAAAAAAGACGACTTGGCTCGCCGCCGCAATCAGCGCGCCGAGCGCCGCACCCGCGAGCACATCGGTCGGGTAATGCAGCCCGAGTACCACGCGCGAGGCGGCAATCAACAACGCGAAGGGCACCAGCACGATCGCGAGCGCCGGCACGTGATGGATCGCGATCGCCGTGAAGAGCACGGCGTGCAGCGTGTGCCCCGAGGGGAAACTGTAGCGATCGAGCGGCGGCATCGCGCACTCGATGCCGATCAGCCCGATGTAGGGCCGCTCGCGCACGAGCTTTTTCTTGAGCAATTTATAGAGCGCGAGCCCGAACGCCCCGGCTGCGAGCATCTGCAGCGACACCCTGAGACCTTCTTCGAGCCGATCGAGGCCCATGATGAGCGGCATCACCGCCATCAGCACGTACCAAATGACGCCGTCGCCCAGGCGACTCACCGAACGAAAAAGCGCGCGCACCGTGCGACGACGACAGGCCGCCGTTGCGATTTCGCAGATCCGGCGCTCGGCATGGTCGACCCGGACGAAGATCGTCATGAGGTGACCACCTCCGAGAGCGGCTCATCCGATTCGACGACGCGTTCGAAAATTTTGAGCATGCGCTCGGCCATCGCCTTCGAGGCCCATCGCGCAGCATCCTCACGCGCGTATCGCGACAACTCAGCGCGCAGCGCCGGGTCGCGCAGCACGCTCGCCACGCCTTCGGCAAAGGCCTCGACCTCTTCGGGCACGACCACCGCACCCTTCACACCGCGCAGCACATCGGCCGTCCCCATGACGGCCGTCGAGACGACCGGCGTGCCCTGTGCCATGGCCTCGAGCAGTACGAGGCCTTGGGTTTCCGTGCGCGACGCGAAGACGAAGGTATCCGCGGCGCGATAGCAATCGAGCAGCGTCGTCGTACGGTGCAGATACCCCACGAAATGCACACTCGCCGAAAGACCCGCCTCGGCGACGGCCTTACGCAAGTGCGCCTCGGCCGGGCCCTCGCCAGCAATGACGAGCAACACATCGGGGACCTTCTCGCGCAGCCGCGGCAGCATGCGGATCAAAAAATCGATGTTCTTTTCGTGGGCGACGCGGCCGACGAAGAGCGCAACCGGCCGATTCGGTGCGATACCCTGCGCCTCTCGAAACCGCACGCCGTTACCCGGCGCGAAACACGTGGCCGGTAGGCCGGTCGGCAGCACCTCGATCGGCGTGCGTACACCGTACGCCCGCAGCGCCTCGGCCATCTGCGGCGAGGGCGAAATCACCGACTGCACCTGATGGCACTGCGAGACCGTGAAGCGCCGCGCGATCGCCCTCGTAATCGCTGAGGGCACGGCCGGCAGATAGTGATGCAGGTAGTGTTCGAAGTAGGTGTGATACGTCTCGACGACCGGCACGCCGAGGCGACGCGCGAGGCGAAGTCCGAGGTAATGTGCAAGGAACGGCGTCTGCACCAAAATGACATCGACGTCCTCGGGCCGAATCTTTGAGGCCCAAGCGTTGGCTTCGCGCCACGACATCCCCCGATCTTCGGGGTCAAACGGCATCGCCCAAGATTTGATGCGGACGATATCGGCATCGTCGGGCTGCGAGGGCGGATGGGGGTATTGCGGCGCAAGCAGCGTGACTTTCGCACCGAGCGCCATGAGGTCCGATCGGAAGGTTTGGATCGACGTCGACACCCCGTTCACTCGGGGGAAGTAGACGTCCGAGAGCATGAGGATCCGCATGACGGTCAAGATAAGGACGGTCTATGACAGGTTGATTGCATAGACGACACATCGCTTGAAATATTGACTGTCTTTACCCGCAGCACGCCGTCCAAAGATTTCGGTTTTGTGACATTGCCACCTTGCGGCAATAATCGTCCCGTCATCGATCGCAGCACGCCCGTATCGTCGAAAACGAGTTTCGTACTGGGCACGAAGGCACGCATTAAGAGAGAGGTAGCCTCGACCCGGACTCGCGACTCCGCATCGCGAGCAGTCCCCTCGAGTGTGGCGCGCAGACGCAACACCATCCCGTGATCCGGAACGAGATAGTCGAACTCCACCGCCTTACCCGCACGCAGTCGCGGCAACTTTTCGGCAAGGTGATCGACCAGCATGGGGCCCGCGAGAACGGACGGGGCCGTGACGAGCGTGATCTGCTTGCGTGACTCCCCATTACGAATCACGAGACGGAGCGTGTTGCCCTCGCGAGTCGCCACGACGTCTTGGGCGATGGTCGAGCGCTGGAGACGATAGCGCACCCATCGCTCACCCTCGAATGCCAGCTCTTCTTCAGCCACCACCCGTCCGTCACCGCCGCGCCAACGACTGCGCACCTCGTTATGACAACGCCAGGCATCGAACCGAAATCGCGCCCCGTCGCCCGCCCCCGCGGCCACTTGGGCGTCACCGCTGAGTACGAACGCGAGGGCGAGCCCGGCAAGTCCACTCACGCCGCCTCCCGAGCGGCAAGATGCAGCTCGACCGATTCGTCTTGCGCCCAATTCCAGATCGAGAGCCGTCCGTTCCGGTCTTCGACGAGGGCGGTGCAACTCTCCACCCAGTCGCCGTCGTTGCAGTAGAGCACCCCATCGATATGCCGGATCTCAGCGCGATGGATATGACCGCAGACCACGCCATCGACGCCTCGACGACGTACTTCGTGGGCGACCGCCTGCTCGAAACTCGAGATGTAGTTCACGGCGTTCTTGACCTTATGCTTGAGATAGCTCGCAAGCGACCAGTACTCGTAACCGAAGAATCGGCGGATACGATTGAAGTGCCGATTCATCTCGATCGAGAAGTCGTAGGCCTGCGAACCGAGGGCCGCAAGCCAGCGGCTGCACTTGACCACGCTGTCGAACTCATCACCGTGTAAAACGAGCAAACGCTCGCCGAGCGCCGTCGTGTGGATACAGTCGCGCTCGATCACGAGATTGCCGAACATCGCGCCGACGAACTCCCGGAAATCTTCATCGTGATTACCCGGCACGTAGACCACGCGTGTGCCGTGCTTGGCTTTGCCCAAAATCGTACGCAGCACGTTGTTGTGCTCCTGCGGCCAGTAGAACGATTTGCGCAGGCTCCAGAGGTCGACAATATCGCCGACGAGATAAAGATTGTCGGTGTGAACATCCCGGAGGAAGGAGAGAAGCGCTGCGGCATTGCAGCCGCGCGAGCCGAGATGGATATCAGAAATGAAGACGCTGCGAACCCAATGACGAGGATTGTGTGCGGGGCTCAAGGTCCTGATCCTGCGTGGCTGACGCTGCGCGCAGGCTGCGCGTCGCGTATTGCGACGCGATGAACACTTCGTGAACTTATTGCGAAGCTGACGTTTTAAGCGCGCGTAAATTCACGAACGCCGCCCACGCCGCGACGATGATCACGCTGATGAGTACCCACGCGGGCATCGAGAGCCCGAGGAAGGACCAGTCGATCTTCTGACACTCGCCTGCACCAAAGAGCACTTTGCGCAGCACGGTGGTGAACGGAAACACGTCCATCATGTAGTCGAGGCTCGCACCACAGGAGGGCACGGAGCCGAACGGCAAACTTTGGATGTACACGTGACGACCGGCCACATACCCCGGAAACGCCGCGACCAAGAGCAACAGCACGCCGTACATACGCGCCCCACGCACACTGCTCGGATTGTGCGCGGCGGCGATCAAGAACATCACCCCGAGAGCCGTCACTCCGACGCGCTGAAAAATACACAAGGGACACGGCTCGAAGCCGAGCACACGCTCGGCGAAGATCGCGTAGGCCATAAGGCCCCAGCAGGCGAGAAAGCCCACAAAATTACCGAGCCGTCGATCGTGAAACAGGCGCGCGAATAGACCGCCTGCACTTGCCGCCTCGGTCAAGTTTTGGTCCCGCGCTTGGCGAGCTCGGCCTCGACGTCTTCGAGCCGCACGTGCCGGATATCTTTGCCGTGCACCATGAAGATGACGTACTCGCAGATGTTCTTGGCGTGATCCCCGATGCGCTCGATCGCGCGCACCACCCACATCACATCGAGCGCGCGGCGGATGTTGCGCGGGTCTTCCATCATGAACGTGATCGACTGCCGCTGGATGGCCTCGTACTCTTCGTCGACGAGCCGATCCTGGCGCGCCACCTTGAGCGCAGCCTCGGCGTCCATGCGCGCAAACGCATCGAGCGAGTCGTGCACCATGTTCTGCACCACGCGACCAAGATGCTTGATCTCGCGGTATTTGTTGGTCGGGCGCTCTTGCGTCGCGAGCCGCGAAGCGATGTAGCCGATCTTTTCGCACTCATCGCCCATGCGCTCGAGGTCGGTGATGGCTTTGATGATCGCCACGATGAGCCGAAGGTCGCTCGCTGCAGGCGCACGCGTGGCAAGGATGCGCGAGCATTCCTCATCGATCGACACTTCCATGCGGTTCACTTCGAAGTCATCGCGCGCCACGGTCTCACCGAGGGTGCTGTCGCCCTCGACGAGCGCCGAAACGGCCTTCGCGAGCTGCTGCTCGACGAAACCGCCCATGTTGAGCACCTGGCTACGAACGCGCTCGAGGTCCTCGTTGAAACGGCGCGAAATGTGCTGCGAGAGTTCGGCTGTGTCCATGGTGTGCAATCCTTAAAAAAATTCGCTCAAGACTCGTCAGCGCGAGAATAGCCGCTGTCGCCCGTCAATGCGATGGGTTCACGCACCAAGCGTGCCCGCGGAAAGTGACAGGCGAACGTACTGCCCCGCCCCTCCTCGCTCTCGATCTTGAGCTCGGCGCCATGGCGCTGCAGCACGTGACGCACGATCGCAAGCCCGAGACCCGAGCCGCCCGTGTCGCGCGCCCGACCGGGGTCGACCCGATAAAACCGCTCGGTGAGCCGCGGCAAATGCTCGGGCGGAATGCCGGGCCCTGTATCCGTGACCGCAAAATGCCCGCCGAGTTCATCGACCCACCAGCGTAGCGAAATCTCTCCGCCCGCCGGGGTGTACTTGGCCGCATTGTCGGCGAGATTCCAGAACGCCGAGTGAATCAACCCCGTATCGCCCATGAGCCCATCCGGCGCCTCGATCGACACCGACACGGCGTGCTTACCCGCATCGCGCGCGACCAAATCTTTGCGCAGCACCGCGAGCAAGGCCGCGACATCGATCGGCTGCCCCACCACCTGCTCATCGCTCGCCTCGAGACGCGAGAGCTCGAGCAGATCCGAGACGATCGCCGTCATACGCTCGGACTGACGACGCATTTCTTGGATCGGCGCGCGCAGGTCTTCGGGGAGATCGTCGCCCAGCGAGAGCGTCTCGAGGTAGCCTGCGATCACCGTGAGCGGTGAGCGCAGTTCATGTGAGGCATTGGCCACGAAATCTTTGCGCATGGTCTCGAGCTGCGCCTGGCGCGTCACATCGCGCACGAGCAAAAAAAGCTGCCCCTCGCCATAGGGCGCCCCCTGAAACTCAAGACAGGTCGGCTCCCCGATCCGCGGCTTGATCCGCAGACTCGTCCCGAACTCCCCCTTCTCGAGATAGCGCGCAAACTCGGGCACCCGCAGGAGACTCGCGAGGTTGATCCCGAAATCGGTTTTACGGCGCAGCCCCAAAAGCTCTGCCGCCTTGCGGTTGAACCAAAGAATTTCCCGATCGGCATTGAGCGCGACGACGCCGTCCGGCATCGAGGCCGTCGAGCGTCGCAACTCGCGAAAGAGCCGCAGGATCCGCTGCTTATGAAACTGCTTACGCCGATGCAGGCGCGAGACGAGCGACACCGCATCGCCCCAACGACCGCCCGAGTCCGGCGGATCACGCTGATTGCGACGGCGTAGCCAATCCAGGAAATCGTGCAGGTTCGCGAGCTGCCGCGCGAGCTCGAGCGCGAGCGCGCCGGCGATGCCCCACCACACGTGACCCACGAAGAGCCCGACCAGAGCCCCAATACCGGCCACGAGCAAGACACGCCAGAGGGCAAACCCCCAGTCTTCGAACGGATTCCTGAGCAACGTCACTCCGCGTGGGTCGAAAAGCGGTAACCCGCACCCCTCACCGTCTGCACCATGCGATCGTACCCGAATTCCTCGAGTGCCTTACGCAGGCGACGGATATGCACGTCGATGGTCCGTTCCTCGACGTAGACGTTGCCACCCCAGATCCGATCGAGCAGTTGCTCGCGCGAGTACACCCGATCGGGGTGACTCATGAAGAATTCGAGCATGCGGTACTCGGTCGGCCCGAGCGTCACCGGCCGGCTATCGGCCGTCACCCGATGCGCGACGGGATCGAGGCTCAGCCCCTCGAAGGTGATGACCGAGCCCTCGACCTGCGGATCGACGCGACGCAGTACCGCATTGATCCGCGCCACGAGCTCGCGCGGCGAAAAGGGCTTCGTCACGTAATCATCCGCACCGCCCTCGAGGCCGGCGACTTTGTCCGACTCTTCGGCGCGGGCGGTCAACATAATGATCGGCAGATCCCGCAGCTCCGGGTCGCGCTTGATTTGCCGCGTGAACTCGAGTCCGCTCATGTCGGGCAGCATCCAGTCGACGAGCATGAGGTCGGGCCGTCGGTCGGCGACCTGCGCGCGCGCCGCACGCGTGTCGACGGCCTCGCGCACCTCAAAGCCGGCACGACGCAGCCCGAAGCTGATCATGTCCCGGATCGGTTTTTCGTCTTCGACGACGAGAATTTGTTTGGCGGCCATGAGCGGGAGCCGTGAAGTCCTTGTTTCAGACATATTTCACGCCACTCGTGTTTCAGCCCGATGACAGCGATCCCGGAATCGCGCGAGGCACCTTCGCCACCTCGTCCCGGACATAGATCGGTAACGCCGCCGTGGGGGGTAGCACCCGGCCCGCCGCGACCTCCGGTATCGCGAGCGCGAGGATGTCCTCCGCGCGCGGCAAGATCGTCTCATGCACCGCGGCGAGCACACCACCCTGCTCCGTACGCAGCCGCGACAACTCGGGGTAGGCCTTGAAGCCGCGCCCCGCGCCGATCCAACGCACGCCAATGTTTTGGGCTTTCCCCTCGCCCTTGCTCTCGTCCTCACGCGCCCCCTGCGGTACGACCACCTCAGCCGGCGGCATCACGGTCTCGGGGCCAAGCGGCGTTGGCCGAACAACGCTCGATTCGGCCGCCCCCCGCGCGAACGCGCCGACGTACACCTCGTCCATGCGCGCATCGTTGCACACGAGCACGTGGGTGGCGCGCGTCGTCCCGGCGAGTACGTCATCGTCCCTCAACGCGCGAAGCGCGACCGCCTGCAGCGTCGAGACCGGCACCACGCCGACTCCCGCGCCATACGCGAGACCTTGGACCACGCTCGATGCGAGCCGCACGCCCGTGAAGCTGCCGGGCCCGCGACCGAACGCGATCGCCGCCAAATCTTTGAGCGTGACACCCGCCTCGTCGAGCAAAGCATCGACCATCGGCAGGATGAGCTCCGCATGCCCGCGCGGGGCTTCTTGATAACGCGTGATCACGCGATCGCCCGCGAGCAAGGCCACGGAGCAGGCTTCGGTCGAGGTGTCGAGGGCGAGGATGTTCATCGGAGTTTGCGCAAGAACCGCAGTGCCTCGTCGCGATCTTGGGTCACCGGCATAGGCGGCAGACTCGCACGGAACGTGCGGCCATACCCCTTGGTGAGCAAGCGCGGATCGGCGATCACGATCATGCCACGATCCGTCTCGCTGCGGATGAGCCGCCCCACCCCCTGCTTGAGCGCGAGCACCGCCTCGGGCAACTGATAATCGCGGAACGCGTTCTCGCCCTTGCGCTGCAAATGCGCGATGCGCGCCTTGGTGAGCGGGTCGTCCGGCGAGGCGAAGGGCAGTTTTTCGATGACGACGAGGCGTAGCGCCTCGCCCTTCACGTCCACCCCTTCCCAGAAACTCGCCGTGCCGAGCAGCACCGCGTTGCCGTGCTCCCGAAAATCCCGCAGGAGTTTTTCGCGCGGTCCCTCGCCCTGAACGAGGATGGGCGTCTCCGCCGCGCCATCCCACCGCGCGCGCAACGCCGCCGCGCCCTGCGCGAGCGCGCGGTGGCTCGTGAAGAGTAAGAACGCGCCGCCCCCCGAGGCGTCGAGCAGCGGGATGCAGGCTTCGATGACCGCCTCGACGTAGCCCGGGGCCGTCGGCTCCGGCATCCCCGCAGGCAGATACAGCATCGCCTGCGCTTCGTAGTCGAATGGGCTCGGGATCCGCAGCGCCGCGGCATCGCCGAGCCCGAGCCGTGAGGCGAAATGACTGAAGTCATCGCCCTGCGAAGAACTCGCGACCGACAAGGTGGCAGACGTGAATACCCAGGCCGCAGGGCGCGCCTCGATCAAAGATTTGAACCGCTCAGAGATATTGAACGGTAACAGCCCCAACGAAAAACTCCGCCCGTTGGTCTCGCTCGTCCGAGCGCCCTCGTCGTCCGTGCAGAGCGCGATGCGTTCGAGCGACGATGCGAGCTCTACGGCGCGCTTCGCCACCTGCTCCACCGCCGCCTCGCGCGCCGCGTCTGCCAAACGCGAGGCGTAATCGCGCAGCGCCGACACGAG
>JBMTZJ010000052.1:0-7500 GCA_049455515.1 Steroidobacteraceae bacterium
CAGGCCGAGATCGCGCGGCAACGTCAGCAACTCGACTTTTTGAAAGGCGTCGTGTCGAGTGCAGAGCCTCCGGCAGAGGTCGCCATCCGTAACCTGCGGCTCGATCGTGATCCGGCAACGGGGCGCGTTCGAGTGCGGCTGTCGATCGTACAGCCCGGCAACCCCCGCTCCATGGTGTCCGGGCAAGTCAAAGTCATCCTCGAAGGTTCGCGGGACGGGCGTGCGGCCCGGATCATCCTGTTCGAAACACCCTACGATTTCAGATACTTCGAGAATATCGACCGTGAACTGTCCCCGCCCGAGGGTGTCTCACCAGAACGGGTGCAGATCGAGATCCAGCCGTCTGGCAGGTCGAGCCGCCCCGTGGTTCAATCGGTGCTCTGGCCACTCGAGCCGGGTGGGGAGTAGAGCATGTTCGGACGACGTAAGGCGCCCCGACTGTCGGGCCGCATCGATACCCTGCTGGGTCGAGGCACCGTTTTGACCGGCGACTTGGAATTCTCGGGCGGGCTTCACGTCGATGGCGCTCACCACGGCAACGTGCGAGGTCTCGAAGGCTCGACGCCCGCCACACTGTGGGTCGGTGAGCCCGGAAGAATTCACGGAAACGTCGAGGTGGCCGTCGCGGTGATCAACGGCGAGGTGATCGGCAACGTTCGAGGGTCGGACCGTGTCGTGCTCGGCGCCAAGGCTCGGGTCAGGGGCGACGTGTCGTACGGGGTCATTGAAATGTCGCTCGGCGCCCGCATCGAAGGGAGACTGGTACCGTTGTCGTCTGCCTCTGCCGTCGAGAGCCCCGCGTCATTCGACGTTCAGGTGGGTGAGACGTCTCGGGGCGACAATGTGGTCCGTCCCTTTGACGTCCGACAGGGTCGGCACTAGCATGCGCGCGACGAAGCCGATGAAGATTTTTTGAGGATCTTATGATGACGACCGTTGCAGAGGATTTGCCGCTCGACATGCCTCCCGCGCTGGTGTTTACCGATGCGGCGGCACGCAAGGTCAGTTCGTTGATCGAAAGTGAGGGCAACCCGGCGCTGATGTTGCGCGTGTTCGTGCAGGGCGGCGGCTGCTCCGGCATGCAGTACGGTTTCGAGTTTGACGAGCAGGCTCAAGACGGCGACACCATGGTCGAAAACCTCGGCGTCAAACTGCTCGTCGACCCGATGAGCCTGCAGTACCTCTCGGGCGCTGAAATCGACTACCGCGAGGGACTCGAGGGCGCGCAGTTCGTCATCCGCAACCCCAACGCCACGACGACCTGCGGTTGCGGGTCCTCGTTCTCGGCGTAAGTACTTCGCATCCGTCTCAAGGCCTGACGTGAGCCGAGCGAACGGTCGGGCTGCACCTGAGCTCTTGGCTGCCGTCGATCTCGGTTCCAACAGTTTTCACATGGTCGTCGCCCGGTATATCCACGGGCAGCTCACGGTCATCGATCGTCTTCGCGAAAGTGTGCGCCTCGGCTCCGGCCTCGACGAAGAGGGTCGTCTCGATCGAGAGGTTGCCGCGCGAGCGCTCGCCTGCCTCGAGCGTTTCGGTCAGCGACTACGCGAGATTCATCCCGACAAGCTGCGCGTCGTAGGGACGAACACTCTTCGTCGCGCCCATCGAAAGCAGTCCTTTCTCGAAAAAGCGCGCGCAGCGCTCGGTGCGCCCATCGAAATCGTTTCGGGGATCGAGGAGGCGCGTCTCATTTACTCCGGTGTCGCGAACACCTCGCCGATGGGTGAAGGCAAGCGCCTAGTCGTCGATATCGGCGGCGGGAGCACCGAGCTCATCATCGGCGAATCATTGAACCCGCTTCGCCTCGCAAGCACCGAACTCGGCTGCGTTACGTTGAGCGAGCGCTTTTTCGCCGGTGGGCGAATTTCCCGAAAACGATTCGATCGTGCTCGAGTCATGGCGCGAGGCGAGCTCGAACCCATCGAGCAGAGCTATCGGAAGATGGGATGGCAAGCTGCGATCGGCAGCTCCGGAACAGTGAAATCGGTCGCGGATGCGATTCGGGAAATGGATCCCGCAGCCCAAGGTATTACGGCCGAGGCGATCGAAGCGGTGCTCGACCTGACACTTCGCACGGACCATGTCCGAGACGTACCGTTCGAATCTCTGAGCGAAGATCGTCGTACCGTGTTCGCAGGGGGACTTGCGATTCTCGCGGAAATTTTTTCGAGTCTCGGCATCAAAAAAATGGATGTGTCCGACGGCGCGATGCGCGACGGGTTGCTCTACGATCTCGTCGGCCGCATGACGCAAGAAGACGCCCGCGATCGTACCGTTCGGGCGATGCAAGCCCGTTATCATGTCGATACCGCGCAAGCTGAGCGTGTCGAATCGACGGCCATGAACTTTCTCGAGCAGGTCGCCGATGCGTGGCAGCTCGAAGACCCGGTTGCCAACCAGCTTCTGGCTTGGGCTGCGCGGTTGCACGAGATCGGACTCGATGTATCGCACTCCCGCTACCACCAGCACGGTGCTTATCTCCTAGAGAACGCCGATATGCCCGGATTTCCGCGAGAGGAGCAGCGCGTGCTCGCGCGAATCGTCGGTGGACATCGACGCAAGCTTTCTCTCGAAGGCTTAGAAAAACTTTTGCCGCCCTGGGATCGACGAGTATTGCACCTCATCGTGTTGTTACGCCTCGCGGTGCTGTTACATCGCGGACGCGGTCGAGCGCCACTACCCGAGCTCACCCTCATCGCGCGCGGGCGCAATATGCTCGAGGCCCGATTTCCGGTCCGTTGGTTACGCGATCATCCGCTGACCGTCGCAGATCTCAGTCAAGAAATCGACTTGCTGAAGTCCGTGGATTTCCGCCTGCGAATTTATTCTTCGAGAGGTCTGCCCGCCGTGTAGGCAGCGAGCAGTTCGTTCTGCGCGCAGACCCTGGGCATTCCCCGCTCCGCGGCACGATGATAATTCCCGTCCCGATCGAGCTCCCACGCCTGGGTGTTGTCTCGCAGATACACTTCGAGGTCGTCGAGAATGCGCTTCTTGTATTTTTCTCGGCGAACTGGGAATGCGATCTCGACGCGCCTGAAAAAATTACGGTCCATCCAGTCTGCGCTGCTACAAAAAATTTCCGGATCGCCACCGTTTGCGAACCAGAACACGCGCGAATGTTCCAGAAATCTCCCGACGATCGATCGAACACGGATGTTTTCCGAAACACCGGGCACCCCTGGCCGAAGCGCACATACACCGCGAACGATTAGATCGATCTTCACGCCTGATTGAGAGGCCTTGATCAGCGCTGCGATAGATTCGGGCTCGACCAGTGCGTTCATCTTCAAGATGACCCGAGCAGAACGACCGGCTTTGGCGTGCTCCGATTCTCGCTCGAGCCGCGCGAGCATCGCGCGGTGAAGCTCGAAAGGCGACTGCAGCAGACAGGTTAGGCGTGGAGTCCGTGTCAGGCTCGTCAGCTGCAGGAACACCTCGTGTACGTCCTGACCGATCTCCGGATCGCAGGTGAAAAGGCCATAGTCGGTATAGGTCCGCGCAGTACGTGAGTGGTAGTTGCCGGTGCCGAGGTGACAATAGCGACGAATACCGCCCCGTTCGCGTCGCGCGACCAGCGAGAGTTTTGCGTGAGTTTTGAAGCCGACGACGCCATACATCACGTGTGCGCCCGCTTCCTGCAGGCGATCGGATAGTTCGATATTGGCTTCTTCATCGAAACGAGCCCGAAGTTCGATGACGACCGTGACGTCTTTCCCTGCATGGGCGGCGGCGACCAGGGCATCGACGATGGCCGAGTCGTTGCCGGTGCGATAGAGCGTTTGTTTGATGGCGAGAACCTGCGGATCACCCGCTGCTTGCCTCAAAAAATTAACGACCGGCGCAAACGACTGATACGGATGGTGCAGGAGTAGATCGCTTTGCCGGATGGCTGCGAACATGTCGGGGCCATCGTTGAGACGTCGTGGCAGACTCGGGCTGAAGGGCGGGTACTTGAGGTCGCCTCGATCCGCAAGTTCGTAAATAGCCGACAGGCGATGCAGGTTGACGGGCGAGGGTACGGCATAGACGTCGAGCGCAGAAATCCCGAACTGTTTTGCCAAAAAATCGACCAGATCGCGCGGACAGTCGTCTGCGGTTTCGAGCCGAACTGCGGAGCCATATCGGCGCTGAGCGAGTTCGCCCTCCAGCGCGCGCCGAAGATCGTCCGCTTCTTCCTCGTCAATGAAAAGGTCGCTGTTTCGGGTCAGTCGAAATTGGTGACAGGCGATGATGGTCATGCCCTCGAAGAGCCGCGGCACGAATTCCTCGATGATCGTCGACAGGAGCACGAATCGCTGCGGCTGTCCGCTTTCAGCGGGTAGCGGAACGACACGCGGCAGCGATCGAGGGGCCTGCACGATGGCGAGAGTCGCCTCGCGACCAAACGCGTCTTCGCCTCGAAGGCGCACGATGAAGTTGAGGCTCTTGTTCTGAATGCGAGGGAAGGGTCGGGACGGATCGAGCGCGAGCGGTGACAGGACGGGTTCGACCTCGCTCTCGAAATAGGCCGCGAGCCATTCGCGCGTCGAGTCTGGCCAGTCACCCTTCGGTACGAGCGCAATGCCCACCTCCCGCAACGCCGGCAACAGGATGTCACGCAAGCAAGCGTATTGTTCGGCGACGAGTAAGGTCGCTCGACGATGAATGGCGGCGAGCTGCGCCGAGGGCGTCAGCCCGTCGGGACTCAGGCTGCTGGGCGAGCTCTCCTGAAGCTGCTTGATGCCCGCGACACGAATCTCGAAAAATTCGTCGAGGTTGCTCGAAGAAATACAAAGAAATCGAAGTCGCTCAAGCAGCGGAACGGATGCGTCGAGCGCCTGCGCGAGTACGCGCTGGTTGAACTCCAGCAATGAAAGTTCGCGATTGATGAGAGGGGCCACTTCGAGGGCCGCCTCGTCCGCTGCGCTGTCCATGGTCTAAGTAGACCACGAACATCAAAAAAGGTTGTTACAACGCCGCTCCGCGAGCAGCGGCTTTGGCCCCAGCGCGGTCTGCGGGCAAATTATTGGCGGGGTTCGAGGCGACGACCTGATCCGTCCCTGAACTCGTGGCGGCCAGTAGAGCCGGCGTCACACGGCCGGCATCAAGGCTTGCGAGCAAGGGGCCGGCGCGCTCGCGGAAGGTCGCCATGAGCGCTGCGGGAATAGGCCGATCATTCGGGAGGAGTACTTTCTGTGGGTCTTTGTGGACGCCGTTCTGCAAGTACTCGTAATGCAGGTGCGGTCCGGTGGCGAGACCCGTCATTCCCACATAGCCGATGACTTCGCCCTGACGCACCCGCTCGCCTTGGCTCAGGCCGCGCGCAAATCGTGACAGGTGACCATAAAGCGTCCGAACGTTATTGGCGTGTTGAATTTCGATGACCTTGCCGTAGCCACCTTTGGTGCCGACGAATCGAACACGACCTTCGCCCGCCGCTTTGACCGGCGTACCGATCGGAGCCGCATAGTCGACGCCACGATGCGCACGCATTCGATTGAGCACCGGATGACGACGGTACAAATTAAACCGCGAACTGACTCGAGTGAACTCGAGCGGTGCTCTCAAGAACGCCTTACGCAGGCTGCGTCCATCCGGCGTGTAGTAGCCAAAATCGCCTTCTTCGGACTCGCCCTCTGCCTCGTCGTGAGCAAAGCGAAGCGCGCGATAGACCGTCCCTTGATTCACGAATTCGACGGCGAGTACATCACCCTCGCCGAGAGGCGTTCCATCCTGACTGAGCTCTTCATAGATGACGCGGAACCGATCGCCCGGCTGGATGTCGAGGACGAAGTCGATATCCCAACGGAAGATATTCGTGATCTTCATGGCCAGCGAGTCGCTGAGCCCCGCTTCACCCGCTGCTTGAAACAGCGAATTTTTGATGGTGGCCTCACCGACGCGGACAGTTTTCTCCAGCGGGTTGACGATGACCGAGCTGTCGAAGCCGTCCTCGTCACGTTTGACCTGTAAGGTCTCGCTGGGGCTCAGTTGGCGCTCGAGGCTAACCAGCTGCTTGTCGCGAACGCCGAACTTCAGGGTTTCGCCGGGATAGAGTCGATCGAGGCTTCGACGAATATCCGGCAGCGCACGCAGCGTCGCGAGATCCGTCACGGAGAGTTCGAGTTTGCGGAAGATGCGCTCGAGGGTGTCGTTGGTGCCGACGATGACATCGATGGTCAGCGGCACCAGAATGGCCTTGGTCGACGCCTCGGCTTCGGCGGCCTGGATCGCGTTGATGGCGCTTTCGTCTAAGCGGCCAAGGTCCGAAAGCCAGGATTCGCCGCGCCACCAGGTGAGCGCCAGCACGGCAACGACGGCGCATTGCAGGCCACGGCCTTTCAGCCAGGCAAGGACGCGGTTTTTTGAGCCGACTTCCAGCGTCATGGACTACACTTCGCCGCCACGAGAGCGGCGAACGGTACCCGCGACCGCACATAGGGTCAACCCATCGGGCGGGGGTTTTCGCAGCGTGGACTCGGCCGGGCGAGGATAGAGGCATCGCTGCAACATGGTGAGCATTCAGCAACAACTCGAAGAAATCCGTCGGGGCAGCGCGGAGCTGCTCATCGAGGCCGAGCTCGTCAAAAAGCTCTCGCGTGGAAAACCGCTGCGCATCAAAGCGGGCTTCGACCCGACGGCACCCGACCTTCATCTCGGACATACCGTGCTCATTAATAAAATGAGGCAGTTCCAGCAGTTCGGGCACGAGGTGATTTTCCTGATCGGCGACTTCACGGGGCTCATTGGCGACCCGACGGGCCGTAACGCCACCCGGCCCCGACTCACTCCCGAAGATGTGGCCGTCAATGCGCGTACCTACCAGGAGCAGATTTTTAAGATTCTCGATCCGGCGCGGACGGTCATCGAGTTCAACTCCAAGTGGCTGAGCAACATGCCGCTTCCAAAGTTTGTGGAAGTTGCGGCGCAGTATACGGTTGCGCGGATGCTCGAGCGTGACGATTTCGCGAAGCGATATAAGGCCGGACAGCCTATTTCCGTGCATGAATTCTTCTATCCGCTCGCCCAAGGCTACGACTCCGTCGCGTTGCGTGCAGACGTCGAACTCGGCGGTACGGATCAAAAATTCAACTTGCTGGTCGGGCGACAGCTGCAAGAGGCGTACGGACAGGAGCCGCAAATCGTGCTCACGATGCCGCTGCTCGAGGGGCTGGACGGCGTCAACAAGATGTCAAAGTCTCTCGGTAATTACGTGGGCATTGCCGAAGCGCCGGATGCGCAGTTCGGCAAGCTCATGTCGGTCAGCGACGAACTGATGTGGCGTTATTTCGAGCTGTTGTCATTCCGGCCGCTCAAGGAAATCGCCGAACTCCGTGCGGCGATCGCGGGTGGGCGTAACCCTCGCGACGTGAAGTTCGAGCTTGCCAAAGAAATCGTCGGTCGCTTCCACGGGGTCGAGGCGGCTGAGCGGGCCCAAGCAGAATTCATTGCCCGCTTTTCGCAAAAGAGTCTGCCCAGCGATTTGCCGCTGCAGGCCATCATTTCGGGTGATCCGGC
>JBMTZJ010000053.1:0-9406 GCA_049455515.1 Steroidobacteraceae bacterium
CCGAGCGACATCTCTTGCCAGGCGGCCACCGAACCGGAAGCGACGATCTCACGATCGATCTGGCGACGCTCGGCTGCCACCAAGGTGACCGTCAGCGAGGACGCGGCAGGCGCATCGTTACCTCCGCGCGAGCAGGCCGAAAGCGTCACGATGGCCGACAACACCATCGCTTGAAGGACAATTTTATTGAGGGGCTTCACAACAGGCGACGATACGCACCTCGGGCCAACCGTGGCCACGACGCCCCTTCCGGGCGACCATGGCCCGGTCAAACGGCGTCACCGAACCTCGAAAGCGCGGTGAATATCCGTATTTCGCGCAAAGTCCGCGGGTACGGTCTCGCGACTGATGTCGATAATCTTGTAGCGAGCCGCCAGTCCCTCGTCCATCCGAAATCTTTGGGCGTTCGTCGAAAAGACGAGCAGCCCTCCGGGCGCCAGTACGGCCATGCATTGATCGATGAGCGCGGCATGATCGCGCTGCACATCGAAGACCCCTTCCATACGCTTGCTGTTCGAGAACGTCGGCGGATCACAAAAAATGAGGTCGTATCGGGCGCCGCGCGCAGCTGCCGCAGTGAGCCACTCGCGTACATCCGCTCGCTCGAACCGATGCTGTGGCCCACCGAAATCATTGAGCGCCAGATTGGCCTCGGCCCATTCGAGATACGTCGCCGAGAGATCGACCGTCGTGGTCGACGCCGCACCACCGGCCGCCGCGTAGACCGTCGCCGTGCCGGTGTAGGCGAACAAATTGAGAAAGCGCTGACCCTTTGCAGCGGCGCGCAAACGCGCGCGCGTCGTCCGATGATCGAGAAAGAGACCCGTATCGAGGTAATCCTCGAAATTCACTCGAAAGCGCAGCCCACCCTCGCTGACGATTCGGAATTCACCGCGCTCGTCACGCTTCGTGTACTGATCGCCACGCTTGACTCGACGACGCGTTCGAAGATGCACATGATCCGGTTTGACGTCCGTCGCCACGACGAGTCCCGCAAGAGCCTCGGAGCGGCGCTTTCGAACCGTATCTTCGGGAATTTGCGCGGGCGCCTGATATTCCTGCACGACGAGCCAACGCTCCGAGCCGTCCGCCGCCGTGTAAAGATCGATGGCGAAGGCGTACTCCGGCATGTCGGCATCGTAAAGTCGATAACAGCCGACAGCCTCACGACGCTGCCAGGCCGAGAGCTGCTTCAGATTCTTGCGAATGCGATTGGCGAACATGACCGCGCCCGGCTGCTCGGCCAAGGTCACATCGATCTGCGAACCCTGACGTGGTCGCAGATCACGCTCCGCCGCTTCGCCGACACGCAACCGGAGCAAACGACATTCGAGCGCACCCACGAAGACCGTGTGCACGCGATGGGCTCGCAAACCCAGTTCGAGACCGAGAGAGGCGTCACCGCTCAACACGGCAGCATCCCATCCCGCGAATCGCTCGCGCAGCACGACACCGAGTTCGGCATGAACAGCGCGCGCTGCGGCCTGATCGCCGAGCCGCAGACCCCAGGGCGGATTGGTGCAGAGCAAACCGCTCGTGGCCGTCGGTGCCGCAGAGTCGAGCGTACCGTGCTCGAACGCGGTGATTTCAGCGACACCCGCGTGCGAGGCGTTGATGGCGGCATCGCGCAGCAGACGCCGATCCTGATCACGACCCAGCAATCGCAACCCCTTTTCGCGACAGGCCGTCAGACCCGCGACCGCCCTCGTCTCGCCCTGCTCGACGATTCGACGCCAAAGCTCGGCGTCATGGCCTTTCCAGCCGAGAAAACCGAAATACCGTCGCCGATGGTTCGCTGGAATACCGGCTGCCATACGCGCCGCCTCGATGACGAAGGTCCCGGCGCCGCACATCGGATCGACGAAACCACCGCCCGCGGCCGCGATCTCGGGCCAACCGGCCCGCAGCAAAATGCCCGCGGCAATATTCTCCCGCAGCGGCGCCTCACCCGTGTCGCCGCGCCACCCGCGACGGTGCAGACCTTCACCCGAGAGATCGAGCGATACCGTGACTCGAGTGCCGACCGCGTGGGCATGCACGCGCACCGACGGTTCGAACGTCGCGATATCGGGGCGTCGACCGCTGCGTTCTCGCAGCGCGTCACAGATCGCATCCTTCAGACGCAGTGTTCCGAAATGGGTGTTTGAAATCGCCGGATGGCGGCCCGACCACTCACAGGCGAGCGTGCCTGCGGCCTCGATGTGCGTCGACCAGTCGATACCGCGCAGCGCGGCGTAGATCGCCGCATCGTCGGCCGCCTCGAAGCGCAGCAACTCGAGATGAACGCGACTCGCGACGCGCGACTCGAGACAAATGCGGTAAGCCACCTCGAGCGTGCCCGTAAATGCGACCGTATTGCCGCGCTCGCGGACGTCGAGTCCGCCGAACTCGCGGATCTCTTTCGCAAGCAGATCACCGAATCCGCGCGGCACACTCGCCACGAAAGCGCGCGGCGTGCTCATGAAGAAGTCGGCCATGGCCGAAGATTTCGAGCGCCCGGCTTCAGATGTCGACAAAGAATTCGGTAGGTATCGGCATCGAAACCCTCACGCGAGGTCTGCATGCGCGGCGTCGTACCGCATTGATCGAACTCGTCCACCATCACGGTGCCGAGATACTGCCAGCCGTCTATCACGTGCCAGTGACGAACGCCGAGCGCACTCACCTCCTCCACGGCCACGGGACCGTCATAAGGCCAGGCACGCAGCTTGAGCGAAGCCCACTGCAATTTGAGGCGAGCACCGTGTCGCGCAAGCGGTTCCTCACCGGTACAGGCCCCCGCGCAGCGCCCCACCTGATAGCCGAAACACGAACCCGATCCCGACGCCTCGAGACCGAGCACACGCAGACACAGCTTGTGATCGCGAGCGAGGTTCACGAGCGCCGTCTTCGCCTGTCGCGCACTTCGGTAAAGGCCGAACGCATCGACTCCCGCCGGGATCGGTCCATCGAGCTCGTGCAATCGCGGTGCACCACCGCCATCATCGATGAGCCACGTAAAGACTTCACCGCCGCGTAAACGGCGGTTGTAGACCGGTTGCAGTTCGCGCACGAGCTGCGACTCGAGCAACAAGGCGCCGAGCTCTCCGGCGGTCTCGGTCCACTCGATACGGCGCAGCTGCGAGGTCAGTCGCTGCGACTTCGAGTCTCGCGTGGCCCCCATGAAATGCTCGAGCACTCGCTCGCGTAGGTTGTTGGCCTTGCCCACGTATATGAGGGCATCGCCTTCGCCAAAGAAACGATAGACGCCGGCCGATTCCGGAAGATCGTCGATCAGATCGGCAGGCAAGTGCGATGGCAAAGACGGCCGCCGCCCCACCTTCTCGATGGCGGCATCGAGCGTCGCCGCCGGCCAGTCTTTTCTGAGACGCTGCCACAACTGCGCGAGCACTTCGGCATCGGGCAGCGCGCGATGACGCGAGCCGCAGACGAGTCCGTGACGCTCGATGATCGAGTCGAGATTGTGTCGGCCCGCATCGGGATAAAGCTCCCGAGACAGCCGAACCGTGCAGGTGATCGGCGCCGAAAACCGACGGCCGGCACGACGCATCTCGGCACGCACGAAGCCGTAATCGAAGCGAACGTTGTGCGCAACGAATCTGCGATTCGCGAGTCGAGACTCGATCTCTTCGGCGAGCTCTTCGAATCGCGGCGCCTCTTGGACCATCGCCTGAGTGATCCCCGTCAGACGCTCGATCGAGGGCGGGATGCGCGCGCCCGGATTGACGAGCGAGCTCCAGGTCCACTCCACCTCGCCATCGCGCATGGCGACGATGGCGATTTCGGTCACACGATGCCATGCCGGGTGACCGCCCGTCGTCTCGACGTCGACGAACGCCACGGCACCGTCGGCGAGCGAAGAGACCTCTGCGCCGGGGTTCACCCGAGCTCGATCCAGGTGGTCTTCAACTCGGTGTACTTGTCGAAGGCATGCAGCGATTTGTCACGACCGATGCCCGATTGCTTGTAACCGCCGAAGGGAACGGTGATGTCGTCGGCGTCATAGCAATTGACGTAGACCGTGCCGGCGCGCAAGCCGCGAGCGAGGCGATGCGCCGTCGAGAGGTCGCGGCTCCACACCGCTGCTGCCAAGCCGTACTCGCTGTCGTTGGCGATCCGCAGCGCCTCGTTCGGATCGGTGAAAGAGAGGCACGAGAGCACCGGACCAAAGATTTCTTCGCGAGCGATCCGCATGCCAGGAGTCACGCCATCGAAAATGGTGGGCTCGACGTAATACCCTCCGGTCTCGGCGCGCACCTGCGATCCGCCGAGATGAACACGTGCTCCCTCTTTGCGGCCCGAGTCGATCAGACCCAGAACGCGATTCATCTGAATGTCATCGACGATCGCTCCGAGCCGCGTCGCCGGATCGAGCGGATCACCGGGCTTGAACTCGCGTGCGATCGCCGCGATTTTTTCGAGCATCGCCTCACGGATCGACTCGTGAACGAACAACCGCGAGCCGGCGGAACACATCTCGCCCTGATTGAAGAAAATGGCAAACGCCGCCGCACGCGCGGCCGCATCGAGATCGGGACAGTCTGCCAAAACGATGTTCGCCGACTTACCACCGCACTCGAGACCCACGCGCTTCATGTTCGACTGGCCGGCGTACTGCATCACGAGCTTGCCCGTCGCAGTGGAGCCCGTAAAACCGATCGCATCGACACCCATCGACAACGCGAGCGCTTTACCCGCCGTTCCGCCGAGGCCCGGCACCACGTTGAACACGCCCGCGGGAATCCCCGCCTCGATAGCGATCTCCGCGAGGCGTAGGGCGCTGAGCGGAGATTTCTCCGAGGGCTTCAACACCATGGAATTACCCGAGGCCAGCACGGGCCCGAGCTTCCAGGCCGTCATGATCATCGGGAAGTTCCACGGCACGATCGCGCCGACGACACCCATCGGCTCGCGCGTGATCGTGGCGAGCGAACCCGGTCCGGTGGGCGCGACCTCACCGTAAATTTTGTCGATGGCCTCGGCATACCACTCGATGCAACGCGCCGACGAGGTGACGTCCACCTTCAGCGCATCGGAAATCGGTTTACCCATATCGAGCG
Organism: Steroidobacteraceae bacterium; assembly: GCA_049455515.1. Taxonomy (GTDB): domain Bacteria; phylum Pseudomonadota; class Gammaproteobacteria; order Steroidobacterales; family Steroidobacteraceae; genus UBA964. The sequence goes on from JBMTZJ010000053.1 coordinate 5,061, forward strand.
TTTCGAGCAGGGCTAAGTCTTCTTTGTACTTGAGGATGAGTTCCGCAAAGCGCTTGAGCACGCGCTTACGCTGTGCGGGGCTCTTGGCGGACCAGACGCCCGAGTCGAAGGCCTTGCGCGCACTCGCCACCGCCACCTCGACGTCGGCGGTGTCGCACGAGGCCACCTCGGCAATGAGCCGTCCGTCGACGGGGCTTTTCTTTTGAAACGTGGCGCCACTCAAAGCCGGCACCGAGCGACCCTCGATGAACGCCTGAGAGGCTGGACGAAGACCCGCGGCACGCTCGTGCCAGAGAGAAGTGTGTTGCGCAGACATGGGGCGAAGTTTATCAGCCCATGCACTAATGCCCTGCGTGCCCAGATTTGCCCGCACCAAACCGGTGCGGAATCTGCGTTAGAATGGCGCCAATGCGGTGTTTTAGGCCTGCCAAGACTGGCACGACACTTGCTGAGTTCAACCCGTCACCTTATCAACCCCCGAGGTCATTCAAATATGAAGACTGCCCCCGTCATTGCCGTGCTCGCTCTCGGAGCTGCGGCGGCCACCGCCCAAGCCGAGGTGTCCTCCACGATCACCCTCGCCTCCGATTACGACTTCCGCGGCATCACGCAGACGGCACGCGACCCCGCGCTGCAGGCGAGCCTCGACTGGTCGTCCGAGTCCGGTTTCTATCTCGGCGCCTGGGCCAGCAACGTCGATTTCGGTGAGGGCACCGAATCCGAGTTCGAGCTCGACCTCATCGGCGGCCTCTCAGGCAGCTTCACCGACGATTTCGGCTACGACATCGGTCTCGCCCGCTACAACTACTTCGATGACGGCGATGACATCGACTACACCGAGTACTACCTCGGTCTGTCGTACAAGGCCGTCTCGGTCAAATACTGGTATTCCTCCGACTTCGTGAACTCGGGTGACAGCGCCAACTACATCGAAGCCAACGCTGAACTGCCGTTACCGAACGACTTCACCCTCGCCCTGCACGTCGGCCGCTCGGGCGGCGACTTCTGGGCTGACGACAAGTACACCGATTACGCCATCGGCGTCGGTAAGACGGTCGGCAACTTCGACCTCGGCCTCAAATGGGTCGACGGCAGCGACTTCAAGCCCGGCAACGACATCGGCGATGCCAACTCGTCCGAGAGCAAGGTCGTCTTCACGATTGCGACCACGCTGCCCTGGGGCAATTGATCGCATTCTTAAGTTAAGACGCCAAGTTAAGGCACAAAAAAAGCGCCCGGGGTCATAACCACGCCAAGTTACGGCACAAAAACGCGCCGGGGCTCATCACCCCGGCGCTTTTTCGTTGGACACGCTTAACAGCGGATTAGGCGAGTACCCGCCGGCGCGCGCTCAGCGCACGCTCGACCAGTAAACCCCCGGCGACGTACGTCGCCATGGTCAGCAGATATCCGGGGAAGTAACCCGCGACAGCCGAAGCGAAGATCGAGAACGTCGGCGCGGACGGCGACGGGGCCAACCAGAACATCCCGAGGTTGGCGATCACGAACGTCGCACACGCGCTCGCGACCACGCCCAGACCGATCGCAGCGTAGCCCCGATCGGCCGCCCATCGACCGGCCACGAAAAGCGCCCCATAGGCCGGGATCAAGAAGAGATAAGCGATGCTGTAGCAGTTGGTCGGCGTGCCGAGCGCAAAGGCCGCAAGATCGACGACCCAACCGAGTACGAAGTACGCCGGAAACAGCCTCAAGTCGCGCAGCCAGAGCCCGGCGAGGAAGAACACGGCCCAAGACGCATCGAGCGGGCCTCCGTACTCACCAAAGTGGCCGAGTCGAGTGGCCGCCATGACGGTCGCCAGAGCCAAAGCGACCCACCAGAACCCGCGATGGGCTGACGATGTGTTATCGATCATCTAAGCAACTCCCCAACATGCTCACCGCGGCGCACGATAGCGCAGCGTCACGAAAAACTCCCGACCCAAGGCCGGATATAAGGTCGCCGTCTCGTAACGACGGTCGAATGCGTTCGCGAGCCGCACCTGCACTTCGGTCGCGCTCGAGAGCCGCCAGGCGCCCGTCAGGTCGACCGTGGCATACCCGCCCAGCTCGCGCGTATTCGCGAGGTCATCATACCTGCGGCTCGCAAACTGCACACTCGCACCCGCATCAAAGCTCGAACCGCTCCACGCGATCGCCGAGCGACCGGACCAGGCCGGTCGTCGCGGCAACGCCCGTCCGCGGTCGAACCCCGGACTGCGATCTTCCGCCGAGAGCCAGCCGACGGTCTGCGAAAACCGCCACGGCCCACCCTGCCACTCGAGCGCACCCTCGACACCCGTCAGCAAGGCCTGCGACACGTTCTGGGGCAGGAAGGTCGCGACATCGAACGCGATGAGCTCGTCGACCTCGCTCCGGTAAGCGCTCAATGACCAACGCCCCCATGCGCGCCGCTGCTTCAGTCCCAACTCGGTGGTCAAAGCACGCTCGGGCGAGAGATTCGGGTTGCTGAACCCCGGGTAGTAGAGCTCGTTGAACGACGGCGCCTTGAAGGCGCTTCCGACACTGGCGTACGCCCGCATGCCCTCGGCCAGCTGTAGACCCCAGGCGACACTGCCCGTGGCATTCGAGCCGAATTGCTCGTTATCGTCGATTCGCGCGGCAAGGGCGAGATCTTGCGAGCCGAAGGCGAATGCGTACTGCGCAAATGCCGCTTGGTTGTCGCGCGACGGACGGGTGTAGTCGATGTCGCTGTCGACCCGATCGCGCAGGAAATCCGCACCCAACAACAGATCACCGCTGCCGGCGCGCAGTTCGTTCTGCCACGTGAGCGTGTCGCGCGACGAGTTGAAGACGCTGGTGAAACTCGCCGAGGCGCTGAAGCTCGTCGACTCATCCCACGAACGGCCGGCGGTCAAAGTGCTACGCCACCCGGCGATCGGCTCGGCGACGAGTTTGATACCCGCCGCCTGATTGACGAGATCGGACTCGTTGAGAAACGAGGAATCGAACGCCACCCGCGCCTCGGCGCGCTGGACGAACGCCTCGAGCGAGGCGCCTCCGCGCCAACGATATCCACCACCGAGATTGACGCTGGTGTTGCGATAGGGATCCCGGTCGGGCTCTGACGTGAAGCAACCCCCGCCCGGTGGAAACGGCCGGCCGAGGCAGGCGTTGATGCCGTCAGTCTCGAGATGCGAGCCCTGCAGGTCGAGCCACGCCGTCTCATCGCCGAGACCCGCGCCGAAGCTAAGCTGACGCGTGCCATTCGAGCCGCCGGTCACGCGCAAGGCCCGATCGGCGGCACCTCCGCGACGTGTAAAGATTTGCACCACACCGCCCATCGCATCGGCGCCGTAGAGACTCGAGCGAGCGCCTCGCACGATTTCGATGCGCTCGACGGTATCGAGCGGAATGTCCTGCAGCGCCGGGATGCCGGTCGTGACCGAGCCGACCCGGATGCCGTCGATGATCCACAGCACGTGATCCGACTCGCCGCCGCGAACGTAGACCGAGGTCGGCTGACCCAGGCCACCCTGTCGCGCGATGGCGACTCCCTCAACGCCGGCGAGCACCTCATCGAGCGTGCGCGCCTGCGAGCGCTCGATATCGGCCCGCTCGATCACGGTGACCGAGGATAGGGAGTCCTCGAGTTTTTGGAGCGTACGCGTTGCGGTGATGATGACGGGATCTGCGACAGTCGTTCGTTCAGCCGCATCCAAACCCAGAGAGGATACGGTCGCGAGGACCGGAACTAGGGCCGTGAAGGCCGAGAAACGCACGCTCATCGATACTCCTTCTCGCGCTCCCACCGAGCGCGCCATGGATATCGCGAGGCCGGTCTCCGGACTTGCGAGCGACGCATGAAGCTGCGTCCTGGGTGATCGCCTTCCCGTCCCACCCTTGCAGTGGGGACAGTGGCGGAGGATCACCCTGCCTCGCTTACCGTTGCGGGGGCAGTGTCGGAATTGCACGCCGAGGCGAGCTCACCGACTTCCCGTTTCACCTCCGTTGCGACCATCGCAACGCAGGCACCTCACGAACGGACGGAAGGCTACGCTCTTCGGGCGAGCCGAGTCAACGGAGGCGACGGACCGATGTCCGCTCTCCGGAATCGATGTCGACTCACGAACTGCAGGACAGCGCGGAACAGCCGGCGCGATGGCGCGCCCACTCAGGTCTTTTGATGGCGTAACGCTCGTAACCCGGCTGTCGCTCGTATGGACGGCGCAAGACCTCGAGCAGTTGATCGAGCGGCGCCAGATCGCCCGACGCTGCCGCGTCGATAGCCTCTTGCGCGAGATAATTTCGCGGGACGTAGCACGGGTTGTGCGTGTTCATGCGGCGTTGACGCTCGCCGATATCGAGGCCACTCGCCTCGCCTCGTG
>JBMTZJ010000054.1:0-9363 GCA_049455515.1 Steroidobacteraceae bacterium
GGCGTGCCGAGCGCGCCGCCATTCACGACTGGAGCACCAGCAGATCCAACATTGACCGCGAGAGCACTAGCTACACCCGTACCTAATCCGCTAATACCAGTCGAGACTGGAAGTCCGGTTGCATTAGTAAGCGTAGCCGATGATGGTGTGCCGAGCGAAGGCGTGACCAGTGTAGGCGAATCGGCAAACACTAGCGCGCCTGTACCAGTTTCGTCACTAATAACTCCAGCCAACTCTGCGCTCGTCGTTGCGGCAAGGGCAGATAGCTTATCCGTTGTTACAACAATGGTCTTGCTGGCCGGAATTGTCGTGCCGTTCAACGTCGTCGTGCTGCTGCTCGACAGACTAGTAAACGCTCCGGTATTCGGCGACGATGCGCCCACCGTCGTGCCGTTGATCGAGCCGCCCGTGATCGCGACGCTGTTCGCGTCCTGCGACGACAGTGTGCCGAGCGATGCAGTCGATGCGCTGCTGATTCTTCCCTTCGAATCGATAGAAACGACTGGTATGGACAACGCGCTGCCGTAGCTACCCGCCACCACTCCGCTATCAGCGAGTCCGACGTTGATCGTTCCGGCAGCAGTGATTGGCCCACCGCTGGTCGTGATGTTGCCATCGCCGGCCACGTTGACGGAGGTCACGGTGCCGACGCCAGGTGCTGCAATCCACTGCGTAGTGGTTCCAGTCGTGGACAGAACTTTTCCCGCGTTGCCGGTCTGCGTCGGCAGAATATCGTTCAGATCCGTCGCCGCCCAGGCGCCATCAGCGCGGAGGAATTTCTTCTGCGCGGCGTCGCCGGCGGCAGGCGCAGGAACCAACCCGTTGGTGCCGCCGGTGCCGGAGTCTGGAACGAATGCCGGCAACATCGCGTTGAGCTGCGCCATCGTGACGTCGCCAGGTGCGCCCGTGCCGGCGGTGCGACCCTTGACCGTTGGGCCGGTCATGTTGGCCAGCTTGGCGTTGGTCACCGCGCCAGTCGCGATGGTCGTCGTCAGATTCCCGGTGCCGGCGGAAGCCTCAACGTCGCCGAGCAGTTGGATCGACTGGTCGCCGGTGTTGGTGCCGGAGAGATTGGAACCCGTGACCGTGCCAGATGCCGCCACCGACGTGGGCGTGATTGCGCCCAGGCCAATCGCGAGCGAGCCGCTTGAGGTGACAGGCCCGCCAGAAACCGTGACGCCCTGCGTGCCAGCGGCATTGACCGACGTGACCGTTCCGCCGCCGGCGACGGCCATGATCTGCGCGACGGTGGCCCGCTTGTTTTCCGACGTGCTACCGTCGACCAACACGGTGTAGTCGTTGGTGGCCACGCTGGTGGCCGGGGTCAACTGGGAGATCTTTTTCGCGACGGACATGTTATTCCACGATGATGTTGCCGCCGTCTTCCATGAGCAGGTACGCGCCGTTCTCCTGGGCGTAGTAGGCGTCAACTACGACCAGAGTCTTCCGAATGAAACGCGAGAGCAGCGCCCGCATGACGAATTAGTCGGTGAACTGCGACGCTTGCACTGCGGCATCGGTGCCGGCCTGACGGATGAACTTCGCCGCTTGCGCCTTCTGGCGGGACCAGTACTCGCGGGCGCCGGAGTTGTAGCGGTGGCCGTTGGTCGCCGTGGGCGTGGAACCGTCGAAGGTCACCATGACATCGGCGTCCTGCACGTCGACCAGAACGTAGTTCGTCGTGATGTCGAACGTCGTGGCGAACTGGACCGCAGTGGTGGAAACGGTGAGCCGCTCGTCGGCCTTCGTGCCGTTCGGCTTGGGGTAAAGATTGACTGCCTTCGTGATTTGCATGGCGTGTAGTTAGTAAGTGAATACGTTGGGCCGGCGCACCTGGCCCTCGGAACGAAGAATGCGGTCGACCTCGCGGTCCATCGCAGCGGTGGCTTCCTGCTCGGCTACGATGGCCTGCTCAAATTGGCCTTCAGAGCGGAGAAAGTCAGATACGCAGGCGCGGACCAGGAAGTCGGAAAAAATCGCAGGGATCTCGACCAGAGACCATGCGCTCGGCGTCGTGGCAGGACTTTGGCCCGCGGTGGTTGCGACGATGCAATTGTACAGGTTGCCGGCGGGAATCTTTCCAGCAGTGGGCTGGAACGAACCCGACGCGCTGGAAGTGTCGAAGTACATTTGCGCGCCCAGCGAGTAGGCCACCGTTGTGCTGTACGGGTCGCCAAAGAGCGGAGGCGACTTGATGCGGTACTCGACGTAGACCGGCGTGACGTTGTCGATCATGTTGATCGCCTGAGTCGTGCCGTCGTCGTACAGAAAGTATTTGAGGAGCCGCGCTCGAGTGGTCAGCCGCGGATCCTGGTCGTAAACGGAGAGAACCTCGCCGCAGTCAGCCGGAAGCGTAGCCGTCAGGATGCCGGTGCCGCCGGTGGAGACAGTGATCGGATCAGAAATGCGAATGACGTCTGGCCACTCGTTTGATTTCCACACGTCATCAACGCGCGCAGTCGCAAAGTCGCGGAACTGCTGAAAATTCGCGGTCGTGACTGCGTTTCGGTCCAGCCCTGCGAGCTGGAAATACCGAAACATGAGCGACGAAAAATCGACGGTGCGCATCAGGCAGGGCGTCCGAATTGATCGAGGAGTGAGCCGTCAGTCGTGCTCTTGCCGTAGCCAACAGAGAGCTTCGTCTTGCCGCCTTTCACCTCAAGGTCGTTGTCCTTAATGTACTCCTTTAAAAAAGTCTCGTCGTGCCAGCACTGATAACCGAGACGCTGGCCCCAGTAGTGGAACGAGGAAGCGGGAATGCGCGCACGCAGACGGCCAAGCCCGTCCACGCCGCGGTGATAGTTCTTCGCTAGTCCTGCGGCTTTCTTGGCCTCGATCCGGCCCAGGACTTGTTCACGATGCCACCCCCGCCGGAACTCATCGAGCAGCGGCTTGTAGAGATCCGGCGGGATGGCCTCGATCATCTTAGCTGGTGAAGGCGAACTTGCCGAACGCGAGCGGGTTCTTCACGACGAGACCGGCGACGGCCTCGATCAGGCGCGCGGGACCGCCACCGTAGTCGGGCAGGTTGCGCACTTCCGGCAGGCTCGAGTAGCGGATCTCGACCATGTCCATCGGAATCACATAGCCCTGGTAGGCCGCCGGCATGAACGCGTCGGGGTGCAGGCGCAGGCGCCCGAAATCACCTTCGAACACGTCCACCGAGCTGATGTAGCTCGAGGCGTCGGATTCGCGGTTGAACGTGCGGATCGTCGCGCTGGTGTTCGTGTTCGCGTTCTGCGAGGTCGTGAACAGCAGGTTGGTGAACGACCGCTTCAGCGTCGAACCGACGATGGCGTCGTAGTCGCGATAGGTGCCGGTCTGGCCCCAGATCGACGTCAGCAGATCCTGCACGTTGGTCTCCGTCAGCGTAGACGCAGCGGCGGCGCTGCCGACGATGGAACCAGCAGGCGTGCGGAACGCGGCGGGAACCGCCGGGGTCGTGCCGCCGGACGTGCTGATCCACGAGCCGAGAGCCTTGGTGAGGTAAGGCACCGTACCGTTGTCGGCCTGGCCGTCGTTGGTCGACAGGAATGTGGCTTCCATGTCGCGCTTCATCAGCGTGATTCCCTTCGCCACCATGCCGGCGAGTTCGTCCTTCAGACCGGCGACGATAGAAACGTCGACGGAGAGAGGCGACACGCGGACGGGGCGGCGGAAGACCTGGATGTAGTTGGCCAGGAGGGCGCGGCCAGAATTGAGATTCTGGTAGTCGCCGCTGGTAACGTCGGTGCCATCGACGGTGCCGGTGGTGGCGGTCGCCGGGAAGTTGTCGGCCTGCCATTGCAGGTAGGTGTTCCCCGGCTTGGAGCCTTTCGGCGCCATCGAGACGAAGGGAGTGTCCTTCGCGTCGACCAGCGAGATGTAGTCGGCGAGGTCTTCGCGTTTACCAACCTGAGAACGTTCGTATAGTTGAGCCATTGTAGTGAGTTCCTGGATACAGGAATCGACTGATCAGATAAACTGGGAGGCGATGATGTCCTTGAGCGCGGCTGACGTTGGCGCCTTGCGGAAGCGCGCGTCGGCATCAGCGGCTTTGCGCTCCTCGCGGGTGACGGTCGGCGGGGCGGCAACAGGACGAGTGGGTTGCGCGGGGGCTTTTTTCACCACCGGCTTGGCACTTGTCGCGGACTTCTGCTTGGCGTACTCGGCTTCGCGCACCTGGGCGCCGCGGATGTAGTCTCCCACGACCATCTTGTAGTCGGGAAACTTTCGCAGCTCGGGGAAGACTTGCAGCATTTGGTTTGCCGTCTGGTATTCCTTTGATGAGCGGTCCTTCCACCAAGTGTAGGTCGCCTCGGCCTGCGGATCGATCTGCGCCCGCGCCTGAACATAGCTCAGTTGCTTGGGCAGATAATCGTCAATCGCGTCGGCAGCGTTGAGCCGGATCGAGCGCACCTCTTCTGCGGTGTACTCTTTTTCCGTCCCGTCCGCTCCCTTCACGACGCCACCATCGGGGTTCATTTCGCACCAACGCTTGACGCGCTTTGCCTCGGCGAACGCCGCTTCGACATCCTTCTGACTCTGCAAGTGCAGGTAAGGGTTGTCGGGCGTGGGCCGGATGGGCGTTTCGTCAACCGCGGGCGCTTGGTTCAGCTTGGCTTCAAGTTCCGCGACTTTGGCCTCGAGTTCCTTGGCCTTCGCCTCGGACTCGCGGTTCCGCGCGGTGAGCTTGTCGATTCGCTTCTGGACCCCTTTCGGTAGGCCATCGTCCTCGGCTTGAGCCGGCTCTTCAGCCTGCTCCGCTTGAGTCTCCTCTTCGGTGACCTGATCGGTCGATTCCTGAGAAAGATCGTTTGTGTCTTCGTCGGCTTCGGCTTTTGCCGGAGCTTCCTCGGACGTTTCTTCCGCCGGCTTTTCGTCAGCTTTCGCTTCCGCAGGCTTGGCAGATTCCTGTGCTGGCTCGTCCAGCAATGTTCGACGGAGCAGAGCACTGAGCTTCGCCTCATCGAGCGCACCGAGCTTTTCTCCCACGGAGGTTGTCAGAGGCTGACTCGCGTCCGTTCCGTTAGCCGGCGCGGCCTCAACTGTCGTGTCTGTCGGCATGGCGTTTAGCGACCAACCAAGAGGTCGTGCAGCGTCGCTTTCGGGGCGCGGCGCAGAAAGCCCAGTGCGCCGACATTACGCACTGGATCTTTTCGAGTCTTGGGGTCGGGCAACTCCCGACACCTTATGCCATCTTATTTGTGGATCATCCCCGCCTTCGCAGGGCTTCTTCACGTAATTGGTGTACGGATACGAGGAAGTCGTTCAGTGCTTCTGCTCGGCCCGCAGCGTGAATTCGGTGCTCGCCGAGCGTCTCGCGACTGATCGCGGTCTCGATCTCGTCTTGGATGCACTCCTGAGTGTGGGCCAGGAGCGCGTCCCAGAGCGGGTTCGTGCCGTCGAAACCGAATGCCTCGAGGTGTTCGATCTTCATGCCGCGGGTTGAGACGGCGAGACGCCGATGCGACCCACCTGGCTGTTCTGCTGCTGGGTGACGCTGAACTGGAGGTTCTGGACGTACTTTTGCAGCAACTGCTGGAAGTTCGGATCTTGTTGCGACGCCGCCTGCGCCTTCGGGTTCGCCTGCATGATCTGCTGGACGTATTGGAGCTTCGTCTGCGCGGTCGGGTCGTTTTCGACGTACAACGCCTCGTTGCCGAGCATCATCATGCCGATGTCCGACTGCACCTGCTTGAACATCTGCTGCGAGGCGCCGGCCTGGTCGACCACCAGTTCCCGCGCCGCATCCGGCGAGATAGCCGTCGTGATCGCCTTGATCAGCTTGTTGCGGTCGATGACGCCGCCCGTGTCCAGCGGTATCACAAACTGCGATACGGTCTGGAGCTTCTTCATGACGTAGTCATCGTTCAGTTCGCGCACGTCGAACTTGAGGATGTAGTCGAACTGGCCGGCGATCTCGGTGAGGTTCTTCGGCAGGCCCATCCCGGTGATCCGCATGATCTCCTCCTCGGGCATGTATTGCAGCGAGAGCTGGAACATCTGGTTGAAAATCTTTGACCAGGTGCCGAACCAGTTGTTGACCTCCTTCTGCATGAGTATTGCCGACTTCGCCGGCGGAACGCTCGCGTGCTGTAGGCCAAAGTAATTGGCGTGCCGCGTCTCGACCTGCTGGATTACGACCATCGCCTCTTGGATGTTGGACCGGGGCGGGTCCATGAAGACGTAGTCGTCGGCCTGGGTGACCGGCAACTGCACCGCCGGCCCGATCTTGTTCATCATGCCGATCCGCTTCTTGACCTTGATCGGCGGCAGAGTCGTGAACGCGGTGCGGTCGCGGATGGAGTCGTGCTGCGCCTTGATCTCCTCCTGGTCGGTCATCGCCAGTTCCGGCACGCCTCGAGATTCGCAAATGGCGCGGCGCACGCGCTCCCTCCTGTATTCTACGAACGGATACTCGCCGTGGGCGTAGTCGAGAAGCTCATGCTTGCCGTAAAGGTCCATTCCTAGCTGCGGGCAGAAGACCGTGTAGTAAATCGCCGGCGTGCCGTTGGGCGACAGGGAGCGCGCGTAGGCGTGGACGATCTCGATCAGGTGGTCGTTCCGCACGGTGCCGGAGACACTGAGCGAGGTCGTCACCAGGTTCGGATTGTTGTACCAGGACTGGCGCCCCTGAGTGACCGCGGCCTTCTCGACAAACTCAGGATCCCACTCGGCATTCGTCACCATGGCCCGCAACTCCACCTCGGTGAAATACTCGCGCCGGAAGATGCAGCGGGCGCGCTGAAGGTCGATGGTCTCGGGCGGGAACGACACCTCATCGAACGGCTTCAGTGCCGTCACGATGGGCAGGTTCCGCTGCACATATTCCTCGTCGTATTCGCCGACGCCCTCCTCGCGCAGTCCCTTCACAAACTTGCGCGCATCCTTGATGGTCAGATCCGGCAGCACCGTCGTCACGATGTCCGCCGCCTGCTGCTCGGATTCGGGATTCGCGATCAGCGAAGGCAACTGCGCGATGATCGAGTTTGGGTTTCCCTGCGCCGCCTGCGCAGCGATCTGGAGCACCTCCTGCGCGGTGATCTTCTGGCAGCGGGTAGCCGTCTTCTGGTCCCAGGCAACGTGGGCCACGGCCCAGCCGTACTGCTGGCCGTACTGGGCGAGCAGCTCGGCCTCGCGCTGGAGGTCCGTCTTCAGCTTGTTCTCGCGGATCCAGGTCATCAGCTCGGTGGCCACCGTGGCGGAGGCGGCATCGGAGACATCGACGCCGGAGACGTTCAGCGAGGCCCGCTCGAAGCCGGTCGTCAGCGTGGCGACGATCTCGTTGATCGTTGAGTCGATGATGCGGATGCGGACGTCGCTGGCGCCCTCAAAGGGGAAAACCTGCTCGCCGTCCGGTCGCGTCGAGGACCACTTCTTGCCGTCGTCGGTCTGGCCGCTCCACTTGGCGAAACGCACCGCGTCGTTGTTGTCCACCATGCTCACGTTGGAGCCGGTGTACAGGCTACGCTGAAACTCAAAGTTGAGATAGTTGACGTCGGGCTTGTCCTGCGCGCGGACGAGTTGGTCGTTGGTCGGATTGCCGGGGGTCTGCTTGTAGCTATAGCTCATTTCTGGGCGATGGTTTGCGGTTTGAAGTTGGCGCCGATATGCTCGAGCACCTCGGAGCGGTAAAATCGATGCAGGCCACCGTCCGTCTTGTACGTCCGCAGCACCCCGCGGCGCCGGAGGTGGTCAAAGTAACGCTCGGAGAGGCCGGTCAGTTCCGACGCCTGCTTCCGGTTGATCAGGATCGATTGCGTAGTGCTCATTTCAATACGAGCCGCCCCCCACCGCGGCGAAGGCGTTCTTACCGTGATGACTCGGGTCCATGACGGCCAGGTAGCGCAGGCAGTCCACGGGATCCTTGCAGGCGCCCTTGTCGCCGTCCTGGCCCGTCCACTCGCGGAGACTGTAGATCAGGTTCTGGCACGCCTTGGAGACGTAGAGCAGCGGGCGGTTCCCCTCGCCCAGCGGCTCGTTCGGGTTCCAGGCGAGCCAGTCGTTGATGACGCCCACGCCCTCATCGATGCCGCGCCCCGCCGCCGGCTCGAAGTACATGCCTGGATCTTTCGGGTCGTCGTCGTTGTCCGTCTCGAAAAGCTGAGTGAGCGTGACTCCGGCATCCTGCGCCTGCGCCTTCGTGCCGCCGGCTTTGGGGTCGATGTAGCGGGCGAAAATAACCTCACGCCCCTCGAGTTCGCGGATCAGTCCGCGGTACGCCGACACGCCGCGACCCGCTCCGTTCCGTTGGCCAATGCCGATCTTTCCGTCCGGCTTCTCGCTCGGCAACGCCCACTCGCCAACCTGCATGTCCGGCCACTCGCGGTAGACGTAACGCCGGCCATCCGGCGCCACGCGGAGCCAGAGCATGAAGTAATTTCGCGCCCCGGCTGGGTCCATCACCATGTAGTTGGTCCCCTCGGTCGGAATGTCCTCCGGCGCCACCAGGTTCTGCTCGCCGAACAGCGGGAACTGCGACCCCTGGAGTGAATCCGCCCAGCCATACGCGCGGATCTTGATCTCGTAGGCAGTCTTCCCGGCCAGCGCCGCCTTCATGTTCTGAAAGTCCGAGTACGGATTCAGAACAGAGTGAAACCAGATGATCGCGCCGCGCTTGCCGTGGCATTCCGCAATGTACGGCATGAAGCCGCGCGGGATGCCCTGCACGTTAACCGTGTCGGGGAGCAACTCGGCCCGTTTGGCGAAGCGGAACCGGCACCCCGCCACGAACTCCTTGACCGCTTGCGTGTACCCCAGGACCGGCGTGAACGTCAGAATGAAGAGTCCGTTGCGGGTGACGAGCCGGTAGCGCAGCGTCTCGATCCAATCGAGCGGAACCAGCTCGTCGCACCAGATCATGTCCAGCTCACCGCCCTCGATGACCTTCCGGTCCTGGCTGTAGTTTAAAAAGAAACACTGGCTCCCGTTCGGCAGCACGAACGTGTTCTCCGAAAACCCGTTTTTCTGCGTGTAGCTGATGTTCGTGATCTTCGTCTTCCGCAGCTTCTGCCACTCCGGCGGCAGGTACTTGAAAATCACGTTCTGCTGCATCTGGATCGACGACATGCTCGTCGTGTGCAGGCACCACACGCGCACGCCCTTGTTGGCCACCAGGCACTGCACCACTCGCTTCGCCGCGTACTCCGTCTTCCCCGCGCGGTTGCCGCCGTTGATCAAAAGTTCCCGGTGCTTCAGCAGCAACTGATCCGCCTCCTTCCAGTGCTTCGGCTCGTAGCCGTGCCGGTACGGGTCGCGCTGCTCGGCGACGATCTTGTCCTCGCGCAATTGCAGGATGCGCGCCGTCTCCTCCGCGCCCTTGGTCGACACCAGTCGCTTGATGTCGTCCGTCGTCGGAATCGGCATCACCGGATGCGGCGC
>JBMTZJ010000055.1:0-9343 GCA_049455515.1 Steroidobacteraceae bacterium
CGGGTGTACGCGTAACCACTCAAGGCGTTACTGCGATGGACGATTCGGGTGTTGATGGCAGCCATCACAAAGGGCGCAACAAAACATTTGAAGTCGGCATCGTAGACGGCCGACGAAACATTCGGTTGCCGCACACTCGCGCCCGCAGGCAGACCCACACATAGCGAGTATGGATTGGCGAGTTCTTTGCGTAGCGCGGGGTTACTTCGAACCTCCTTGGCGACATTGAGCAAACTCGCAGCCGTACCTCCCGAAAAGCCGCCGCGCATGGCGCGAACGCGCATCTTGACGTGACTCGCTGGACGGCCAAAGCGCTTACGCGCCTCCTGCTGGAGAAAAAAGACGCCGAAGTCGGACGGGATGGAATCGAAACCACAACAATGAACGATACGGGCGCCGCTTGCCTTGGCAGCACCGTCGTAGCGCTCGATCATCCGGCGGATCCACTGAACCTCACCGGTGAGGTCGCAATAATCGGTGCCGGTCTCCGCGCAGGCTTTGACGAGCGGCTCGCCATACAAGGCGTAAGGACCAACGGTCGACACCACCACCTTCGTGCGAACCGCCAAAGAGCGCATGGCGTTTTCATCCGCCGCATCGGCGACGATGACCGGTAACCCGCTCGCCGCTCCGTTGAGGTCGTGCTTCAGTTCAGCAAGCCGGGCCGCCGAACGGGCTGCGATCGCCCAACGCAATCGGCTGCCATCGTTACCGTACGTGTCGAGGAGATAGCGGCACAGAATTCGACCCACGAAACTCGTGGCACCGAACACGACGATGTCGAATTCACGCATGGGTCATGCCCCTCTCGCTGGTCCTCACCCAAACGGGTGACGACGGATAATAGTCTGATCGCGATCGGGACCGGTCGAAATCACATCGATGGGTACACCGACGAGCTCCTCGATGCGCCGCAAGTACGCCCTCGCCTGCGTCGGCAGATCCGCCTCTCGCGTGACGCCGAACGTCGTACCTTTCCAACCCGAGAGGTCTTCGTAGACAGGCTCAACATCAGCGAAACCATCAACCAATAGCGGCGGCTCTCGCGAAACGACGCCGGCGGCCCGATAGCCCACACAGACGCGAATAGCATCGAGCCCATCGAGTACATCGAGCTTGGTCATGCACAAACCCGACACGCTCGAATGAATGACCGATCGGCGCAGGGCCAACGCATCGAACCAACCGCATCGGCGACGTCGACCGGTCACTGCACCAAACTCCTGCCCTACACGCTGTAGGTGCTCGCCCGTCTCATCGAAAAGTTCCGTCGGAAACGGCCCGGCACCCACTCGGGTGGTGTAGGCCTTCACGATGCCGAGGACGTAATCGAAGTTCCGCGGCCCGAGGCCCGTACCCGTTCCCGCAAACCCCGCCGTCGTATTTGATGAGGTGACAAAAGGATAAGTGCCAAGGTCGACGTCGAGCATGGCGCCTTGAGCGCCTTCGAACATGACGTTCGCACCGGCATCTCGTAATTTTTGTAGCTCGTTGGTGACGTCGCAGACCAGCGGCTTGATTCGCTCCGCCATCGACAGATGACTATCGAGCGTCGCCTGAAAATCGACGGGCGGCAGCTTGAAGTAGTGCTGAAGCACGAAATTGTGGAAATCGAGGATCTCACCGAGCTTCGACGCGAAACGCTCACGCTGAAAAAGATCGGCCACGCGTAGCGCTCGCCGCGCCACTTTATCCTCGTAAGCGGGGCCGATGCCGCGACCGGTGGTGCCGATCGCATTCACGCCTCGCGCCTGCTCGCGAGCCCGATCGAGCGCGACGTGCGAGGGCAGGATGAGCGGGCAATTCGGTGCGATTCGCAGCCGCTCAAAAACGGGGACACCGCGAGCCACCAGCATGTCCGCCTCTCGAAGCAGCGCCTCTAGCGACAAGACGACGCCGTTGCCGATGAAACAGGTGACGTTCGCGCGGAGTACGCCAGAGGGAATGAGCGACAGAACCGTTTTTTCGCTGCCCACGATGAGCGTGTGACCGGCGTTATGCCCACCCTGAAAACGGGCGACGGCCGACGCGCGCTCGGTCAGCAGATCGACGATCTTGCCCTTGCCTTCGTCACCCCACTGGGTGCCGATCACGACAACGAAACGACCCGCGGACATCGTAGAACGCAGGATCAGCGCGTGCCGGCGTTCGGATTGCGCATGTACTTGAAGAAATCGCTGTCCGGCGAGACCACCATGATGTCCCCTTCCTTGCCGAGCGAATTCTTGTACGCCTGAATACTCCGGTAGAACGAGTAGAACTCGGGATTACGCCCATAGGCGGCGGCGTACGTCGCGGCTGCCTTGGAGTCGGCATCACCACGAATCTTGAGCGCATCACGCGCAGCGATCGAGAGGATCTCGGTGCGCTTGCGATCGGCTTCTGCGCGAATGCGTAGCGCTTCTTTTTCGCCCTCACCGCGCAACTGACGCGCAAGACGACTGAAGCTCTGTTGCATGCTCGCGTACACACGAGACTCGACATCCGGCGGAAGACCAATTTTTTGGACGCGCGTATCGATGAGCTCGAGACCGAGGCTCTCGGCACTTTTGCTCGCGCGATCGAACATATCGCCGGTGAACGCCGTGCGCTCGGCCGAAACGATCTCCTGGAGGGTACGCTGCGCAACGGCATTCTTGATGCCGTCTTTGACGATGTCCGACAAGCGCTGCCCTGCTGCACCCGGATCGTTACCGAACGACTGCGCGTAGCGTCCGGCGTCTTTGATACGCCATTTGACGTAATAGTCGACGATGAGTCCGCGGTTTTCGCTCGTCAAAAAGGTCTCACCCTCGAAGCTCTGCGACACGATTCGACGTTCGAACTTTCGAACGGTGTCGATGGGCAACTTAAAGTGCAAACCGGGCTCGTAGTTGGTGCCGACGATTTCGCGGAACTGACTGCGAACGGCCAGCTCGTTCTCAGACACCGTGAAGGTGCATAGGCTGATCAGCAAGCCGACCGCCGCGATCACACCAAATATTTTTTGTATCGACTGCGGCATATCAGCGCTCCACTCTCGCCCGCGGATCGACAGGCGCTTCTTCCCCGGCCGCTGCACCCGCGCGCGGGGCGACCACGGAGATTTCGGTCTCGTTGTTGCGACGCTGCTGCTCGATCAACTTGTCGAGAGGCAGATAAAGCATTTGGTTATTGCCCTTGGTATCGACAACCACCTTCTGCGAGCGGGAGAGCACGGACTCCACACCCTCGATGTACAAGCGTTCGCGGGTCACGCGGGGCGCCTTCTCGTACTGCGCCACGAGCTGCCGAAAGCGATCGGCCTCACCCTCGGAGATCGCAATCACCTGAGCGCGATACGCCTCGGCCTCCTGCAGTTGGCGCGACGCACTACCCTCGGCGACCGGCAATATACCGCTCGCGTAGGCCTCGGCTTCCTTCACGAGCCGCTCTTTATCGGCGATCGCCTTGTTGGCGTCTTCCTGCGAGGGGCGCACGTCGGTCGGCACCTGAATGTCGGTGAGGTTGACGCTCGTGATGAAAATCCCAGCGCCATATTGGTCGAGGGTGCGCTGGATGAGTTCCTTCGTTCTCGTCGTCGCCTGTTCGCGCTTCGAGATGAGGATTTCTTCGAGAGTGCTACGGCCGACGATTTCGCGTATCGCCATTTCACCCACTTCGCGTAGCGTCTGCTCCGGATCTTTGACCTGAAACAGAAACTTGACCGGATCGCGCAGCTGGTACTGAACGGCGAGTGACATGTCGATGAGGTTGATGTCCTGCGTCAGCACCTTCGCGGTGTAGTTGACGCTACTGACCTGCTGGGTGTTGACCTTAGTGATCGTCTCGATGGGCCAAAGATGAAAGCCGAGGCCCGGATCACGAACCGACACGAACTGCCCGAAGCGCTGAATGACACCGCGCTCGGCTTGGTCGATGGTGAAGAAACTTTGATAGGCCCACACGAGTACCACGAGCCCGGCAATGATGCCGATCTGGAACTTACCGTCTCCCGCAATTTGCTCCGGCCCATCGCCCTCCGGACCCCCGCCCCCGGGGCTCGAGCCCTTGAGGATGTTGTCCAGCCTGCGCTGAAACTTCTTAAATGCGTCGTCGCCGCCCGATTTTCCGGAGCGCTTGCCCCACGGATTTTTTGGGGAGCCGCCAGGTTCGTTCCATGCCATAAGTGTTTTTTCAGTTGCGCCGGGTAGGTCAGGAGGGGCGCTCAGAATGGGTGGATTGTAAGTACCCCCCCTCCACCGCACAAGTTTGTGAGGGCTCGGGATCGAACAATTCGACGCCAGGCGCCCGGGCGAGTTCCCCCGCCTCAATATCGGGGAGGTTGGCGATCAACTCGAGGCTGCCATCGTCCAACACCCGCTCGCCCTGGACGACCCCGGAGGCAAAAAGTCGCGCCCTGAGCGCTCCGGCGTACCGCGCATCGACCCGGACGGTGCGCGGCCTCGCAAACCGCGACAGTCGCTCCGCGACGGCTTCCATCAACGCCAAAAGTCCGAGACGTCCGGCGGCCGAAATCCAGACACTCTGCGCATCGCCCGTTTCATCGCGCTCGATCCGTGGAGACATCTCCAGCCGATCGATTTTGTTGAATACTTTGATCTGTGGCAGCGCTCCGGCGCCCACCTCCTCGAGTACCGCATTGACCTGCTCGATGCGCTCGTCTCGCCGAGGATCGCTCGCATCGATGACGTGCAACAGCAAAGTCGCCTCGCGCGCCTCGGTCAGTGTCGACTGGAAGGCCGCGACGAGCTCGTGAGGCAACTCGCGAATGAAACCCACGGTATCGGCGACCACGATCGGCGAGCCACCCGGCAAATTGACGCGCCTCACGAGCGGGTCGAGCGTCGCAAAAAGCTGATCGGCGACGTACGCGTCGGCGCCCGTCAACGCCCGAAACAACGTCGACTTGCCGGCGTTCGTGTAGCCGACGAGCGCCACTGAAGGAATGGGGATTTCAATCCGCCGTTGTCGACCGGTCTCTCGTTGTTGCTTGAGTTTTTCGAGGCGACGACTGAGTACGCGAACGCGCTCTCCGAGCAATCGTCGGTCGGTTTCGAGCTGCGTCTCTCCGGGTCCGCGAAGACCGATACCGCCCTTCTGACGCTCGAGGTGTGTCCATCCTCGGACGAGGCGGCTCGAGAGATGGCGCAATTGCGCGAGCTCGACTTCCAATTTGCCTTCGTGGCTTCGCGCACGTTGGGCAAAAATATCGAGGATGAGCGCGTTTCGGTCGAGCACACGCAACCCGATCAGTTTTTCGAGGTTGCGCTCCTGACTCGGCGACAGCGCGTGGTCGACCAAAATGACCTCGGCACAACTGTCGACCGCCATCTGACGGATTTCTTCGGCCTTGCCGCTGCCAACGAAATAACGCGGATCGGGCCGCTCGCGACGTCCCGTCACCGTGGCCGCAGCACTAACCCCCGCAGACTCGGCGAGCTGCGCAAATTCTTCGAGATCTTCGGTTTCGACCGGTCCGTCGAGTCCGATACGGACGAGAACGGCGCGTTCTCCGCCGCGGGGACGCTCAAACACGCGCGGTCAGGGTCACTCAGCAGCAACCGCTTCGGTATCGTCCTCTGCCTCTCCGGGCAGCGGCACACGAACGTTACGCGCGGGGACGATCGTTGAGATCGCGTGCTTGTACACCATCTGGTTGACGGTATTTTTGAGCAACACGACGAACTGGTCGAAGGAATCGATCTGACCCTGCAATTTGATACCGTTAACCAAATAAATGGAGACCGGTACGCGCTCCTTTCGAAGCTGATTCAGGAAGGGATCCTGCAGGGATTGGCCCTTGGCCATGATGACTCTCCTCGTTTTTATTGCCTCGCTCCGGACAACGCCCGAAACGTCTCCCCCCTGTAGACCAATCTACCATGCGAGGGGTTCCTCATCCTGCCGCCTGGCACACAAAAGTGGCCTCGTCCACCCAGCGCTCGCATTGCGCCGCATCGAACGGATCCCAAAGTCGCCAGCCCGAATCCGCTCGAATCCAGGTGAGCTGTCGCTTCGCGAGCTGCCGGGACGCGGCGACCCCCCGACGAACGGCCTCTTCGAGGTCGACCTCGCCCGTCAGGTAGGCGGAAAGCTGTCGATAGCCGACCGCGCGCATCGCCGTCCCACATTGGCTGATATCGGGACGAGCTCGAAGATTTTCAACCTCGGCCAGGAACCCGGTCGACATCATGTTCAAGAAGCGGCGCTCGATCCGCTCATGCAGTCGCGCGCGATCTACGGGAAACAAGGCATCACGGCGGAATCGCAGACCGGCGGCCGGAGAGGTATCGCGCTGCCACGTACTGATCGGTCGACCGCTCACCTCGTACACCTCGAGGGCGCGCTGAATACGCTGCGGATCGTTGGGATGAATGCGCGCAGCCGCCTCCGGATCGATGGCCCCGAGCGCCTCGTGCATCGCCGGCCAGCCGATGGCCTTGGCCCGCTCGTCGATACGCGCGCGAACCACCGGATCGGCGGCGGGTAACGCAGCAATCCCGTGAACGAGCGCGTTGAAGTACAACATGGTGCCACCCACGAGCACCGGCATTCGGCCACGGCCGCGGATGGCGGCGATGGCGGCGACCGCATCCGCGACGAATTCACCGGCGCTGTAAGGTTCGAACGGCTCACGAATGTCGATGAGATGATGCGGCACCCGCGCTCGAGTCGCCGCATCCGGTTTCGCCGAGCCGATATCGAACCCCCGATAGACCTGCGACGAGTCCACACTCACGATTTCGATGGACGCTCGACTTGCAAGCTCGAGCGCGAGATCCGACTTGCCACTCGCCGTCGGTCCGGCAAGCAGAATGGCATCAACGTCGCTCATCGCCCGCGTAAGAACAGCTGATCGAGTTGGTCGAGACTGAGCACGGTCCAGGTGGGGCGACCATGGTTGCACTGCCCCGCTCGCTCGGTAACTTCCATATCGCGCAGCAGGGCATTCATTTCTGGGAGGGTCAACTTTCGGTTGGCCCGGATCGCGCTTCGACAAGCGATGTTCCCGAGCAACACGTGCGCGGCAGCCTCGAGGTGGTGACTACCCCGATCATCTCTTAAATCTTTGAGCACTTCGCGAATCAAGGGCGCCGGATCCGACTGCGCAAGCAATGCCGGCACCGACCGTACCGCCAAACGCCCCGGACCGATGACGTCGATCTCGAACCCCGCTCGCGCAAAGTCGTCGGCGTGGGCTGCGAAGCTCTCGCTCTCGTGTGCCGCCACTTCGACGACGCGCGGCTCGAGCAAACGTTGTACGGCAGGCGAATCGCCGAAGTCGCGCTTCATTTTTTCGTAGAGCACCCGCTCGTGAGCGGCGTGCGCATCGACCAGAATCAGCCCGGCTTCGCTCTGCGCCAAAATATATGTGCCATGCAGCTGAGCGAGAGCCGTCCCAAGTGAGCCCGAGGACACTTCTGCATGGGATTGGACGACCGGCTCCGAAACACCCCAGTCACTCGGCAAGACGGACTCCGCCCTCGCCGCCGGAATCTCGAGCCCTGGCTGCAGCGCCTCTAGACCGAGCGTCGACGCGCGCGCCGTGGGCGCTGCCGCACCCGCACCGACGCCGAGCGCGTCATGGACCGACCGAAATACGAAGTCGTGAATCTGCCGAACATCCCGAAAACGAACCTCCAGTTTTTGCGGATGCGCATTGACGTCGACCCATTGCGGATCGAGCTCGAGGTAAACGAGATAGGCGGGCTGTCGACCGTGATAGAGGACGTCACGGTATCCGAGACGTACCGCACCGGCGAGCATTCGATCTCGAACGGCACGTCCGTTCACGTACGCAAATTGTTGATCGCTACTCGGCCGGGCGGCGTGCGGCTGACCGAGCCATCCCCAGAACGAAACCGAACCCGATCGCCGCTCGAAGGGCAGAGCCTCAGCGATGAATGACTCGCCCATGATCGCAGCGATTCGTGCGCGTTGCGCCTCAGGAGTTGTTGCGAGCGCCACATCGAGTAGCGTGCGCCCCTCGTGTCGCAATCGGAAGGCCACATCGAAACGGGCGAGCGCGAATCGCTCCACGAGGCGTGCGATATGACCGAGCTCGGTGCTCTCCGTTCGCAAGAACTTGCGCCGCGCCGGGACATTGAAGAAAAGATCCCGAACCTCGACCAAGGTCCCGCGCGGTTGAGGCGATGGCGCGACGGGCGAGATTTCTCCACCCTCGACTCGCACTTCAGCGCCCTGCGCCGCGCCGAGGGCGCGCGATGCAATCCGCATACGCGCAACGGATCCGATGGAGGGCAGCGCCTCTCCGCGGAATCCTAGGGTGCGGATGGCCGCGAGGTCATCGAGACTCGCGATCTTGCTGGTCGCGTGCCGCTGAATCGCCAAGGGTAGCTCGTCGGCCGAGATACCATGACCGTCATCGAGTATCCGGACGAGTCGTGCGCCGCCTGCCTCGATATCCACGTCAATGGAGCGGGCGCCCGCATCGAGCGCATTCTCAATCAATTCTTTGACGAGAGACGCCGGCCGCTCGACCACCTCGCCCGCAGCGATCTGGTCGACGAGCGCCCCAGGCAACAGTCGAATCGGCACGATTTCTTAGAGCTTGCCCGAACGGGCCGGAGCGCTATCGGCCGTCGTGGCCACCACCGTACGCGCGGAGTCGCGCGCCTGCGCAAAGCGCGAGCCGTCCGGCGGATGATCTAGGAAAAACTGCCGCACGCCATCGAAGATGGCCTCCGCCAGATCTTTTCGGCGTTCGGGCTTGTTGAGCAGGCGCTCATCCGACGGGCTCGAGATGAACGCGGTCTCGACCAGCATCGAGGGGATGTCCGGACTTTTGAGTACGACGAACCCGGCCTGCTGAACCTGTGGCTTACGGACCTCGTTGACTCGCGAGAGCGAACGCAGCACACGCTCCGCCGCGACCATGCTTTGGCTGATCTGCGCCGACTGCGCGAGGTCGACGAGCACGGAGGCGATCACCGGATCCTTATCATCGAGCGAGACGCCACCTGCGAGATCGGCGGCATTTTCGCGGTCTGCCAGCAACCTCGCCTGCTCGTCCGTCGCGCCTTTCAGCGAGAGCACGTACACCGACGATCCTGTTACCGATCGGTCGAGTACCGCATCGGCGTGGACCGAAACGAATAACTCTGCGCCGGCGTCTCGCGCACGCCGAATGCGTTGACGAAGGGTCAGGAAGTAATCGCCGTCGCGAGTCAGGATTGCGCGCATCCCCGGCTCGCGATTGATCCGATCGACAAGCTCTCGCGAAATCGAGAGCACCACATCCTTCTCGCGCGTTCCGGCGACGCCGATCGCCCCGGGGTCCTGCCCGCCATGACCCGCGTCGACGGCAACGATCACGTCTCGACCTCCGACCGGCGCGTGC
>JBMTZJ010000056.1:0-9241 GCA_049455515.1 Steroidobacteraceae bacterium
AAGGTCCGCAACATGCCGGCGATGCAGAATCTTCCGGCGGGTGTGCGCATCCTGCCGGCGGGCGACTCCGAGGCTTTCGTCGAGCTGTTCGTAGGATTTGCGCTCGCGTTGCTGGCGGGTATCGCATCGGTTTATCTCGTCCTGCTGCTGCTTTTTCATAGCGCGACGCAGCCCATCGTCATTCTCGCGGCCGTCCCGCTCTGCGGGGGCGGCGCGTTCGGCTTGTTGCTCCTGACGGGTAACTCTCTTTCGCTGCCTTCGCTGATCGGCCTGCTGCTGCTGAACGGTATCGCCGTCAAAAATTCCATTTTGATCGTCGACTACGCGATTCTCGGCGAGCGTGCGGGGATGTCACGTGACGAGGCGCTGATCGATGCGTGTCGAAAGCGAGCGAGACCGGTGATCATGACCACGCTCGCGATGGGTGCCGGCATGCTGCCGGTGGCGCTCGGGCTCGGCGCGGACGGCAGTTTCCGGACGCCGCTCGGGGTCTCCGTGATCGGTGGACTCATCACCTCGACCTTGTTGTCACTGGTCGTGGTGCCCGCAGCCTATTCGGCGGTCGCAGAGGTCACCGAGAGACGGCTACGGCCCTTTTTCGCGCGCTTCCTTCCGCACGCCGCAAGCGGCTGATCAGAGCAGATCCCGCAGGCGATACCAGAGCATCGCCAACACTAGCGCGGGTCTTCGTAGGGCGGCGCCACCGGGGAAATCCCGGTGCTTGATGCGCGCAAAGACGTCGAATCGATCGTGCGTGCCATCGATCGTCTCAGCAAGCAGTTGCCCGGCGAGCCCCGTGAGCGCGATGCCATGACCGCTGAAGCCTTGAACGAAATAGACATCGGGCTCGAGGCGGCCGAAGTGCGGCGCTCGATTGAGCGTGATGTCGACGAGCCCACCCCAAGAAAACTCGATTTTCGAGTCGGCGAGTTGCGGGAATACTTTGAGCATACGGGCGCGCGTCGCCCGTCGCGTGCCGAGCGGATCGAGCCCGGAGTAACTCACGCGACCGCCAAAGAGCAAACGATGGTCCGATGAGCGTCGGAAGTAGTCGATGACCCAGTTGATGTCCGTGACCGCTGCATTATTGGTAATGAGCGCTTGCGCACGCTCGGCGCCGAGGGGCTCCGTCGCCACGATATAGGTCCCGACTCCGATGATCTTGCGCGCGAGCGCAGGCGCCAATGGGCCGAGCCAAGCATTGCCACAGAGCGCGATGGAGCGGCACCTGACGACGCCGCGCGAAGTTGTGATGCGCAGTGCCCGCCCAGCGTCGCCCGCGGTCGATCGTTCGTAGGCGAGTGCTCGCGTCCCTTCAAAAATTCGAACATCCGCGCGTTCGGCGGCCGCGGCGAGCCCGAGCGTGTACTTGAGCGGATGCAGATGGCCACAGACCGGATCATAGGTTCCGGCGATGTAGCGATCGGACGCAATCAGGCTGCGCAGTTCGTCGCGCTCGACCATGCGCAGGGAATGGTGTCCATATCGCGCGTGGGCGATCTCGACATCGTCGCGTAGCTCGCGTTCCTGGCGGGCTTTAAGCGCCACGTGCATCTGCCCCGCGACGTAGTCGCAGTCGATCTGATGTCGATCGATCAATGTGCGCTGCAATCGCAAGGCTTCGACCGTCATGTCCCAGATCCGGTGCGCATCGTCGGCACCGATGAGCGATTCGAGTTTGCTCTGTCCGCAGGCGACGCCGGTGATGGCTTGCGCGCCGCTACGACCGGAGGCGCCCCAGCCGACGAGTTCGGCTTCGAGCAGGATGACGCGGTAGCCGCGCTCGGCCAGGTGCAGTGCAGCGGAGCAACCCGCGATGCCGCCGCCAATGACGCAGACGTCAGCCTCGTGTTCGCCCTCGAGCGGGGTCCTCGGTGGTGAACCGGGGGTGCTCGAGGCGTACCACGACTCGACGTGTGCGCTCATGGTGCGTTCAGATCGCGCCGAGATACCACTGCATCTCGAGGGGCGTGACGTAAGAGTTGAATTCGTCGAGTTCGCCTTGCTTGACCTTCGCGTAATGATCGCGGAACGGACGCCCGAGGAAACTCGCAGCGAGTTCACTGCGCGCGAATCGCTCGATGGCACTCGCCCAGTGCAGCGGCAGGCGCTCGCCGGCCTCGCGATACGCGTTGCCACGAATCGGCGCACCCGGTTCGCGACCCTCAGCAATGCCCTGATGAATACCGGCGAGCACCCAGGCGACAACGAGATACGGGTTGGCGTCGGCGCCGGCGAGTCGGTGCTCGATCCGTCGATTGTTGTCGTCGCTCAACGGAATGCGTACGGCGGTCCCGCGATTGTTGATCGACCAACACGGAATCATCGGCACGTAGGCTTCCGATCTGAATCGTCGATAGGAGTTGGGCCCCGGAGCGCAGATCGCCATGCCGTCGGCGAGACTGTGGAGGAGGCCGCCGATCGCATGGCGGAGATAGGCGCTCTCGATGCCGTGGTTCGGTGCATCGTCGGGCGCCGCAGCGGGATCGGCGCAGGCGAAGATGTTCTGGCCGGCGGCATCGAGCAGGCTGACGTGCACGTGTAAGCCGGAACCGGCCATGTCGCGGTAAGGTTTCGGCATGAACGTCGCATCCCAGCCTTGCTCGCGTGCCACGCTGCGCACCACGCGCTTGAAACGCAGCGCCTCGTCGCACGCTCGCAGCGCATCGGGTCGATGCTCGAGGTTCACCTCGAACTGTCCCGGGCCGTATTCGGCGAGGGCACTGGTCGAGGGAAGACCCTGAAGCCGAGCCACTTCGTCGATGCGCGAGAGGACCTTGGAGAATTCATTGAGGTCCGTCATCGAGTTGATCTGAGTCCGGAATTCGCGCCGGCCGGCGATCGGCAGAGGCGGTGGTTGCGGCATACCCCCGTCGAGTCGCGCGCGATCAATGAAATAAAACTCGTACTCGAGCGCGACCACGGGCGTGAGGTTGAGACGATGGAAGCGATCGAGCACCTTCGTCAGGACATGTCGGGGATCGGCGAAGAACGGACGACCGTCGGGCTCGTACATCGCCACCTGAACTTGCGCGACATCGCCGCTCTGCCAGGGTACGGGCACCAGAGAATCGGGCAGGGGTTTGCAGGGCCGATCGGCGTCTCCCTCGTCGAAGCCGAGGCCGCTTTCCTGGATGGTGCCGCCTTGAACGTCCAGCGCGAACATCGAGCCCGGCAGCAACATGCCGTCGGCGTAGAGCCGCTCGAGACCCTCGCGCTCGATGCGTTTGCCGCGCTCGACGCCGTTGAGGTCGTTCAGGAAGACATCGACGTGTCGGGTGTTCGGATGGCGCTCGAGAAAGCGGTCGAGCTCGGGAAAGGCACTCATGGGAACTCGGGGAGGCTGGGCCCGAACGAGGTGTCCGGGGAGGGCAGGAGCATACGGGGCTGTCGTAGCCCTAGCAATATAGATTCAATCAAAACAGAGACTTACAACGAAATTCTCGAAGACTGGACGGTTATACAGGAGTCCATGTGATCTAATCTCCGAGCGTTCCGGGCCAATCTCGGAACCGTCCCCCGCATGTCCCGTCGTCCTCTCATCGGAATTCCTGCCGACCGCCGCATGGTTGGCCCCCATCCGTTTCACATGGTCGGGGAGAAGTACGCGCATGCGGTGGCGCGCGCGGCCGGCGCGTTGCCGATCCTGATCCCGGTCCTGCCGGAGCCGCTCGAGTCGGGCGAAGTTCTCGCGCAACTCGATGGTCTGCTGTTCCCGGGAAGTCCCTCGAACGTCGAGCCGCACCATTACGACGAGGGCCCGAGTGAGCCCGGTACCTTGCACGACCCCGAGCGGGACGCGACGACGCTACCCCTCATACGCGCCGCGATCGAGCAGGGCGTGCCGGTGCTCGGTCTGTGCCGGGGTTTCCAGGAAATGAACGTCGCGCTCGGCGGCAAGCTCTGGCAGAAGGTGCACGAGGTGCCTGGCCTCCACGATCATCGCGAGGACAAGTCCGCGCCCCTCGAGGTGCAGTACGGTCCGGCGCACGAGGTCGTGCTGGAGCCCGGCCCCATGCGTGAGTGGGCCGGGGGTGCTGAACGCATCAAAGTGAATTCTTTGCATGCGCAGGGTGTCAAACAACTTGCGCCCGGGCTGCAGGTCGCTGCGCGAGCGCCCGACGGTTTGATCGAGGCGTTTTGCCTGCCCGAGGCGCCTGCCTTCACTTGGGGTGTTCAATGGCATCCCGAGTGGCGGGTGATGGCCAACAATTTTTCCGTGGCGCTTTTTACCGCCTTCGGCGAGGCCGCGCGATCCCGCGCAGCCCGACGTGGTCGAGGCGCCTGACCGAGGTGAATGTCATGACAGATCCGATTTCGCAATTTTTCCGAGACCACAACATTCAAGAAGTTGAGGCCATCGTTCCGGACATGGCCGGTATCGCCCGCGGCAAAGTGATGCCCGCTCAAAAATTTCAGGGCGATCAAGGCATGCGATTACCCGAGAGCATCTTCCTGCAGACGGTCACGGGCGATTACCCGGAAGAAACCGCAGCGGCGATGAGCCCCGCGGAGATCGACATCATTCTCAAACCCGATCCGCGAACGGTGCGTCGCGTGCCTTGGGCCCCGGAGCCCACGGCTCAGGTGATCCACGATTGCTTTTACGCAGACGGCCGGCGCGTGAAGATGGCGCCGCGCGAAGTGCTGCGCCACGTTCTCGATCTCTATGCTCAAAGGGGTTGGGAGCCCGTGGTGGCCCCGGAACTTGAGTTCTATCTCGTCGAGCCCAACATCGATGCCGACTACCCGCTCAAGCCGCCGATCGGACGTTCAGGCCGTGCGGAGCCCGGGCGTCAGTCGTACAGCATCGCTGCGGTCAATGAATTCGATCCGCTATTCGATGACGTGTATCAATTCTGCGAAGACCAGGACATCGCCATCGACACGTTGATCCACGAAGACGGCCCCGCGCAGATGGAGATCAACCTGTTGCACGGCAACGCGCTCGATCTCGCCGATCAAGCCTTCATGTTTAAGCGCACGGCGCGTGAGGCCGCACTCCGACACAAGATGTACGCGACCTTCATGGCCAAGCCCCATGCCAAGGAGCCGGGCAGTGCCATGCACATTCACCAGAGCATCGTGGACAGCAAGACGCGCAAAAACGTGTTCTCGAACGCCGATGGCTCACCGACGTCGCTCTTTTTCTCGCACATCGCGGGGATGCAGCGCTATCTGCCGGCGGCGATGGCACTGCTCGCACCCAACGTGAACTCCTACCGCCGGATCACCCGGTTCCAGGTGGCGCCCATCAACGTGCAGTGGGGCTACGACAACCGGACTGCGGGCCTACGCGTCCCGGGATCCGATCCGCAGTCGCGCCGCGTCGAAAATCGACTCTCCGGTGCCGATGCCAATCCCTACCTCGCGAGTGCGGCGTCGCTCGCGTGTGGCTACCTCGGCATGGTGCAGGGTCTGACACCCACCGAGCCCATCACCGGCAGCGCCCACGATCTGCCGTTCTCGCTACCGCGCAATCTCGATGAGGCGATTCGGTTGCTTCGCGAGTGCGATCCGCTGATCGAGATTTTGGGTGAGAGTTTCGTGTCGGCCTTTTCGCTCGTGAAACAGGCGGAGTACGAGGTGTTCCTGCAGGTCATCAGTTCCTGGGAGCGGGAGCATCTGCTGCTCAACGTGTAGCCGGCGATCGAGCGGCGGTGGGTTTAAGATGTCGCGATGAACGCGATCCCCGAACGCAGCACGGCGGAGTGGCAGGCCCTCGATGCGGCCCACTACCTCCATCCTTTTACCGACTCGCGCGCACTCGCCGAGCGGGGCACCCGGGTCATCACACGTGCCGAAGGCGTCTATCTTTACGATAGCGAGGGTCACCGCATCCTCGATGGGATGTCGGGGTTGTGGTGTGTGGCGCTCGGCTATGGTCGTCGCGAGCTCGCCGAGGCGGCGTATCAACAGATGCAGCAGCTGCCGTACTACAACAGCTTCTTCCAGTGTGCGAATCCGCCGGCGATCGAACTCGCCGCGAAACTTGCGGAGCTCACGCCGCCGCAGTTCAAGCACGTGTTCTTCGCCGGCTCGGGGAGCGAGGCCAACGACACGTTCGTTCGACTCGCGCGTCGCTATTGGGTACTGCGGGGTGAGCCGCAGCGCCAGGTGATCATCAGCCGCTGGAACGGGTATCACGGCAGCACCATGGCCGGCGCCTCGCTCGGGGGTATGAAGCCGATGCATGCGCAAGGCGGTCTGCCCATCCCCGATATCGTTCACATCAATCAACCGTATTGGTTCGAGCGTGGCGGAGATCTCGATCCTGCCGCCTTCGGTCTGCAAGCTGCGCGAGAGCTCGAGGCCAAAATCATTGAGCTCGGTCCCGAGCGGGTGGCGGCCTTCATCGGCGAGCCGGTGCAGGGGGCGGGCGGCGTCATCATTCCGCCCGAGACCTACTGGCCCGAGATTCAGCGCATCCTCGATCGGTACGGCATCCTGTTTTGCTCGGACGAGGTGATCTGCGGATTCGGTCGGACCGGGCAATGGTTCGGTTGCGAGTATTTCGGGACCCGGCCGGACTTCCTGACGCTCGCCAAAGCGATCACCTCGGGGTACCAGCCGCTCGGCGCGTTGATGGTGTCCGATCGCGTGGCCGAGGTTTTCATTGAGAAGGGCGGAGAATTCGCCCACGGGTACACGTACTCCGGCCATCCGGTCGCCGCGGCCGTGGCGCTCGCCAACCTCGAGATCCTGCAAAAAGAGCGGATCGTCGAGCGCGTGAGGGACGAGTTGGCCCCGTACTGGTCGGCGCGCTGGTCTGAGCTTTCTGCACACCCGCTCGTGGGTGAGGCCCGTAGTTTGGGCCTATTCGGTGCGCTCGAGCTCGTACCGAAAAAACCCTACCGCGAGTTTTTTCCGGAGCGAGGTAAGGTGGGGACGCGTGGCCGGGATCTCGCGATCCGCAACGGCCTCGTGATGCGCGCGGTATGGGACACCCTGATCGTGGCGCCGCCGCTCGTCATCACTCGGGCGGAAATCGATGAACTGATCGCCAAGGCCGCCAATACCCTCGACATGTTGCAGGCCGAGCTGCGTCGGGACGGCTGGCTCTGAGGCCGACTCCGAAACGGCTCTAAAACGGCTTTCGGGCTTTCCCGGGACGGAGGTCTGCGCTATAACTTCGCTGTCTCCCGCATGGTGTGGGTGGCTTCTTTCTTTCTTTTGCCCCTAGGAGTCCGCCTTAAATGAAACAGGTTTTCAGGCCAGCTCTCGTTGCTCTTTCCGTCGCTGCGCTGCTCACGGCTTGCGGTGGCAAGTCCGAGGATGCGGCAGAGTCCAAGGTACTCAACGTATACAACTGGTCCGACTACATCGACGAAAGCGTGATTGCCGACTTCGAAAAAGAGACCGGCATCGATGTGACGTACGATGTCTTCGATTCCAACGAAGTACTTGAGACCAAGTTGCTCGCGGGCGCGACCGGTTATGACATCGTGGTGCCGTCGGCGAACTTCCTCGAGCGACAAATCAAGGCGGGCATTTTCCAGACGCTCGATAAGAGCAAGCTGCCGAATCTCGCGAACATGGATCCGGCGCTGATGGCGAAGGTTGCACGGCACGATCCCGACAACGCGCACTCGGTCAATTATCTTTGGGGCACGACGGGTATCGGCTTCAACAAAGAAAAGATCGCCGAGCGCATGAAGGATGCGCCGACCGACAGTCTCGCGATCTTCTACGATCCCAAGATCGTCTCGAAGTTCAAGGATTGTGGCGTCGCCGTACTCGACTCGCCGACCGAGGTGGTGGGCACGGTGCTTATTTATCTCGGTAAAGATCCCAACAGCGAGACCCCCGAAGATTTGGCGGCCGCCGAGAAAGTGCTGATGTCGGTTCGGCCGTTCATCAAGTACGTGCATTCCTCCAAATTCATCGACGATCTCGCCAACGGGGAAATCTGCATGGCGATGGGATGGTCCGGAGACGTTTTCCAGGCTCGTGATCGCGCGGCCGAGGCCTCGAACGGCATCAACATCGACTTCAAGATTCCGCGCGAAGGCACGACGATGTTCTTCGACATGCTCGCCATTCCCAAAGATGCTAAGAACGTCGAGAACGCTCATGCGTTCATCAACTATCTGATGCGTCCTGAGGTGGCGGCAAAGAACACGAACTACGTCAGCTACGCGAGCTTCAACGTTCCTGCTCAGAAGTTGGTCGATCCCGATGTTCTGGCGAATCCGGCCATCTATCCGACCGAGGAGGTCAAGGCGCGGCTGCAGGTTGATCTCGCCGAGAGCGACGAGTACACCCAGCGTCTGACGGCGACCTGGACGCGTTTCAAGGCGGGTAACTAAAAAAACGAACCGCGCGGAGGCTCACCCTCCGCGCGGTTTTGCCTGAAGGGGGGGTAAGGCGTGGCACAAAAGCCCGTCGACCGGGGTCAGGAGTACGTTCGGATCGAGGGCGTCACCAAACGCTTTGGTGATTTCGTCGCGGTCGACAACGTCTCGCTCAGCATTTTCAAGGGCGAAATCTTCTGTCTGCTCGGCGGCTCGGGCTGTGGCAAGACGACCTTGTTGCGCATGCTGGCGGGCTTCGAGTCGCCGACCTCGGGACGAATTCTTATCGACGGGCAGGACATGGCGGGGATTCCGCCCTATGACCGGCCGGTCAATATGATGTTCCAGTCCTACGCGCTCTTCCCGCACATGACGGTGGAGAAGAACGTCGCTTTCGGGCTTGAGCAGGAAGGTTTGGGTAAAGCCGAAGTGGCCAAGCGCGTCGGTGAGATGCTCGACATCGTCAAACTTGGAGAGTTCGGGCGTCGTAAGCCTCATCAACTCTCCGGCGGGCAGCGTCAGCGTGTGGCTCTCGCTCGCGCGCTTGTCAAGCGTCCCAAGCTGCTACTGCTCGATGAGCCCCTCGGCGCGCTCGACAAAAAGTTACGTGAGCACACGCAGTTCGAGCTGATCAATCTACAAGAGCAGCTCGGTGTGACGTTCATCGTGGTGACGCACGATCAAGAAGAGGCGATGACCCTCGCGACGCGGATCGGCGTCATGAACAAAGGACAGATCGTGCAGGTGGGTACGCCCACCGACATCTACGAGTTCCCGAATTCCCGCTTCGTCGCCGACTTCATCGGCTCGGTCAACATGTTCGATGGTCAGCTCATCGAGGACGAGCCTGGACACGTTCGTATCCGGTGTCCTGAACTCGAGTCCACCGTATACGTAAATCACGGCATCAGCGCACCGCCCGAGTCGAAGGTGGCGGTGGCGATTCG
>JBMTZJ010000057.1:0-9103 GCA_049455515.1 Steroidobacteraceae bacterium
CGCTCGCGTGACGCCCCTTTTTCGTTGCAGGGGTCCGATAGCGACCGGGTACACTGCGTGACCTATGAGCGAGTACGACTACGTCATCGTCGGCGCGGGATCCGCAGGCTGTGTGTTGGCGAATCGTCTGACTGAAGATCCGCAGGTTTCTGTGCTGCTGATCGAGGCGGGCGGTCGCGATTGGCATCTGCTCATCCATATGCCCGCGGGGCTCGCGAGACTCGTCGGCAACCGACAGATCAACTGGAATTACGAAACCGAGCCCGAGCCGCAGCTGCTCGGTCGTCGCTTGTATTGGCCTCGTGGACGGGTACTTGGCGGAAGCAGCTCGATCAACGCCATGTGCTATGTGCGGGGCGCCGCCGGCGATTACGACGAGTGGGCGTCACTCGGCGCAATCGGATGGACCTACGATGCCGTGCTGCCTTACTTCAAGAAAGCCGAGCATCAGGCGCGTGGAGCGTCCGCGTTTCACGGGACGGGTGGGTTGCTGAGCGTCGAAGATCTTCGCCACCGTAACGCGTTGAGTGACGTTTTTTTGGAGGCGGCCGCCGAGCGCGGATATTCTTTGAACGACGACTTCAACGGCGCTGAACAGCAGGGCTTCGGTCCGTATCAGGCGACCCTGCGTAATGCGCGCCGCTGTAGCACGGCGGTCGGTTACTTGCGACCGGCGCTCGCGCGTCCGAATCTGACGATCTCGACCGGAGCCGCTGCGCAACGCGTCATGTTCGAGGGCACTCGTGCGGTCGGCATCGAGTTCGTCAAGCGCGGACAGCGTCAACTCGTGCGTGCCCGCCGCGAGGTGTTGCTTTGCGGGGGTGCCATCAACTCGCCGCAATTGCTCATGTGCTCGGGGATCGGCCCCGTGGCGGAGCTCGAGTCGGTGGGCGTATCGGTGCGAGTGCCGCATTCGGAGGTGGGGCGCAACCTTCAAGATCATCTCGATTACTGCACCTTGCACAAGAGCAAGCGTCCCATCAGCTATGACATGAATCTCATCGAGGAGGGCTTGGCCGGGTTGCGCTATTTGCTGACGCGACGCGGTCCGGGCGCCTCGAACATTGCCGAGGTGGGCGGATTCTTTCGATCGAAACTTGCAACCGACGCGCGGGCGGATATCCAGTTTCATTTTGTGCCGGCACAGCTCGACGATCATGGTCGAAATCGGCTGCCCGGTCATGGCTACACCTTGCACGCCTGCTTCTTGAGGCCTGCGAGCCGCGGCCACATCGGGCTACGTTCAGGGTCGATGGGCGACGCGCCGCGTATTCATGCCAATTATTTGAGCGATGACGGCGATCTTGCGCGCCTCGTCGAGGGGGTCAAGTTGTCGCGCGACCTGCTCGCATCACGGGCGTTCGATGACGTCAGGGGTGAGGAGATTTTTCCAGGCACGCGAGTTCGAACCGACGCCGATCTTGCTCGCGCGATTCGTGAAAAGGCCGAGTCGATCTATCACCCGGTCGGCACGTGTCGGATGGGTGAAGACGCGCAGTCTGTTGTCGATCCAGCGTTGCGGGTTCGCGGAGTCGAGGGCCTACGCGTCATCGATGCGTCGGTCATGCCGAGACTGATCGGTGGGAATACCAATGCACCGACCATCATGATCGCCGAGCGCGCGGCTGATCTCCTCAAAGGCGTGGCTGTCTGAGCGATGGCCCATGCGCGACCTTTCGAAGATCTGACGCCGGACGCCGTTCTCGCTGCCGCAGAATCGCTGGGCGTCGAGTGCGATGCCCGTCTCTTTGCGCTCAATTCCTACGAAAACCGCGTCTATCAGCTCGGCTCGAGCTCGCACGGTATGCTGGTATTGAAGTTCTATCGCCCCGGGCGATGGAGCGATCTGCAAATTTTGGAGGAGCATGCGTTTGCGGCGGAGCTCGTGGCCGGCGATCTGCCCGTAGCAGCGCCGATGGTCTTCGATGCCGGTACGCTGCATCGATACGCCGGACTCCGATTCGCCGTTTTTCCGCGGATCGCCGCGCGTGCCGCCGAGATCGATGCACGGGGCTCTGCCGATCTGATCGGTCGAACTCTAGGGAGAATGCACGCAATCGGGGCGCTGCGGCGCTTCGATCATCGACCCGCGCTGACGCTCGAGCGTTTGGGTTGGCAAGCGCGGGACGCCTTGCTCGATTCTCGATTTCTATCGCAGATGATCGAGTCGGGTACGCTCGATGAGGGGCTCATCGATAAATACGCGGAGGTTTCAGAAGAACTACTCGAGCGAGTGGGCGAGGCATTGACGGAACATGGACCGATCGCCGCGATTCGATTGCACGGCGATTGTCACCTCGGCAACGTGCTCTGGAACGACCGCGGCCCTGTGTTCGTCGATCTCGACGATTGCATGAGCGGCCCGCGAGTACAGGACTTGTGGATGTTTCTCTCTGGCTCGCTCGAGGAGCGCCGCGGGCAATGGAAGGAGCTCGTGACCGGCTACCGCGAGTTCCATCACATCGATTCTGCAGAGCTTGCACTCATCGAACCGTTGCGCGCGTTGCGAATGGTGCATCACTCGGCGTGGGTGGCTGCACGCTGGGAAGATCCGGCATTTCCGCGTGCCTTTCCGTGGTTCTCGAGCCCGCGTTTTTGGCAGGAGCACGTGAGCGATCTGTGGCAACAGCTCGATGCGCTACGCGCCGACGATTGGATGGCGCTCGAGAAGGGTTTGTGACGACCCGAATTCTGTTCGTCTGTATGGGAAACATTTGCCGCTCGCCGACGGCGGAGGTCGTTTTTCGCGAGATCGCGCGACGCGACTTCCCGGCGATTTCTTTGGAGGTCGACTCTGCAGGTACCCACGGCTACCACATTGGTGATCCGCCCGATCCGCGTTCGATCGATGCCGCAAGGCGGCGAGGGTATGATCTGAGGTCTCTACGGGCGCGAAAAGTCTTGCGCGAGGATTTCGACCGGTTCGATATGTTGTTCGCCATGGACGCAGACAACCATGCGCGCTTGCTGGAGATCGCTCCCGTCAGCCGCGCCAGTCGTGCCATCCGTTTTCTCGAGTTCGCCGCGTATCCCGATCGGTTAGACGTTCCGGATCCTTACTATGGCGATGCCGAAGCCTTCGAAGAGGTCCTCGATCTTTTAGAGGCTGCGTCGCGATCGGCACTCGCGCGGCTCAGCGGTCTGGCTCAGCCGCGAGTTTGAATCTGTAGCTCTCGACGACGATAGTCGAGAATAAAAGTATCGAGTACGCCGATCACGTCCATCCCGATCAACATCGCCGGTTCGTCATTGAGCCGCCAATGTTCGAAGATATGCAGATCTAAAAAATTGATTCGCGCATTGCTGACCCGGACGCTGCCGAGACGGATGGCCGGTGCTCGCAAACTGATTCCGTCCTGCACGTCGCCTGTGACGCCGATGACCTCTTCAGGGTAGCCCTCGACACCGCGACGTCGCGCTTCGATCAGCGCCATCCGCAGTGCGATGTTTCCGAGCGTCTGCTGCGCGCCCGTGTCGATCACGGCCTTGACCTTCACAGGCCCGACCCACGCTTCGACCCACGGCACGCGTTTGGGGGCAAATTGCACCGGGATAGTCGAAAAGCCGGGCGGGGCAGGTTGGCCGCGAGAGCGCGTAATCTCGATACGATCCTTACGAAATTCGGCGACGATTCGACGTTCGCTGAGCGCGCCGGTCGCCAAGACGCCGTCGGCTCCGCCAAAGGCATCATCCACCAAGACGAGACGCTGATTTTCAGCGAGGAAGTCACCGATCTCGACGCGTTTCGCGCGCACGACGGTGGCCGGCGCGGCGCCCGTGGTGCCGCGCAGGATGACCTTGCGCGAGCGGTCGGCCGGTAATGCAAGCAGATTTGCGGCGTCGTGAGTCAGTGCGGAGGTCGTCGCGCCGGTATCGAGGACGAGACGCAGAGGACCTTGACCATCGATATAGACGGGCGCCCAAATTCGCCCGATTCGATCGCGTAAGGTAGGCGCGACGTAACGGGGTTCCGGGGCCGTGACCAGGACCTCCGTCAGCTGCGGTTCGCGCGCGACGATCTGCGGCGAGCTCGTGGTACCGAGAAGGCCCACGACGCCGATGAAAACGGCAATCCTCCAACGCTCGACTTGCCGAGACGCGTGTCGCTGATCATGCTTGACGTCGTTGAAGCAGGGCATGTTGCGGACTATCGTCGAAGGACCCACTGATGAACCATCGTAACTCGACTTTCGGACTTTTGATCGTCTCGTGGATCGTATTCGGTTCCGTTGAGACGTCGGCGAATCCGGCGAGCTCGCCGTCTTGGGTGGCACCGCCGCCCGCATTCACGAACCCCGATCGCCGAGAGCAACTTGCGGCCGCCTTTCCGGAGATCGACGAGCGGATACGGACGTTTCTCGCGCGCGAAAAAGTGCCTGGCGCGGCGTGGGGCATCGTGATCGACGGCAAACTCGTCCATATCGGTGTCGAGGGATTGCGCGACGTCTCGCTGCAGGCGCCGGTTCGGCCCGATACGGTTTTCCGAATCGCTTCGATGACCAAAAGCTTCACGGCGATGGCGATATTGCAGCTGCGCGACGCCGGAAAACTCTCGCTCGACGATCCTGCCGAAAAATATCTGCCGGAGCTGCGTGCGCTTCGGTATCCGACTGCGGATGCGCCGCGGATCACACTCAGACATTTGTTGACGATGTCCGCCGGCTTTCCGGAAGACAACCCGTGGGGCGATCAACAACTCGCAATTTCGGAGTCGAGATTCGACGAGTTGCTGCGGGACGGTATCGCTTTTTCCAATTCGCCGGGGATCGCTTACGAGTACTCGAATTACGGATACGCGATTCTCGGGCGCATCGTGACGCGAATTTCGGGTATCGGCTATCGCGACTACATCCGAAAAAACATCCTCGGGCCACTTGCGATGCGTTCGACGACCCTAGAACCGTCCGAGGTGCCCTCCGATCAGCTCGCCCTCGGTTATCGACGAGAGGACGATGTCTGGAAACTCGAGCCGCAACTTGCCGACGGCGCGTTCGGTCCCATGGGCGGAATGCTCACCTCGCTCGAAGACCTATCGCGCTACGTCAGTGTGTTCCTCGATGCCTGGCCCGCGCGAGATTCGCCTGTGGTGCCCCCGTTATCGCGTGCATCGCTCAGAGAAATGCAGCAGATCTGGCGTGTGAGGCCGACCGTGGTGTCGCGCGATGCGTCGGGTGCGGTCCAACTGAATTCGGGGGGTTACGGTTACGGCTTACGCGTCTCACAAACCTGCGACTTCGGTCATGTGGTGGCGCACAGCGGCGGTCTGCCGGGCTTTGGCTCGCAGATGCGGTGGTTGCCAGAGTATGGCGTGGGGCTCATCGCCTTCGGTAATCGCACGTATACCGGGTGGGGTGGGGTGTTCGACGAGGCGCTGCTCGCCTTGCGTCGCTCGGGTGGGTTGACGCCGCGACAAGTGCAGCCGGCACCGGCGCTCGTCGAGGCGCGACGCGGGGTCAATTCTTTGATGATGAAATGGGACGACACGCTGATCGACCGGCTCGCAGCGATGAACCTGTTCCTCGATCGATCCAAAGAGCGACGCCGTGCGGAGTTTTCAAAAGTGCGCGAGTCCGTCGGCGCGTGTCGCGAGCGACCCGGATTTCTCTACAGCGAGAATGCGCTACGGGGCGACTGGGTGCTCGAGTGCGAACGCGGGCTCGTTCAGGTCTCGGTGACGCTGGCGCCGACGGCGCGTCCGGGCGTTCAGCATCTCGAGCTTCGGGCAGTGCCGGCGGACGCGGATATCGCCAAGACGAGCGGTCTGCCACCGCAAGCCTGTCCGCGCTGATCAGCCGCCGCTTGCCGAGAGCAATCTCGGCGAGAGGTTCGCTTGGCGCAGTGCGGCGATCAAAGATTCAGTGTGGCTGGCATCGCGCGTTTCGATGGTGAAGTCGAGATCCGCTGCTTTTGCGGGCACATCGAGAAAGAGTCGGTGATGGGTGACGTCGATGATGTTGCCGCCCGCTTCGCCGATGATCGAGGCGATACGGGCGAGAGTGCCCGGTTGATCGGCACTCTCGAAACGCAAGGTCACGAGGCGGTGTTCACGAACGAGTTGTCGCTGTAGCACGATGCCGAGCAGCCGGGTGTCGATGTTGCCGCCGCACAAGACCAAGCCGACCTTTCGATTCCTGAAGCGCTCGGGGTAGGCGAGGACGGCGGCAAGCCCCGCTGCGCCCGCCCCCTCGGCAACCGTCTTTTCGATGGAAATCAGCAGGCTGATGGCCCGCTCGATGTCGGC
Organism: Steroidobacteraceae bacterium; assembly: GCA_049455515.1. GTDB lineage: Bacteria > Pseudomonadota > Gammaproteobacteria > Steroidobacterales > Steroidobacteraceae > UBA964. Next base: position 6,242 of record JBMTZJ010000057.1, read on the forward strand.
CTCGTCGACCAGCAGAATGTCGTCGACGAGCTTCGTGATGAGTTCACGCGTGATCTTGCCGACGTTACGAACGGCGATACCTTCCGCGATGGTTTGCGAGCCGAACTCGCGCGTCTCGCCCCGCACGGCGTTGACCATGCCCGGAAACGCCTTGGTCTGAACGCCGATGAGTTCGATCTTCGGCTTGAGGCCTCGCGCGGCGACCGCCATACCGGACAGCAGACCGCCGCCGCCGATCGGAACACACAGTACTTCGAGCTCGGGATGCTCCTCGAGCATCTCGAGCGCGATGGTTCCTTGTCCGGCGATGACGTCTTCGTCGTCGTAGGGATGAATGAAGACGAGATTCTCTAGGGCGGCGAGCTCGTGTGCATAGGTCTCCGCTGCGGCCAATTGTTCGCCGTGCAGAACTACCTTCGCGCCGAGCAGTTGAGTCTGTTGAACTTTGTTGAACGGTGTGTTGGACGGCATGACGATCGTGGCGGGGATGCCCATCTTCGTCGCGTGATGTGCCACGCCCTGCGCATGGTTTCCGGCGGACATGGCGACCACGCCGCGTCGTCGCTGGTCGGGATCCAGTTTGAGCAAACGGATGAGTGCGCCGCGCTCTTTGAACGCCGCAGTGAACTGTTGATTCTCGAACTTGAGATAAATCTCTGCGCCGGTGATGGCCGATAGCGTCAAGGAGTGCCGGCAGGGTGTTCGCACGATGCGGCCCTTCAGCAGGGAGGCGGCCTCGCGAACAGAGTCGAGGGTGACAGTCATGTGAATATGATACCTGTCAGGCTGTACACTTCGCTGCTTAACGCTATACCCGAGTAATGAGCGAACTCCCGAAGTCCGGTTTTCAGCGCTGGCGCGCGTCAACCCTTGCGCCGTTCCGACATCGCATTTTCGCGACGCTTTGGTGGGCCTCGCTCGCCTCGTCGTTCGGGGGTCTCATTCAGACGGTCGGCGCCTCGTGGCAAATGGCGCTCATCGCCCCGGCGCCGGACCAAGTGGCGCTCGTCCAAGCCGTCGGCGCCTTGCCGTTCTTCTTTCTGTCTTTGATCGCCGGTGCCTTGGCCGATAACTACGACCGGCGTTTCATCATGCTCGCCTCACAACTGTTGGCTCTCGGCGCATCGGTGGCCTTGGCGGTCTTGGCTTTCCTCGAAATGCTGACTCCCGCGTCGCTGCTGTGGTTGACCTTTCTCATCGGATGCGGCGCCGCGGCCTTTGCGCCTGCCTGGCAGGCCTCGATCGGCGAGCAGGTTCCGCGCGAGATCATCCCGGCTGCGGTGATGGCCAATGCCATGGGTTTCAACGTGGCGCGCAGTATTGGCCCCGCGATCGGCGGCGTCATCGTGGCGGCTGCCGGTGCCGTGGCGGCTTTCGTGATCAACGCTGTGTCTTATCTCGGCTTGATCGTCGTGCTCAAACGCTGGCGATTGCCAAAACCCGAAAGAACGCTGCCGCCGGAGCCGCTCGGCACGGCGATTTCGGCGGGCATTCGTTACGTTCGACTGTCACCGAATTTGATCGCGATCATGATTCGGGCGGTGCTCTTCACCGTTCCGATCACGGCGGTTCCGGCACTGATGCCTGTCGTCGCGCGCGATCTGCTCGGCGGTGGCGCACCGACGTACGGTGTATTGCTCGGTGGTTTCGGCCTCGGCGCGATGTTGGGCGCACTCTCGAGCGCGGCCTTCCGTGCGCGCTTCTCGAGTGATGCATTGTTGCGCGGTTTGTGTGTCGTGGCGACGCTGGCCATGCTCGGAATTTCTCAAAGTCCGTGGGCTGCTACGACGCTGCTGGCGCACGTGGTCGCGGGATTTGTTTGGACGTTGAGTCTTGCGACCTTCAATATCGCCGTGCAATTGTCCTCGCCCCGTTGGGTGACGGGCCGTACGCTCGCGACCTATCAAACATTTGCCTTCGCCGGTATGGCAGTAGGCGCGTGGTTTTGGGGTCTGATTGCCTCCGAGATCGGTATTCGGTCTTCTTTGGCGATCGCGGGTTTCGCCGTCTTGATCACGCTCACCGTCGCACGCTGGTTGCCGGTTCATGTCGCACGATCGGGTTCGCTCGATCCTCACGTCGCCGCATCGTTCGAGCCGCCGCGAGTGACGCCGCACGAGGCCGCGGGGCCCATTGTCGTCACGCTCGAGTACCACGTTCCCGAGACCAATGCTGTCGAGTTCGTCGGTGTCATCAACGAATTGGGTCGAATTCGTCGGCGCGATGGCGCGCGACGCTGGTCGGTCTGTCAGGACCTCGACGATCCGACGCGTTGGATCGAGCGCTTCGAAAGTCCGACATGGATCGACTACCTGCGCAGACAAACTCGGCCGACGCTGGCCGATCAGGAGATCCGTCGACGACTCTCGCAACTCATCGAGGGCGAGCGGGGCACGATGCGACGTTATATCGAGCGACCGCCCGGCGCTGCGCCACTCGGTACCGATGCCTCGCGGCTCGAGCCGCTCGATGACACCTTCAGTCACGGTTGATTCAAAATTTTCGAGGGGGAGTTTCCATGAGTGAACTGATCGGCCAGACGACGCTTACGGACCCGATGGCGCGCGTGGCGCGTTCTCGTCACGAGTTCGGTGAGCACGGCGGTGTGAACCTGTCCATCGAGACGAGCGCAACCTTCACCGTGATGGAGGCGGGCAAGATGCCGGCGCTCTTCGAGGGGAGAGAGGGCCCTAAAGGTGGCTGCTTCCTGTATGGCCGGCATTTCAACCCCACGGTGATGGTATTGGCTCGCCACCTCGCAGCGCTCGAAGCGACACCGCATGCCTATTGCACGGCAAGCGGTATGGCGGCGATCTCGGGCGCACTGCTGCATGCCTGTAATGCTGGCGATCATGTCGTCGC
>JBMTZJ010000058.1:0-9013 GCA_049455515.1 Steroidobacteraceae bacterium
TGGTAGCGCTCGCCGTCCGCCGCGTTGTAGTAGAGCGTGACGCTCTGCGCCTTGATCGTGATGCCGCGTTCGCGCTCGAGCGCCATCGAGTCGAGCACTTGATTCTGCATCTCGCGGGCCTGTAAGCCCCCACACAGCTGGATGAGGCGGTCGGCGAGGGTCGACTTGCCATGGTCGACGTGCGCGATGATCGAAAAATTGCGGATGTTCTGCATCGTGTCCGAGGTGATCTCCCGGGACGACCCCGGGACTTTGCAAAGGCGGCGGATTATACCGACTGGCGACAGCCGCGTTCGAAGAGTTGGCCCACCCTCAGCGCACCCTCAGCGCGACCTCACCAGACGCTCGATTTCGCCCGGATCGAGATGGGTGACGGCCACCGGCACCCCGTCCCAGAGCAACACCGGAATTTTATGGCCGTAGCGACGCAGGAGCTCGGGATCGGAGTCGACGTCCAGAGCCTCGACGGGTGGCAAAGGCAGCGTGGTGGAGAGTCGGAGGAGGTCTTCGGCGAACTCCTCGCAGAGCCCACAGCCCTCTCGCGTGAGCAGCGTGAGTTTGCCTGGAGCGACTCGGGCGTCGGTCACGGACTCGAGGGCTCGGCCGGACGACGCGGCTGCTCGGGCGTGCCGGGCTTGCCGGGCTCTTCCGGACTGAGTTCGGCCGCAATGATCTTGGCCGTTTGTACGGGCACCTCACCCACGACGACCACGTGATGTCCGTGCACGAACGTGGAATACGCCGTCGAGGCGCCGATCTGACGCTCGAGCGCGATTTCTTTGGCAGATTTCGGCGGTAATCGTGAGCCGATGAAGACCGATACCGAGGCGAGACCGTCCGAAAGCACGAGATGCGATACCGGTTCCTCGGCTCCCGGCAGCGCCTGCCGCGCCCGCTGCGTCAGTCGAAAACCGCGCGGTGTGGTGCGGAGATTCCAGATGGAGGCGCTGTCGGTCACGGTGCGAAAGCGAACGCCCCGATCGCTGTCGATGCGCCGAAAGCCATCGATCGGAACGCCCGGCGAAAACCTGGCGTCAGGGATATCTTTGAGGAGACTGAGGTTCGAGAACGAGATCCGCTCGAGCACCTGACCCCGGCGATCGTAGAGCTCAGATTTCAGGGGTAGCTTCGTGCGAGAGTCGATCCAAACTCGAAACCCGTATCGATAGAGATCGAGCGGGACGAGCGTGACGAGACGCGCATCGCGCTCATGGATCCGCGCCCGCTGAACGGGCTCGAGTCGATAGAACTGCGCCGTCCCGTCGTCAAACCGCGGAAAACTCGGCAGCAGACCGCCGCCGCGGGGCCGACGCTCGACGAGCACGGTACGTTGGTCAGGCAGGATGTACGAGAGCTCGTCGCCGAGCCGGATGAATTCGCGACCCGAACCATCGAGCGACACCAGCCGCTCGGCCACCTCGCCGTCACGAACGCGGTGATGGATCCGCAGCGACTCCGACACGCCGCCTCGCTCGTGGAGGAACGTCCCCTCGTAACTGTTCTCGGCGAGCGCCCGATTCATTTTTTCGAGCCACTCGCGCGCATCATCGGCCCATGCGGCCGCAGGCGCAACGAGCACCACCATCAGTGCGAGCCGCCAGATCTTAGTTATCTGCACGCGGCGCGACATGGTTATCGACTCGCCTCAGACGCCGGCGCCATCACGATGGCGGGCTGCGGCGAGGCAATCACCGCAGAGATCGCGGAATGGCGCAGCATCGGCGCCGACACGGCGCTGTGCGCGCCGACGTAGCTCGCGAGCTCGAATGCAGGTGCCGGACCACTCGCTCCGCCCTCGCGCAACGGGGGCGTGACATAACTTTCGGGCTCGACGGTCGATGCGCTCGAGGGTGTCTGGCGCGATTCGTCGGCAGCACGCGACCCGACCGTTGGCGTTGCGGACGCGATGACGATCGTGCGGTCCTCGGGCGCCGCCGGAATCACGACTTCTTTGACCGTACTCGCGACCCCTGGAGCGGTCGTGACGGCGTCGCTCGCGTCCTTGTTGAGGCCGAACACCCACAGCACACCGATCACGGCAATCGAGGCCGCTAAGCCTGCGCTCCCGAGAGGAATCGCCCAACGCGACCACGCCCCTGCCGACGAGCCGGAGATTCCCGAAGATCGTGAGCCGCCGGACGCGCGGCCCGAGATGGCTGCCGCTACTTTCGGAGCAAGCCGATGGCCGGCCATATGTTCGCTACGCATCGCTGCGCCGATCAGCGCGTAATTTTCCCAACTTCGACGCAGATCTTCGTCCCGCGACAGTCGTCGGGCGACGAGTTCGCACTCGGCCTGCGGCAGCTCACCGTCGTACATCGCCGACAGCTGGCTTACCCGTTCCTCGTTATCTTTGATGGTCATCCGATCACCTCTCCGCGCCCTAGCCCGCCGTCGAACACTTCGCGCAAGCGGGCGTCGATCGCCTCGCGCGCGCGGAAGATTCGTGAGCGCACGGTTCCGACCGGACACTCCATGGCAGCTGCAATTTCTTCGTAAGACAAACCTTCGAGCTCGCGCAACTGGATCGCCGTGCGCAAATCTTCGGGGAGTGAGTCGATCGCGGCCGTCACCGTCGAGCGGATTTCTTCGGTGAGCGCGAGCGCTTCGGGGGTCGCCGTATCTTTCATGTTGGCCACCACGTCGTAGTTCTCGTCGTCATCGGAACGATCGACTTCGTATTGGATCGGGCTGCGGCCGCGTGAGGCGAGCACGTTCTTGGCCGTATTGATGGCGATGCGATAGAGCCAGGTATAGAAGGCACTGTCGCCGCGAAATCGCGGTAACGCTCGGTAGGCTTTGATGAAGGCTTCCTGGGCAATGTCCTCGGCCTCGGCAGGGTCTCGTACGTAACGCAACACCAACTTCACGACCTTGTGTTGGTAGCGCCGCACGAGGGCATCGAAGGCCCCGGCATCCCCGCGTTGAGCGAGTTGCACCAGACTGAGATCGCTTTGCTCGGTACTCATGACCGATGCATCACAGGCTGTTACAGGGGCCACGAGCATTGCGTCCGATCAGACCGGAGCAATTTGCAAAAGTTCGCAGAGGACCCATACGCGGCAGTGTAACCGCTTGGCGGATAACCGGGTTACCCCTCTCGGATGCGCGCGATCACACCTTGAATGCCCGCTTCCGGGTGGGTCTCGCCGGCCAGCAGGTAACGGGCGAGTTGCGGATCCTGCAGATCGAGGAGCCCCTCGAACGCCCGAATATCAGCGGCGCTGGCCGCGGCGCCGTATCGCTTGAGCCAACGCTCGAGGAGCACATCGAGTTCCTTCATGCCGCGTCGGCAACGCCAGCGCAGCCGACCGATCTCGCTCAAGCGTGCTCGCGCTCGGCCATCATGACCTTGATCTCGGCGATGGCTTTAGCCGGGTTGAGATCCTTCGGACAGGCCTCGGTGCAATTCATGATCGTGTGGCACCGATACAGCCGAAACGGATCTTCCAGCGCATCGAGTCGCTCGCCCGTGGCGTCGTCTCGACTGTCGATGATCCAGCGGTAGGCCGCCAGCAAGGCCGCCGGGCCGAGGTAGCGATCACCGTTCCACCAGTAACTCGGGCACGAGGTGGAGCAGCAGGCGCAAAGAATGCAGGCAGAGGGACGGTCGATCTTTTCTTGATCTTCGGGGGACTGCAGCCGCTCGCGGTCGGGCGGAGCCGGCGTGCGCGACTGCAGCCACGGCTTGACCGAGGCGTACTGCGCGTAGAACTGCGTCAAGTCGGGCACGAGATCTTTGACCACCGGCATGTGTGGCAACGGATAGATCTTCACCTCGCCCTTCACGTCGCCACAGCTCTTGGTGCAGGCGAGCGTGTTGGTGCCGTCGATGTTCATCGCGCAACTGCCGCAGATCCCCTCACGGCACGAGCGGCGGAAGGTCAGGGTCGGATCGATCTCGTTTTTGATCTTGATGAGCGCATCGAGCACCATCGGTCCGCAGCGGTCCATGTCGACCTCGAAGGTGTCGACGCGCGGGTTCTCCCCCGAGCCCGGATCGTAGCGATACACCTTGAACGTGCGAACGTTGGTCGCCTCGGCGGGCGCCTTGTGCACCTTGCCGTTGCGGTTGATACGCGAGTTCTCGGGCAGTCTGAGCTGAACCATGGTCTGTAGATCCTCAGGCGATCAGTAGGTGCGAGCCTTCGGCGGAATCGGCTCGACGTCTTGGGTCAAAGTATTGAGGTGTACCGGGCGGTAGTCGATCTGGGTACGACCCTTGTCATCCACCCAGCACAGCGTGTGCTTCATCCAGTTGACGTCGTCGCGCTCTTTGAAGTCTTCACGCGCATGCGCGCCGCGGCTCTCCTTACGATTTTCTGCTGAGCGGACCGTCGCCATCGCCTGCCCGAGCAGGTTGTCGAGCTCGAGGGTCTCGATGAGATCGGTGTTCCAGACGAGACCGCGATCGCTCGTACGTACATCGGCAAACGATTCGTAGGTGTTCTGCAGCTTGTCGCAGCCTTCTTGCAGCGAGCTGCCGGTGCGGAAGACGGCGGCATCGGACTGCATGATCTTCTGCATTTCGAGGCGTACCGCCGAAGTCGGACGACTGCCGTTGGCGTGCAGGAAGCGATCGAGGCGCGAGAGCGCGAGGTCGCCCGCATCTTTCGGCAGCGGTTTGTGCGACTCCCCCGGCTTCACGATCGATGCCGCGTGCCGACCCGCTTCACGTCCGAACACGACGAGATCGAGCAAAGAATTCGAACCCAAGCGGTTGGCGCCGTGTACCGACACGCAAGCGGCCTCACCCACCGCCATGAGCCCCGGCACGACCGTATCGGCATTGCCGTTTTTGAGCGTGACCACTTCACCGTGGTAATTACAGGGGATACCGCCCATGTTGTAGTGCACGGTCGGCAAGACGGGGATCGGTTCTTTGTTGACATCGACGCCCGCAAAAATACGTGCGGTTTCCGCGATGCCCGGCAGTCGCTGCTTGATGACCTCGGGGCCGAGGTGCTCGAGGTGCAGGTGGATGTGGTCGGCGTCCTTGCCGACGCCACGCCCCTCGCGGATCTCGATCGTCATCGAACGCGACACGACGTCACGCGAAGCGAGATCCTTCGCATTCGGCGCATAGCGCTCCATGAAACGCTCACCCCGCGAGTTGGTGAGATAACCCCCCTCACCTCGCGAGCCCTCAGTGATTAGACAGCCCGCACCATAGATGCCGGTCGGATGGAACTGCACGAACTCCATGTCTTGCAACGGCAACCCGGCGCGCAAGGCCATGCCGCCGCCGTCGCCCGTACAGGTGTGCGCCGATGTACAGGAGAAATACGCACGGCCGTAGCCGCCCGTTGCGAGAATCACGAGATGGGCGCGGAACCGATGGAGCGTGCCCTCGGCGAGGTTGAGCGCGACGACACCGCGGCACTCGCCGTTTTCCATGATGAGATCGATCGCAAAATATTCGATGAAGAACTCCGCCTCGTTCTTGATCGACTGCTGATAGAGCGTGTGCAGCATGGCGTGCCCGGTGCGATCGGCCGCCGCGCACGTGCGCTGCGCGATGCCCTTACCGTACTGCGTCGTCATGCCACCAAACGGCCGCTGATAAATACGGCCATCGGGCGTGCGCGAGAACGGCACACCGTAATGCTCGAGCTCGATGACGGCGGCTGGCGCCTCTTTACACATGAACTCGATCGCATCTTGATCGCCGAGCCAGTCGGAACCCTTGATGGTGTCGTAAAAGTGATACCGCCAGTCGTCCTCACCCATGTTGCCGAGAGCCGCCGAGATACCCCCTTGCGCGGCGACCGTATGGCTACGCGTCGGGAATACTTTGGTGATGCAGGCCGTCGACAGCCCCGCTTCGGCGAGTCCGAGCGTCGCACGAAGTCCCGCGCCACCGGCGCCGACGACAACGACATCGTAGGTGTGATCAATGAACGTGTACGAAGGCATCTCGGATCATCCCGCGGAAAAAGTGGTGAACGCGATGCGCAACACGGCATAGCTGCACGCGACCGCGACGACGATATGAAAAAACGTGTTGGCAAGTAGCGCCGAAACCTTTGCACCCTTGTGGGGGATGTAGTCCTCGATCACCACCTGCACACCGAGCGAGGAGTGCCAGGTGACGGCACCGACGAACAGCAACAGCCACACCGGGTTGAAGCCCGAGGCCACCCATGCGCGCACGGCGTCGAGGTCGGTGGTCGGAAGGTGCAAGAGCTGAAACGCGAACCAGATCGTCAAAGGAATGAGCGCGATGGCCGTGACGCGCTGCACCCACCAATGGCTGACGCCCTGCTTCGCCGAGCCTCGTCCGAGCACTTTGCCGAGCGGGCTGCGCAGACTCATCGCGGCACCCCGGCGAAGAACGCCGCATACAGCGACGCGCCCGCGAGCAGCACCGTCGCGATCACGACGATCGCAGCGCTGCGTCGCGCCTCAGGCTTCTCGAGACCTCGCCCGAGATCCCAATTGAGGTGACGCAAGCCGTTGAAGAGGTGATAACTGAACGCGATCAACACGCCGGCCAGCAATAATTTCCCGAACCCGCCTCCGAGCACCGCGACCACCGCCGCATAGGCCTCAGGACCCGTCGCTGCAGCGATCAACCACACCGCGAGGGCGATGAGCCCCGCAGAGAGCGCGAGACCCGTCGCACGGTGCAGGATCGAGGTCGCCATGGTGTACGCAAATTTGTACACACCGAGATGGGGAGACAGGGGACGTTGACGCATCGCTAAAAGATTCCCGTGGTTCAGAAGTCGATGCAGCGGCCGTTCTTTTCCCAATCGCCATAGCGAGTGGGTTCGGGGCCCTTGGGTCCGCCGATCTCGGCAACCGCCACGGGCTCGGCCAACCCCGCGGGCGGGCTGACTACCACAGAGATTTCGGGCAACGATCGGGCCGCGGACGCGGGCCGATCCACCCCCTGAGGATCATTCTGCATCGGGGCGGAATGATGCCAGAATCGGGGTACCAAGACCACAGGTAAGATCCTGAACTTGATGCACAATTTTCTTTAACAGGTATCGTGAATCACACCGCCCCCACCCCGCTCGTGTCGCTCGCGCATCTCGGCCTGATCGCCGTACGCGGCGCGGACGCCCGAAAGTTCTTGAACGGTCAGTTGTCGCAAGATCTGCTGCACCTCGCCCCTGACCGCGTCGAACTCGCCGGTCTGCATAACCCGCAAGGTCGAATGACCGCGCTACTGCGTCTCGTACCCGTCGGATCGGAGGACGTGCTCTGTGTGCTACCGCGCACCCTGCTGCCCGACACGCTCGTCACGCTACGCAAGTTTTTGTTGAGAGCCAAAGCCACGCTCAGCGACGACACGGCGCATTGGCTCATCGAAGGTATGTCCGAGGACGCGTCACTACCCGCCGCGATGGGCAGCGCGCGCACCGAAGGCTCGACGATCATCTGGCGTCACGCGGCGGACGGACGGGTGATACGCCTCCGTCCCCTCGAGCACGACGCAGCGCCCCCGAGCACTACGGCGAACGAGGCAGCGCTCGCCGCTTGGCGTCTCGCTGACATCGCCGCGGGTCTTCCCGAGCTCTCCGAGTCCACTCGCGGAGAATTCGTCGCGCAAATGTTGAACCTCGACGCGCTCGGCGGCATCTCGTTCACGAAGGGTTGCTATACCGGACAAGAGGTCATCGCGCGCGCTCACTACCGCGGACGTGTCAAACGTCGTGCCCAAAGATTTCGGATCCTCGGCACCTCGACGTCGTCCGATCCGGCGTTGCAGCCCGGTCAAAAGATTCGGTTGACCGAGGGCGCGACGACCCGCACCGCGCAGGTCGTGAACGTCGCGCCCGGACCGGCGGGAACGGAATGTCTTGCCGTGACGACCTTCGGACCGACCGCGCAGGAGACCGTCGCACCCGATGCGACCGACGCGTCGGTCGATCAAGCCGCCGGAAAAAGCGACGAGACGCCCCGGTTTGAGGCCGTCGCACTACCGATGAGTTACGCGCTGCCCGAGTAGGCGCGCCCTACTCCGGGCGCATCTGCGGGAATAGCAGCACGTCGCGGATCGACGGCGAGTCCGTCAAAAACATCACGAGGCGGTCGATCCCGACGCCGAGCCCAGCCGTCGGCGGCATGCCGTACTCGAGCGCACGCACATAATCGGCATCGTAAAACATGGCCTCATCGTCGCCCGACTCCTTGCGAGCCACTTGCGCCTGAAAACGTGCGGCCTGATCTTCCGCATCGTTGAGCTCCGAGAATCCGTTGGCGAGTTCGCGCCCGCCCACAAAGAACTCGAAGCGATCGGTGAGGAACGGATCGGCATCGTTGGCCCGCGAGAGCGGCGAGACCTCGGCCGGATACGCGTAGACGAAGGTCGGTTGCTGCAGCGTGTGCTCGCCCGTCTTTTCGAAGATTTCGATTTGTAGCTTGCCCGCGCCATCGCCCGGCTTCCAGGGAATACCGAGTTTTTCGCATGCGGTACGCAGATAAGCGACATCGCGAAGCTTGGCGCGATCGAGCTGCGGATTTTCACGCAGGATGATGTCCTCGACCGTGATCCGCGCGAACGGCTTCGATAAGTCGTATCGTTGGCCCTGCGAATCGAACTCGAGCGCTCCGACCACCGCTTCGGCCGCACCGCGCATCATGCGCTCCACGAGATCCATGAGATCGTGGTAGTCGGCATACGCCTGATACAACTCGAGCATCGTGAACTCGGGATTGTGTCGCGTCGACAGTCCCTCGTTACGGAAGTTCCGGTTGATTTCATAGACACGCTCGAAACCGCCCACGACGAGCCGCTTGAGATAGAGCTCCGGCGCGATACGCAGGTACATGTCGATGTCGAGCGCATTGTGGTGCGTGATGAACGGCCGCGCGGCTGCACCACCCGGAATGGGCTGCATCATCGGCGTTTCGACTTCCATGAATCCGAGCGTGTCGAGCATGTCGCGCAGATACCGAACGAGCCGCGTGCGCTTACGGAACACCACGCGGCTTTCCTCGTTCATGATGAGATCGACGTAGCGCTGACGGTAACGCGCCTCGGTGTCGGCGAGGCCATGCC
>JBMTZJ010000059.1:0-8924 GCA_049455515.1 Steroidobacteraceae bacterium
TTCGATTCGGCCGGTTCACGCTGAAGTCGGGACGTGAGAGCCCCTACTTTTTCAACGCCGGCTTGTTCAACGACGGAGAATCCCTCGCTGTTCTAGGTCAGTGCTATGCAGACGCCCTTCATGGCTCCGGGCTGACTTTCGATATGTTGTTCGGTCCGGCTTATAAGGGCATTCCGCTCGTCTCGGCGACGGCTATGGCCCTATCCGAAAGACATGGACGTAATGTGCCGTGGGCGTTCAATCGTAAGGAAGTCAAAGATCATGGCGAGGGCGGACAAATGGTCGGGCGCCCTCTGGTGGGCAAGGCGGTGATCGTTGATGACGTCATCACGGCCGGTACGGCCATTCGTGAATCCGTCGAACTCATTCGGCGTGCGGGCGCCGAACCCGTGGCCGTCCTGCTCGCACTTGATCGTCAAGAACGGGGCCAGGGCGAGCGCTCGGCCGTGCAAGAGGTTGAGGCCGAGTTCGGCCTACGCTGCATCAGTCTTCTGACGCTCGCTGATCTCATCGAAATTCTGTCCAAGGCGGCGCCGGAAAGAGAGGCGCTTTCTGCGACGCATCTTCAAGCCCTGCGTGACTATCGCACACAGTATGGTGTTCAAAAATGACGGCTCTCAACATCAAAGATTCTGCACTATTGCGTGAAGCGGCATTCATTGACGGCGCTTGGTGTGCTGCCGATGACGGCGCAAAAGTACGTATCCTCAACCCGGCTAATGGCGCCCTCGTCGGCGAAGTACCCTTGATGCGCGCTTCCGAGACCAGGCGTGCCATCGAGGCCGCCGCTCGAGCTCAGCCACTTTGGGCCCGTAAAACGGCCAAGGAACGCGCCGTCATCCTGCGTAAATTTGCGGAGCTGATGATTGCCCATACCGACGACCTCGCCGTCATCATGACCGCCGAGCAAGGTAAGCCGTTGGCTGAGGCCAAAGGTGAGGTGGCGTATGCCGCATCCTTCATCGAGTGGTTTGCCGAAGAGGGTAAACGCGCTTATGGAGATGTGATTCCCACTTTCCGCGCCGATTCGAGACTTCTCGTATTACGTCAGCCGGTTGGGGTTGCAGCAGCGATCACACCATGGAATTTCCCGGCAGCGATGATCACCCGTAAATTGGGCCCCGCACTCGCATCCGGTTGTGCGTTCGTATCGAAGCCGGCCCCACAGACACCTTTCTCCGCACTCGCACTCGCCGAACTCGCAAGTCGTGCCGGCGTCCCGGCAGGAGTTTTCAGTGTCGTCACCGGAGATGCCGAGGCGATCGGCGGCGAGCTCACTGCAAACTCATTAGTACGTAAACTGAGCTTCACAGGGTCAACAGCGGTTGGTAAAAAATTGCTTGCGCAATGCGCAGGCACGGTCAAGAAAGTCTCGATGGAATTGGGCGGCAACGCGCCATTCATCGTTTTTGATGACGCGGATATCGATGCAGCCGTACAAGGCGCGATGGCGAGCAAGTATCGCAACACGGGTCAAACCTGTGTGTGCGCCAATCGGTTTTACGTCCAGGCCGGCATTTACGATGAGTTCGCTCGGCGCTTGGTCAAGGCCGTTGCAACCTTGCGTGTCGGCGATGGTCTGGCTGGCCCCACCGAACAAGGGCCTCTGATCGATGCCCGCGCATTAGCAAAGGTTAAAGCTCACATCGAGGATGCCGTCGGGAAAGGGGCAAGTATCGCCTGTGGTGGCAAGTCACACGCTCTCGGCGGGAATTTTTTCGAACCCACCGTTCTCGTCGGTGTCACCCCCGCCATGCGGGTTGCGCGTGAAGAGACGTTTGGGCCAGTCGCTCCGTTATTCCGCTTCGATACGGAAGAAGACGTTATCAAGATGGCGAACGATACCGAGTTTGGTTTAGCCGCCTATTTCTATACCCGGGACCTCGCGCGCAGCTGGCGTATGCAAGAAGCCCTCGAATACGGGATCGTCGGCGTGAATACCGGACTTTTCTCCACAGAGGTTGCGCCGTTCGGAGGCATCAAAGAATCCGGACTGGGTCGAGAAGGATCACGTTACGGCATCGACGATTACACGGAACTCAAGTACGTCTGTGTGGGCGGCCTTGGTACGTGAACGACTCTATCGCTCGCGATGGCGCCGCGTCGCCACGCGGGTTATTTCCATTACTGGCGGCGTGTAGTGCGCTCGGGCCTGTCTCGACCCTGATATTGCTCTCTGCCCTGCCCGCGATTCGTGCGGAATTCGACGCGACAACCGCTGCGACACAGGCTGTCATCAGCGTTTTCCTGCTGGTATTTGCACTGGGCATTCCTCTTGCTGGACCGTTGTCGGACCGATTGGGTCGGCGACCCATGTTGCTTGGGGGGATCGGGGTGTTTTTTATCGGATCGGCGCTCGCGTATATCGCGCCGACACTCGAGCTCGTCGTTCTTGCTAGAGCGATACAGGCTGCCGGTTGTGCAGCGACCACGACCGTATCGCGCGCGATTCTCGGAGATATCCATAAGGATTGGCGTCTCACTCGCGCGCTAGCGACTTTGACGCTCGTAATGATGATGGGTACTGCCATCGCGCCATGGCTCGGAGGTTCTCTCACCGAAAAGTTTGGCTGGCATTCACCATTCCTGCTGCTCTTGGTCGCGTCTGGCATCAGCGCCGCGGTGGCATGGCGCGCCTTGCCGGAGACTCGCGTCGCACACGCGGGCGTGATGTCCTTATCTGCTGTCGGACGAGCGTCGATCGAAGTGCTCCGCAATAGGGCGTTTCTTGGCTGTGCACTCGATGCCGCGATCATCTACGCGTTGTACTTGGGGTTTATCACCGTCGCTCCCTATCTACTCGCCGATATGCTGGGGAGACCGGCCACGGACTTCGGCATCTACATTCTTTTCCTTTCGATCGGATACTTCCTCGGAAACCTTTATGTATCGCGCCTGAGAGGCCATGCCGCAATCGAAAAAGTCGCGCGCTTCGGGATCGGTCTGCAAGCGCTCTCCGCCTGTGCAGCCTTCGGCTTCGTAGTTGCCGGGTTCACGGATCCCATTTGGTGGTTTGGGCCGATGCTGCCCCTCGCCTTCGCCCAGGGCTTGTCGCTTCCCCACATCACCGCCACGGCGGTTCGTCTCGCTCCCGGGTATGCCGGGGTGGCATCTGGGATGATCGGATTTTCGCAGCAGGCTGGTGCGGCCATCGCTGTGCAATCCATGGGTTTCGTCGCGACGGATACCCCTCTTCCGGTACTCGGATTCTGTGCGGCGTTGTCGTTGGTGTCGATCGGCGCCATGATTGTACTGGACCGCCTGATCGCTCAGGCCGGACAGTCACAGCGGCACCCTTAACGACGACGGAGACGCGCCCCATGATTTCTTCAAAGATCATCCGCTTAGTAGTAGTGGCTCTACTCGTCGTGATTGGCGGCTATCGAGGAACGACCATCGTGAATGCAACGGAACTTAAACCCCCGACTGCGGCGCAACGCCCGCACGTCGTCTCATCACCCTTCGGCGATCGCGTCGATCCCTGGTATTGGTTGCGCGACGATGAGCGAAAGAATCCCGAGATGATCGCTTATCTTGAAGCCGAGAACGACTACTTGAGGTCGGTGATGGCCCCGCACCGTTCGCTCGAGCAAAAAGTTTATGAAGAAATCATCGGACGTCTTAAACAGGATGATTCCAGTGTCCCGCAGCGTCGGAATGGATACTGGTACTACTCGCGTTACGAGACCGGGAAGCAATACCCGATTTTTGCGCGGCGAAAGGGCACCCTCGATGCCCCTGAAGAAATTTTGATCAATGGAAACGAGCGCGCCGAGGGTCACGACTTTTATCAACTCGCCGGTCTCGAAGTCAGCGTCGACGGTCGGTGGGCAGCCGTCGCGGAAGATACCGTGGGACGCCGGCAGTACGAGATCCGCATCAAGGATCTCGTCACGGGCGAATTCCTGCCGACCGTACTAAGCAATGTCGAGCCCGATGCGGCCTGGGCTAACGATAACCGCACGCTCATCTACATTCGTAAAGACCCACAAACCTTGCTCGGCAATAAGGTTTATCGCCATGAGCGCGGGACGGACCCTGTCAAAGATACGCTCGTCTACGAACAAGAGGACGAGAGCTTCTACATGGGCGTAGAGAAATCGAAATCTGATCGATACATCTATATCGCCTCACAGAGTACGGTTTCGAGTGAATATCGTTATGCCGACGCGAGCGACCCGAAACTTACATTTCAGGTTGCGCTGCCTCGCGAACGAGACCACGAGTATCAACTCGAAGATCTCGGTGATCGATTCATCATCCGCACGAATTGGCAGGCTAAAAATTTCCGAATCGTCGAGGCGCCTAAGGCGACCGTGGGTGATCGCAACACATGGAAAGACGTCATCCCGCATCGCGTCGATGCCTTCATTGGCGGCTTTGATGCTTTTGATCGCTACCTCAGCGTCTCCGAACGTTCTGGTGGCCTACAAAAAATCCGCGTTCGCTCGTGGGACGGAAAGAAGAATTTTCTGATGGACGCGGCAGATTCGGCCTACATGATGGCCATCGGAAACAACCCGGAGCAGGACACCAATCTACTTCGCTACGTCTACACGTCTCCAACGACGCCGGCCACCACTTACGACTTCGATATGGCCACAGGGGAGCGTCGACTGTTGAAGCAGGAGCCGGTGCTCGGTGGGTTCGACTCTTCGAAGTACGCCGCGGAGTTTCGCTTCGCGACCGCGCGCGATGGCGTGAAGATTCCTGTCACGTTGCTCTATCGCCATGGAACAAAGCTCGATGGAACCGCGCCTGTTTACCAATATGCTTACGGATCCTATGGCTTCTCTACTGAGCCTAGCTTCCGATCGCCGGTGCTCTCGCTAGTCGATCGCGGCTTCGTTTACGCGATTGCGCATGTTCGCGGCGGGCAAGAAATGGGTCGTAGCTGGTATGAAGACGGGAAGCTTCTTAATAAGAAAAATACGTTCACTGATTTCGTCGATGTCACACGCTATCTCGTCGCCGAAAAGGTGGCAGACCCCACTCGCGTCTTTGGTATGGGTGGTAGTGCCGGTGGCTTATTGATGGGTGCCGTTGCAAATCTCGCACCCACTGAATACAAAGCTCTCGTCGTCCATGTGCCCTTCGTGGATGTCGTCACGACGATGCTCGATGAGAGCATCCCACTGACGACCAACGAGTTCGACGAGTGGGGCAATCCGGGGAAAGACCGAGCTGCCCACGACTATATGTTGTCGTACTCACCTTACGATCAGATCAGCGCGCGCGATTACCCGGCCATGCTGGTAACGAGCGGGCTGTGGGACAGTCAGGTGCAGTATTGGGAACCCACAAAATGGGTGGCGAAGCTTCGCAGCGTGAAGACGGATCGTAATCCTCTGTTGCTACGCACCAATATGGAAGCGGGACACGGTGGAAAGTCGGGGCGCTTCGAGCGCTATCGCGAAGTGGCGGAAGAATACGCGTTCATTCTTTGGCAGGCGGGCGTCGCGCAGTAACCATGGTTCCTGCATCGGCCAACTCGCTCGATCTCGGGCGATTTCATGAGATCAGCGTCAGTACGCAAGATCTTGATGCCTCAATTCGTTTTTACGAGTTGATGGGGTTCGCCAGAGGAAGCGTCGGAAATGTTTGGCCTCATCCTTATGCGATCGTCACCCTCGGGGGCGTCACTCTCGGGTTGCACGAGTACAAGTTTCCATCACCTTCGTTCACGAGCGTTCATGATGACGTTAATGCAGCACTGACTGCATACCGTGAGGCAGGTGCCGTGATCGCGTTCGCGAAGACGGGACCGGATTGCTTTAATGAATTCGGTTTACGAGATCCTGCGGGGCATATGATTACTCTGCTGGAGCGAGCCACACATCCCGATGACGCTTGGAATCCCGCATCGACGAGTCCGACGCTCGGGGAGTTTCTAGCGTTCAGTCTGCCGTCGGCGGCCCCGGAGATCAGCGCTGGGTTTTGGCAGGCTTTGGGCGCAGAGCCTTGGGAGGGAAGACCCTGCTGGCCAGCGACCTGGCTGCGCGCCGGAGGTTTAGTGATGGCGATTCACGAAGAGTCGCGATTTGACCGTCCTGCTCTCGTCTTTCATCGGCACGGAGTCGCAGAGGGAACGCGGCTCGAATCTCCTGAAGGTCTCGCGATCGCGATCGTGGGCTGATCAACCGCTGAGTCGTCGAACGATTGCTGAGACGAGACGCTCGAGCGCAGGTGGATGCTGCTTGAGGAACAACGAGGGCTCGATCAGCTCAAGCTCCATCACAACGGGTGTTCCGTCATCGCCAGGCGCTACATCGACACGCGCATAGAGCAAATCATGCGCAATCGAGGCAAGCGCCGCCTCCCCTACAACCCGCTCCAACCTCGAAATCGAAACCGCCTCAGAAACCTGCTCGTCACTGCCCGAAAAGCGCGGAGATTTTCGGACCGCGTGAGTGAACTCTCCGTCGATCCATACGAGCGCTCGCTCACCGTGCCCGTCAACCGCCCGCAAAAACGGCTGGACGAGTACGTCTCGCTCGTCGAGGAGACGCCGAAGCGTCTCAGCGGCCTCTGGCGACGAGCCGCGAAATCGATGGGTTTCGAATGACCCGGCGCCTACGGCAGGCTTGATCACGATGTCGTTCCAACCGCGGGCCGCGCAGAGTGTGGCGAGATTTACTTCGCTTCCCTGTTCGAGCAGGGTCGTCGGAGTAATCGGGACGCCTCGCGCAGCAAGCTCGAGCAGATATCGCTTGTGGAGGTTTTCGAAAATGATGCTCGCGGGATTCCAGAGCGGCGCCATTGCAGAGACTCGCACGATCCATTCCGCAAATGATCTCGGGCGATGGATGTAGTCCCATGTCGATCGAATGAGCGTCGGTGCAGGTTGTTCCCAGGCAGCAGAGTCGTGCCATGCCACCATTGTCGCGTCGATGCCCGCTGCACTAAGCGCACCGAGTAATAGCTCTTCGTCGACGTCCGGCTCTGGCAACGGACGACAGGTCGCAATATTTAGTTTCACGCGGCAGGCTTTGAACGTAACAGATAGAGACCGAACACCATGATGCTGGCGTTGACCGCGCCGATCACGAAGAACGGAGCGCCCTTACCGACGATGTCATACATCAAGCCGCCTACGGCTGTCGTGAACAGAATGCCGCATGAGGCAAAAATTCCTGCGAGCCCGAAGACGGCGCCGCGGACGTCTTGGGGTGCTTCTTGTCCGAGCACGGTCTGGCTCGCAATGATCGCGCAGATTTGTCCGAGTCCGAGCAGGATTGCGACCGGGATGATCCAATTGCTCGTCGGATCGCCCACGAATCCACCGGCGATATAACCCACGCCGGCGACAGCCATCGCCACGACACCGGCCGTGATTCGATTCATTTTGTCCAGCATCAATCCGAACACGATCGCAAACAGTAATGCCGACACATTGGCGATGACATAGGGCTTCGTCGCTGCAGAAGCCGCCTCGGCAACAGTCTGTCCATTCGCGATCGCGGTTTGCTGAAGACGGGCACTGAAAAACGTGCCGATGACCACGCGATCTGCAAAAGAAACAAACTGCAACATATAGGCAAACCAAATGCGCGGATTAGCCCGTGCGGCTGCGAGCCCCGTTCGCAGCAATACTCGTAAGGGCTCTCGTTCACCAATCTGACTCGGCGTGCCACGCTTGAGCCCCAACCAACACACGAGTGCCGTCACGAGACATAGCCCAGCAGCTATTCCGAGCGTGACACGTCCGGCCATGGCGGCATCCATCCCTTCCGCCGCAAGGCGCTGGGGAACTTTGCCGAGGACGAGCACCGCGAGCGTTGCGCCCAAGCCCTGACAGAATCCGGTGATGCCGACGAATAGACCGCGCGACTCCTCTTGCGGCGTGTCAGCAAGTACCGTCGCCAGCATGCAACCGACGGCTGCGACGCCGACCGAAAAAAACAGAGCGCACGCCAGCAGCTGGGGAAATGTTTGAGCGAGCGGATATAGAAAAAATCCGGCTGCGAGCCAAACGAACCCGAGCGCATACACCGGCCTTCGGCCGATCTTGTCGGAAAGCGCACCGAAGGGCGCTACCAACAACAGCGAGACGATTTCATTCGCGAACCCGAGTAATCCTAACGCACGGCCCTGCTCGTCGGCCGGGACCTTCAGATTGGCATTGAGCAGATAGGGCTGAATGAAGCTGACGAAAGCCAGCATGCCGATGGTGATGAAGGCTGCGAACAGATAGGTCTGCGCATTCCATCGGGTATATCCCGGCGCAAGCCGTACCGGACCGAACTTAGCTTCAATCGACGTCGTCACGCGGGCATCGTAGCCGAATTTGGTTGGAGCCGGCTCACGATGACGATGGCAAGCATCGACAAGATAAATCCGGGGACGAGTTCGTAGAGCGCGAACCATCCGCCGAGTGCAGCGCCTTGCTTCCAAAGAATGACGGTCAAGCCGCCGACGAGAATACCGGCCAATATCCCATTGCGCGTGGTCTTTTTATCGTACAGCGAGAGAATGATGGCGGGCCCGAATGCAGCGCCGAACCCGGCCCACGCCCAAGCGACGAGACTGAGAACCGTACTGTCTGGATTAAGAGCGATAACGAATGCCAAAGCCGCGACGACCAAAACCGACAATCGTCCAGCCCAAAGCAGTTCGTGGGTACTCGCGTTCGGTCGGAACAGGCTGCTGTAGAAGTCTTGGGTGAACGCTGAAGATGCCACGAGAAGCTGAGCGGACGCCGTACTCATGACCGCTGCCATTATGCCGGCGAGGCAAAGCCCGGCCAGAGCAGGATGCAGAAATGTGGTCGACATCACGATGAAGACTTTTTCGGTATCGGTTCCGACAAGCGACTCGGGCAATACCAATCGACCCGTGAGACCGACGAGCACCGCGGCGACCATGACGATGATCACCCATACCATCGCGACCCGACGAGCTACGGTGATATGCGCAGCGGACTT
>JBMTZJ010000060.1:0-8859 GCA_049455515.1 Steroidobacteraceae bacterium
AGCGTCGCACCGAGAATGATCTTCCAGGACCCGGGCGTCAGATCCTCGATGCGAGCATCCCGAACGCGTTGAGCGAGACCGGTCGCCTCGCGCTCGAGCGAAGGATCGATGCCGCGCACCGCGCTTCCGAGCACGCGAGCATCCTTGGCGATCATCGCTTGCGCCTCGACGTACGGGACGGCGTGGCGGACGCCCGGTGAGGCGAGCGCGAGTCGGCGTATGTCCTGCCAATTTTCGAGCGTACCCTCGAGCCCCATCAGCGTGGCATGCGAGGTCACCGACAAAATTCGCGAACGCAACTCACGCTCGAAGCCGTTCATCACCGACAGCACCACGATCAGCACGGCGACACCGAGCATGAGACCCGACGTCGACATGAAGGCGACGAACGACACGAACCCCCGCCGATGCGTTGAACGCAGATAACGGGTGCCGACCATCCAGGTCCAAGCGTCGCGCACCATCACTCGTACCTCAAGGCTTCGGCAGGCGCGACACGCGAGGCGCGAAGTGCGGGGTACACGGTGGCGAGTGCCGTGACGAGCAGCGCGATCAGAGCGATGGTGAGAACGTTCTCGCCACGCAAGTCTGCGGGGATACGCGTCACGTAGTACACGCTCGGATCCATCACCTGAAAGCCGAACGCCGATTCCATGAGCGGCACGATGTCGCCGACATTGAGCGAGAGCACGACACCGAGCGCAACGCCTAAGGCGACACCCGCCCAGCCGATCACGAGTCCTTGCGTGAGAAACACTCCGAGCACGCTACGTGGCGACGCACCGAGGGTGCGCAAAATGGCGATATCGGTTCGCTTATCGGTCACCACCATGACGAGCATCGCGACGATATTGAACGCGGCCACACCGACGATCAGCATCAAAATAATCGACATCATCCGCTTCTCGATGCGGATGGCGCGGAAATAATTGGCGTGATCTTGCGTCCAATCGCGCAAAGTGAGCCCGGCACCGAGCCGATCACCGACTTGCGCATTGAGTGCGGGAGCCGACATCGGGTCATCGAGCTTCACGTGCAAACCGAAGGCGCGCGCATCGTCAGCGGTGAGCGCACGCACATCATCGAGATGCGCGAGCGCGAGCGTCCCGTCGTGATCGTGCAAGCCGATCTCGAAAATTCCGCTCACGACGAACTCACGCAATCGGGGCGCAGGCGCCCCACCCTCGGCGACGCCGGGCACCAGCAGGGTCACCCGATCGCCCACAGCGACGCCGAGCAGACGCGCCACCACGCTGCCGAGCACGATGCGATCGCTCCCGGCCACGAGCTCCTCGAGGCGTCCTTCGACCATCGCCGAGGCGGCCGCGGACACCGCGGGCTCGAGTTGCGGATCGACGCCTCGCAGTTGTACGGGCAGCATTTCGGGTGTGCGCAGCGCGAGCGCTTGAATCTCGGCATACGGTGCGACACCCCGCACTCTCGGATCGGATCGCAGCACCGCGAGCGCCCCCTGCCAGTCGAAATCACCCGCGCGGGCAGGCGCCCCCGCGCGCACGTCGCCCGAGGCGGGCGGTCCCGGTTCCGACTCGCCGGCGACGATCACCCGCGCATGGCTCGAGAGGGCCAGCAACCGGTCACGCAGCTCGCCCTCGAAGCCGTTCATGACCGACAACACCACGATGAGAGCGGCAACGCCCACGGCCACCCCGGCCAGCGAGACCCAGGTGATGAACGACACGAAGAATTTCCGCGTTCGCGAGCGCACGTAGCGCAGACCGACGAACAGGGACAACGGCTGGAACATTCGAGCTCGATTTAACCAT
This sequence comes from Steroidobacteraceae bacterium, assembly GCA_049455515.1. GTDB lineage: Bacteria > Pseudomonadota > Gammaproteobacteria > Steroidobacterales > Steroidobacteraceae > UBA964. Next base: position 1,785 of record JBMTZJ010000060.1, read on the forward strand.
AACGAGACCGTCCCATCCCGGGGCTTGCCTCCTCGAGACGGCTCTGTAAGCTTGCGCGCCCATGTCTCGGCTCCTTCGGCCCCCCATCCCCGATTCCGGGCGCCCGCAGGTGCACTGGAGCGGCTTGCCTGGCAGCGCCACGGCGCTCGCCCTGGCCGAGGCGGCGGCGACCGACGACAAGCCCTGGCTCGTCATCGAACCCGACAGCCGCAGTCTCGAGCGACGACGCGCCGAACTGCAGTTCTTTGCCCCGTCCGGTTTAAGACTACTGACCCTGCCGGACTGGGAAGTGCTGCCCTACGACGTGTTCTCGCCTCACCCGGACATCACGAGCGATCGACTGCTCGCGCTCGCCGAGCTCCCCGAACTGCAACGCGGCATCGTGCTCGTCACCGTCGACACGCTGCTGCAACGTCTTGCGCCGCGCCAATACGTCTCGAGCCGCAGCTTCTCGCTCGCGGTCGGCGAACGCCTGGCACTCGAGGCCTTTCGACTGCGCCTAACCGAGGCGGGCTATTCCGCAGTGAGCCAAGTCGCAGGCCCCGGCGAGTACGCCCTGCGCGGCTCGCTGCTCGATGTCTTCCCGATGGGCGCCGACGGCCCGCTGCGCATCGATTTGTTTGACGACGAGATCGAGGCCATCCGCCGGTTCGATCCCGACACGCAGCGCTCGCGGGAGTCGATTCCGGCCGTGCGTCTGCTGCCCGCGCGAGAGATGCCGCTCGATGGCGATGCGGTGCGCGCGTTCCGTCGTCGCTATCGCACGCGTTTCGAGGGTGATCCGACCCGCAGCGCCATCTATCGGGGCGTGAGCGATGGCATCGCCCCTGCGGGTATCGAGTTCTACCTGCCGCTTTTCTTTGATTCGACCGATACGCTGTTCGATTATCTACCCGCGCGCACGCGCATCGCCGATCTCACGGGTAGCCTCGATGGCGCCATCGAACGTGCCTGGCAGGCCTTGCAGCTGCGCCACGACGACCGCTGCGGCGATATCGAGCGCCCCTTGTTACGCCCCGAGGAACTCTTCATCGATCTCGAAGCCATCCGCGGCGGACTCTCGCGCTATCCACAGATCGTGCTCGAGACGTTCCGCAGCGAAGAGTCTTCGCCGGCGCGGCATGATTTCGGCGCGAAATTACCGCCCGAACTACGCCTCGACCCCCGCGCCGAGAAGCCGCTCGCCCCGCTGCAGCAATTTCTCGCCGCGCACGAGGGTCGCGTGCTGCTTGCGGCCGACTCGGCCGGGCGTCGCGAAGTACTTGGCGAGCTGCTGCGTGGTGCGGGCCTGAAGGCCGCCGCCTGCGAGGGCTGGCAGACCTTCGTCGCGAGTGAGTCCCGCCTCGCGCTGACCGTCGCGCCCGAACTCGCCGGGCTCGTGCTCACCGATCCCGCGCTGACCGTGTTGCCCGAGTCACAACTCTTCGGCACGCGCGCACGTCAGGAACGCCGACGTCGCAAAGTCACGGCCGATCCGAATGCCATTCTCCGCGATCTGCAGACGCTGACGGCCGGTGCACCGGTCGTGCACGAAGAGTACGGCGTCGGACGGTATGTCGGCCTGCAGAGCATGGACGTCGGGGGTCAAAGCGGCGAGTTCCTCGTCCTCGAATATCGCGATGGCGATCGACTCTACGTCCCCGTGCATTCCCTGCACCTCGTGAGTCGCTACTCGGGTGCCGCCCCGGAGTCCGCACCCCTGCACAAACTCGGGACCGATCAATGGACCCGTGCCCGCAAGCGCGCAGCGGAAAAAGTCCGCGATGTCGCCGCCGAATTGCTCGATCTCTATGCGCGGCGCAAAGCACGGCGCGCGAGCCAACTGCCGTCGCGCGAGCTCGAGTATCAAAGTTTTGCCAATGCCTTTCCGTTCGAAGAAACCGCGGATCAGGCCGAAGCCATCGATAAGGTCATCAAAGACCTCGCCTCCGAACAGCCGATGGACCGTATCGTCTGCGGCGATGTGGGGTTCGGCAAAACGGAAGTGGCAATGCGCGCGGCGTTCGTCGCCGTGCAGGCGGGCAAACAAGTGGCCGTACTCGTCCCGACGACCCTGCTGGCCCAACAGCATGCCGCCAACTTCGCCGATCGATTTGCCGACTGGCCCGTACGTATCGAGTCCTTGTCGCGCTTCCGTTCGACACGCGAGTCTGCTGCCGTGCTCGAGGGTATCGAAAAAGGCTCGGTGGACATCGTCATCGCGACGCACCGACTTTTGCACGCCGATGCTCGTTTCAAAGATCTCGGCCTCATCATCGTCGACGAAGAGCACCGCTTCGGGGTGCGCGACAAAGAGCGCCTCAAGGCGCTACGCGCCGAAGTCCACGTGCTCACCCTCACTGCAACGCCCATCCCGCGAACGCTCAACATGGCGCTCGGCGGGTTGCGCGAACTCTCGTTGATCGCGACGCCTCCGGCAGAACGCCTCGCGATCAAGACCTTCGTCAGCGAGTGGAGCGATGCGACGATCCGCGAAGCCATCTTGCGCGAGCTGCGTCGCGGCGGTCAGGTGTATTTCGTGCACAACGAGGTCAAAGATATCGGCAAGTTCGCCGACAAGCTGGCCACCCTCGTGCCCGAAGCCAGCATTCGCGTGGGCCACGGCCAGATGCGCGAACGCGAGCTCGAGCAACTCATGGTCGACTTCTACCACCGGCGCTTCGACATCTTGGTGTGCACGACCATCATCGAGAGCGGCATCGACGTACCGAGCGCCAATACGATTCTCATCGATCGCGCCGATCGCTTCGGTCTCGCACAGTTGCACCAGATGCGCGGTCGCGTCGGTCGCTCGCATCACCAGGCCTACGCGTATCTCATGATCCCCTCGCGCAAGGCGCTCGCGGGCGACGCCCTCAAACGCCTCGAAGCCCTCGAGTCGCTCGAAGATCTCGGCGCCGGCTTCGTGCTCGCAACCCATGATCTCGAGATCCGTGGCGCGGGCGAACTGCTCGGCGAGGAACAGAGCGGCGAGATGACCGAAGTCGGTCTCACGCTCTACCTCGACATGCTCGATCGTGCCGTGAAGGCCATGAAGGAAGGTAAGCATCTCGATCTCGATGCGCCGCTCGCCTCGCAGTCGGAAATCGAGATGCGTGTGCCGGCGCTGCTCCCCGAGGACTACGTCAATGACGTGCATGTGCGTCTCGCGCTCTACAAGCGCATCGCCGCGGCAGCCGACGACGCCGCACTCGAGGAGCTCACGGCCGAACTCGTCGATCGTTTCGGCGAACTGCCGCCCCAGACCCACAACCTGCTGCGCAACGCCCGCCTACGGCTACGGGCACGTCGTCTCGGCATCCGCCGGCTCGACTTCGGCGCCCACGGCGGTCACTTGATATTCGAAGCCGACAACCGTATCGACCCGAAGGCGGTCGTTCGCCTGATCCAGGACCGCTCCCGCGAGTATCGACTCGAGGGACCGCTCAAACTGCGCGTGTCGCACGATCTCGAGGACGAGGCCGAGCGCTACGAATTCGTGGGCCTTTTGCTCGACAAGCTCACCGCTACGAATTGAAGGCGCTCAGCTAACATACGCCGCTATGCAACGATTCTGGCTGCTGTCCCGCCTGCTACTGCCCTCGCTCCCGCTGCTCTGCCTCATCGGCAGCCCGGCTGCGCTCGCGCAGGGCGCCGGTACCTCGTCCTACCAGGTCGAGGTCATCGTCTTTCGAACGAGCGGTGCGCGCGAGGGCGAGCCCGGCGCCACGCCGCTCCGATCCGCCACCGGCGATGCGGCCTCGGGCGCGACGCAGATGGCCCGTTATCTCGGTCCGCTGCCGGCCGCCAAGCTGCAGCTGAGCGGGGCACGTCAAAAATTGACCGCTGCCGGCTATCGCGTCCTCGCACACACGGGGTGGATGCAGACGGCGAGCACCTGGGGATCGCGCAACGGCTTATCGGTGGAGCAGCTCGGGGTCCAGGTGCCCGGACTGTCGGGTAGCTTTCTGCTCGAGCGAGGTGCGCTGCTGCATTTCGGGATGAACCTTCGCTACTCGCCGGAGGGCGGCGGTGCGCAACAAATGAACGAGTTGCGACGCATCCGCTTCAACGAAAAAAATTATTACGACCACCCGGGGCTCGGCGTGATCGCCGTCGTCACACCGGGCAGTCGCTGAAATCTTAGGCGAGCTTGAGATCCGGCGGTGCGGCGCAGCGCTCGAGCGCGCGTTGCGCGGCAGCCCACTCGGCCGACTCTCGCAGCGTGCCGGTCGGTCCCGCGCCTTTACCGCGTAAACGAACCCGACGAAGCACGGCCGCTGCATCATCAGCAGGTCGCCAACCATCGAGCAAGGCGATCACGCTGTCGCGATGATTACAGACCGGTAACACATCGCAGCCCGCCTCGAGCGCACGCTCGGCGCGCTCGATGATGCCGCCCACCGCCGCGGCCCCCGCCATCGACAAGTCATCGGCAAAAACGACGCCTTGAAAGCGCAACTCGCCACGCAGATAACCGCGAATCCATCGTCGCGACGCACTCGCCGGGACGTCGTCGATCTCCGGATAAAGCACGTGCGCGACCATCACGCCGGCGAGTCCGTTTGCGATGAGCACGCGATACGGCCGGACGTCGGGCTCGAGATCGACGAGTGTCCGTCGATCGATCGGCAAGGCATGGTGGGAATCGGCGACGACGGCGCCATGCCCCGGAAAATGTTTGGCGGTCGCGACCATACCCGCTGCGCGCATCCCGTGCATGTACGCGACGGCGAGCTCACCCACGACGCCGGCATCAGCGTGGAAAGACCGATCACCGATCACCTCGCTCACGCCGTAATCGAGATCGACGCAGGGCGCAAAAGAGAGATCGACACCCGCCTCGCGCAGCTCCGCCGCCATCAGCCATCCCATCTCGCGCGCGAGCGCGAGCCCGTTACGGGGCGAGGCATCATATTCGTGACCGATGCGACGCGCGGGCGGCAATCGGGAAAAACCCTCGCGAAACCGCTGCACTCGACCGCCCTCGTGGTCGACACCGACCACGAGCGCCGGCGAACGCGCCGCGTGAATATCCGCTACGAGCTGCCGCAGCTGCGCGGGGTCGGCGTAGTTGCGCGCAAAGAGGATCACGCTGCCGACGAGCGGATGTTGCAGCAGTTCACGCTCCACGGGCTGCAACGCGGTGCCCTCGAGATCGATCATCAAAGGTCCGAGCGTCATCGATCCACCTCCAACACCGCGATCGACTCGACATGCGTCGTATGCGGAAACATATCGACGACCCCCGCAGCAACCAATCGATAGCCATGCTCTGCGCAGAGCACACCGACATCACGGGCGAGCGTGCCCGGATGACAGGATACGTAGACCATGCGGGAGGCGCCGAGTTTGACGAGACGCGGCAGCACCTCGAGCGCACCCGCACGCGGCGGATCGAGCAGCACGCGATCGAATCGCCCGGTCAGCGCGGCGGAACCTCCGTCGGGCTCTGCGAGATTAGCCACATGGAAACTCGCATTGCTCAATTGATTACGCAGGGCGTTACGACGGGCCCGCGCCACGAGCCCCGCCTCCCCTTCGATACCGACGACCTCGCGCACCCGGCGCGCAATGGGAAGCGTGAAATTCCCGAGCCCGCAGAAAAGATCGAGTACGCGATGCGAGGACTCGAGCTCGAGCAGGTCGATCGCCCGACGCACGAGGGCGCGGTTCATCTCGCCGTTCACTTGTATGAAATCGGTCGGTAAAAACTCGAAAGTCAGATGTTCGTCGGGCAATCGATATTCGAGCGTCGTCGACGATCCATCGAGTGCGACGATACTGTCGAGACCCCCGGGCTGCAGACAAATCCGCAGACCCTGCGCGCGCCCGAATGCGAGTAACGCCGCTCGATCGGCTGCGCCGAGCTCCACAAGATTACGGAACACGAGCAGCACGCCGTCCTCGCCGACGGCCGCCTCGATTTGCGGGATCGAGGCCTTCGCCTCGAGCCCCGTCAGCAAATCCGAAAGCGGCGTGATCAAAGAATCGAGGGGGCTCGCAAGGACTTCGCAGCGTTCGAGCGCAGCGATATACGGCTTTTGTCGCTCCCTGAAACCGACCAACACCCGTCCGCGCTTCGGGACCCACTTCGCGCCGAGTCGTGCCCGACGACGGTAATTCCAGACCGGCCCCGCCAAGGGCTCGAGCCAGCGCTCGGGCTCGACCCGACCAATGCGCAAAAGCGATTCGGCGAGCTCCGATTGCTTGGCCGCCAGTTGCTCGACCGGGTCGAGATGCTGCATCGCGCAGCCCCCACAAATACCGAAGTGCGCACATTTCGGGTTGACCCGTGAGGGCGACGGGTCGAGCACTTCGACGAGTGCGCCCTCATCGTGCTGACGATGTCGACGTACGCGCTGAAACACGATGCGTTCACCCGGCAGCGCCCCGGGCACGAACGCGGTCTTCGCACCGCGCAGTACGCCCTCACCATCATGGTTGAGCGCCGCGACACACCCCTCTTCGGGGGGGCCGGGCGGCTTTGCGCCCCGACTCACGCGCTCGTCTGCGGCCACGCCGCCAGAAACTCTTTGAAGTGCGGCTCGCTCGAGGTGCCGAGCAACTCACGCACTCTCGCCTCTTCGGATTCGAGCTCGGCCGCATCGATATGCCCGCGCATCAGTTGATAACGCAAATAGACGAGCCAGGTGTTGAGGACGTCGGTTTCGCAATAGCGTCGGATGCCATCGAGATTGCCTGCCGCATAAGCGTCCCACACCTTGTCGCCCGAGAAGCCGAGCTTGCCGGGCAGACCCAATAAATAGGCCATATCCGAGAGGCTCGCTTTCGCGCGCGGCTGGAAGCCCGACAGCACGTCCATGAGGTCGGTGTGACGCTCGTGGTACCGGCTCAGGTAATTGTTGAACCGAAAACTTTGATCTTCGCTGCCGTTCTCCCAATACCGTCGGGCCACGACCTTATGCTTGAGCGCGCGGTAATGGAGCACGGGCAGATCGAACCCGCCGCCATTCCAGGACACGAGGGTCGGCGTATAGCGATCGATGCCCTCGAAGAAACGCGTCACGAGCTCACGCTCATCCGACTCGAGATCACCGAGACTCCAAACTTTGAGCGTCTCACCGCGACGTAG
>JBMTZJ010000061.1:0-8748 GCA_049455515.1 Steroidobacteraceae bacterium
GCGTCTCGTAGTTGCCGACCTTGATGAGATCGAGTCCGTTCGAGATCTCCTGCCACACGCTGTTCTTGTCGTTGAGCGCCTGACGTGACTGGTCGACGTACGACAACTTCACCGAGGGACCGATACGAATTTCGCCGGCATCCGGCTTCTCGACGCCCGTTAGCATGCGGAAGAGGGTGGTCTTGCCGGCGCCGTTCGGGCCGATGATGCCGACGATGCCGCCCGGTGGCAGATTGAAATTGAGGTTGTCGATGAGCAACCGATCGCCGAACGACTTGCGCAGACCCTTCGCCTCGATCACGAGATCGCCTAAGCGCTCGCCCGGCGGAATGTAGATTTCATTGGTCTCGTTGCGCTCTTGGAATTCGCGCGAGGCGAGCTCCTCGTAACGCTGCATACGCGCTTTGCTCTTGGCTTGGCGCGCCTTTGGGTTCTGGCGTACCCACTCGAGCTCACGCTCGAGCGTCTTGCGCAAAGCCTCGCGCTCGCGCTCTTCTTGCGCTAGGCGCTTTTCCTTTTGTTCGAGCCACGACGAATAGTTGCCGTGATACGGGATACCGTGTCCCCGATCGAGCTCGAGGATCCACTCGGCGACGTTATCGAGGAAGTAACGATCGTGGGTGACCGCGATAACGGTCGACGGATACTGCTCGAGGTATTTTTCGAGCCACGCAATCGACTCGGCGTCGAGGTGGTTCGTCGGTTCATCGAGCAGCAGCATATCCGGCTGCGAGAGCAGCAAGCGACAGAGCGCCACGCGACGCTTTTCGCCACCCGAGAGCAGCTCAATCTTTGACTCCCACGGTGGCAAGCGCAGCGCATCGGCGGCGATCTCGAGTTTACGGTCGAGCTCCCAGCCACCCGCCGCATCGATCTCGTCCTGCAACTTCGCCTGCTCCTCGAGGAGCTTGTTCATCTCGTCGTCCGACATCGGCTCGGCGAACTTCTCGCTGATCGCGTTGAAACGCTCGACCTTCGCGAACATGCCACCGATGCCCTGTACAACTTCCTCGCGTACCGATTTCTTCGGATCGAGCTCCGGTTCCTGCGGCAGATAGCCCACTTTGATGTTCGGTTGCGGGCGCGCCTCGCCCTCGATGTTGGTATCGAGCCCGGCCATGATTTTGAGCAGGGTCGATTTACCCGAGCCATTGAGGCCGAGCACGCCGATCTTCGCGCCGGGGAAGAACGACAGACTGATGTCGCGGAGGATCTGACGCTTGGGGGGCACGATCTTGCCCACCCGGTTCATCGTGTAAATGTACTGGGCCATGTCTGGGATATGGGGGCGCTGGGGCCTGGAAAAAGGGCGGGCATTATCGCCTGTGCTAGGCTGCCGCGCATCTGAGTTCGGGGCAGGCGGGGGTCATGTCCGAAGTTCTCGTCATCGCTGGGGAGCGGCTCGCCCGCTATGGGTTTGGTAACGGCCACCCTTGGGGTCCGGACCGTCATGCCGCCTTCTACCGCGAGTTCGAGGCACGGGGGCTCGCGCGGCGCTGCGCCGTCGAGGAGACGCGCCGGGCGACGATCGAAGAGCTCGAACTCTTTCACACGCCTGAATACGTCGAATTTCTTCGAGGACGCTCGCAGGCGGGCTACGGGTATCTCGACGGCGGTGACACCCCGGTGTTCTCTGGCGTATTCGAGGCCGCCTCAGACGTCGTCGGGGGCACGCTCGAGGCGGCAGCGGCCATCATGACGGGCAAGACTCGACGCGCCTTCGTCCCGATCGCCGGGCTCCACCATGCCGGGCGCGGCGGGGCGGCGGGGTTTTGCGCGCTCAACGATTGCGGCATCGCCATCGAGTGGCTGCGGCGAACGTACGGGCTCTCGCGCATCGCCTATATCGACATCGACGCGCACCACGGCGATGGCGTCTTTTACGGATTCGAGAACGACCCGCAGGTGATCTTCGCCGACGTTCACGAGGACGGGCGATTTCTCTATCCCGGTACCGGCAGCGCCGATGAGCGCGGCAAGGGCGAGGCCGTGGGCACCAAGCTCAACCTACCGCTCGCACCGGGTGCGGACGATGCGACCTTCGCACCGGCGTGGGATCAAGTCTTGCGTCATCTGGAAAGTTTCGAGCCCGAATTTCTGCTGCTGCAGTGCGGGGCGGACAGCATCGCGGGCGATCCGTTGACGCATCTCGCGTTGTCATCCGAGGCGCATGGGAGGGCTGCACGCGACCTGACGAGGCTCGCCGAGCGACTCGGACACGGACGCGTGCTCGCCACGGGCGGCGGGGGTTACAACCGGCAAAACATTGCGGCGGGCTGGAACGCCGTGGTCGAGGGGCTGTTCGGCTAGAATACGGCCCGCTTCTTCGTCGATCTTTAACAGCCCGAGGCCCCGCCGATGTATTCGAGTCGCATGACCATCCAGGAATTCGATCCCGAACTTGCTCGATCGATGAGTGCGGAACGCGTTCGGCAGGAAGATCACATCGAGCTCATCGCCTCAGAGAATTACGCGAGCCCTCGAGTGCTCGAGGCGCAAGGCTCGGTGCTCACCAATAAATACGCCGAAGGTTATCCCGGCAAGCGTTACTACGGCGGTTGCGAGTTCGTCGATGTCGCCGAGCAACTCGCCATCGATCGCGCAAAACAGCTGTTCGGTGCCGACTACGCCAACGTGCAGCCGCACTCGGGCTCGCAAGCCAATGCGGCCGTTTACCTCGCGATGCTCAAGCCCGGCGACAGCATCCTCGGCATGAGTCTCGATCACGGCGGTCACCTCACGCACGGCGCCAAGGTCAATTTCTCAGGAAAAATCTTCAACGCGTCGCAGTACGGTATTCGGTCCGACAACGGCGAGATCGACTACGACGCCCTCGAGAAACAAGCGCTCGAAGTGAAGCCTCGGCTCATCATTGCGGGGTTTTCGGCCTATTCGCGTTATCTCGACTTCGCACGCTTCCGCGCCATTGCCGACCAAGTGGGCGCTTACCTGCACGTCGATATGGCCCACGTTGCGGGCCTCGTCGCCGCCGGGGTGTATCCGAACCCCGTACCGTTTGCCGATGTGGTGACGACGACCACACACAAAACCCTGCGTGGGCCGCGCGGCGGACTGATCCTCGCGCGTAAGAACGACGAGCTCACCAAAAAATTCAATTCGCTCGTATTCCCGGGAACGCAGGGTGGTCCGCTCATGCACGTGATCGCGGCCAAAGCCGTCGCTTTCCTCGAAGCGCTACAGCCGGAGTTCAAAGATTACCAGCGACAGGTGGTCGCCAATGCCCGTGCCATGTGCGCGCAATTGCAGAAGCGCGGATATCGCATCGTTTCGGGCGGTACAGATAACCACCTTTTCCTCATCGATCTGTCCGACAAGAACATCACCGGCAAAGATGCCGATGCCGCGCTCGGTGCCGCGCACCTCACGGTCAACAAAAACGCGGTGCCGAACGATCCGCGTCCGCCCATGGTGACCAGTGGTATCCGCATCGGTACGCCGGCTGCGACCACCCGCGGCTTCAAAGAAGCCGAGGTGACACAGGTCGCCGATCTCATCGCCGATGTGCTCGATGCGGAAGGTTCCGCTGAGGCGGTCGCGCGAGTCCGCGAGCAGGTGACGGCCCTGTGCCGCCGGTTTCCGGTGTACGAGTCCTCGCAGGCGCAGCCGCGTCACGCGCCGACCGGGCACTGATCGACCGCGCTCGCACCTGACGGGACGACGCCATGCACTGTCCCTTCTGCGGTCACGAAGAGACCAAGGTCAACGACTCGCGCCTCGCGGCGGAAGGCCGGCAGATTCGGCGTCGTCGCGAGTGCCTCGCCTGCGGTGAGCGGTTCACAACCTTCGAAACCGCAGAGCTCGTCATGCCGCTCGTCGTCAAAAGTCACGGTAGCCGCGAGCCTTTCGACGAACAAAAATTACGCTCAGGATTATTCAAAGCGCTTCAGAAGCGTCCTGTTGAGCAGGAGCGTGTGGAGGCTGCCGTCACGCGCATCATGCAGCGACTGCGTGGGCTCGGGGAGCGCGAGGTCCGCTCGCGTCAGGTGGGCGAGTTCGTCATGGATGAGCTGCGACATCTTGATGAAGTCGCCTATGTGCGCTTCGCATCGGTTTATCGCAGCTTTCAAGATGTCGAGGCGTTCCGCAGCGAAGTCGAGAAGTTACGTAGCAATCGCAAGCGCGAACCGCTTGCGGGCCAGCTGTCGCTGCTGAGTGGTGAGGACGCCGCCGGCAAGAAGCCGAGCACATCGAAAACTGCAAAGAGCGATGACGATGAGTGAGTCGCGCCATGTCTGAGGAGCGCGACGAGCGCTGGAGCCGCTTCGAGCGGCTCGCGATGCAGCGTGCGCTCGCGCTTGCGGCGCAGGGTGCTGCCACGACACAACCGAACCCGCGGGTCGGCTGTGTGATCGCACGCGACGATCGGATCGTCGGCGAAGGCTGGCATCAACGATCGGGCGAGCCGCATGCCGAAGTATTCGCGCTGCGCGAAGCGGGGGCGCAGGCGCGCGGCGCGACGGCCTACGTGACGCTCGAGCCTTGTAACCATCACGGTCTAACGCCGCCGTGCACCGAGGCACTCATTACCGCCGGCGTGACCAAAGTCATTTTTGCCTGTGGCGATCCGAACCCGCGGGTCGATGGCTCGGGGGCGGCGCGGCTGCGCGCCGCGGGCATCGTGGTCGAGACGGGACTACTGGCCGAGGAAGGCGAAGAGCTCAACCTCGGGTTCTTCAAGCGCATGCGCACCGGACGACCGTGGCTGCGGCTCAAGTTGGCGGCGAGTCTCGATGGACGCACTGCGCTGGCGAGTGGCGAGAGCAAGTGGATCACCTCGCCCGAGGCGCGCGAAGACGTCCATCGATTTCGGGCCGAGAGCGCCGCAATTTTGAGTACGAGCGCAACGGTGCTCGCAGACGATCCGGAGCTGACGGCGCGGCCCGCCTCGACGCAGGGTGCAAGTGTCGAGGAAAGCGAGGCCTCAAAGATAAGACTTCCGCTGCGCGTGATTCTCGATCGTCATCTGCGCATTCCGGCATCGGCACGGGTTTTTGGGACGGCAGGCGATATCGTGCGTCTCGCCTCCGCGACTGCGGTGGCCTCGAGTACGCTCGCCTCTCCGAGTACGAGCGTGGGCGCGAGCCGACGGGTCGAAGTCATCGCGAGCGAGCCCGATGGTTACTTGAGCCTCGCTGCCGCGCTCGCGTGGATGGGCGGTGCGGGGCTCAACGAGGTTTGGACCGAAGCCGGCCCCACGCTCGCCGGGGCGTTATTGGACGCTCACCTCGCCGATGAGCTCGTGCTGTACATGGCGCCCCGGCTCCTCGGCGCCGACGGGCGTCCGCTCGCGAACCTCGTCGGGCCGCAGCGCCTTGCCGACTCGCCCGAGTGGCGGATTCACGATCTGCGCCAGATGGGCCCGGATATCCGTATCATGCTGCGCCCGAACCGCTGAGACGGTGCGGGACACCCAGGACCCGAAGATATGTTCACCGGAATCGTGCAGGACGTCGGCCAGATCGTGACGCTCGAGCGTCGCGGCGGTGACGTGCGTCTGCGCGTGGCGGTCGATCGCCTGTCGCTCGCGACGGCTCGCGCGGGTGACAGCATCGCGGTGAGCGGCGTGTGTTTGACGGCGCTCGACATCGACGCCAAAAGTTTTTCAGCCGATGTCTCGAACGAGACCTTATCGCTCACGACCTTGGGCGCACTCGAGGTCGGTAGTCGCGTCAATCTCGAGCCCGCGTTAGAAGCAGGGGATGCCCTCGGCGGGCATCTCGTATCCGGACACGTCGATGGGCTTGGTGAAGTTCTCGACATTCACGAGGACGCGCGTTCGGTCCGTATGCGTTTCGGCTGTCCGCCGTCGCTCGCCAAATATTTCGCGCGTAAGGGCTCGGTGGCCATCGATGGCGTGAGTCTCACGATCAACGACGTGGGCGCGGCCGAGTTTTCGGTGAACCTCATTCCGCACACGCAAGCGGTCACGACGCTCGGTGAGTTCCGGCCGGGTCGCCGCGTGAACCTCGAGGTGGATCAGGTCGCGCGTTACGTCGAGCGTCTGCTCGATCCGCAGGTGGCCCGATGAGTGTCGAGCTCGATCGTATCGAAGACATTCTCGCCGACCTCGCCGCCGGCAAGATGGTCATCATCATCGACGACGAGAGTCGCGAGAATGAGGGCGATCTGCTCATGGCCGCGAGTAAGGTACGGCCCGAGGACATCAATTTCATGGCCCGTCACGGGCGCGGACTGATTTGCCTCACGCTCACGGAAGAGCGCTGTCGCCAACTGCGATTACCGCTCATGGTGAGTGACACGCATCGCGAACATCGCACGAATTTCACGCTTTCGATCGAGGCTGCCGAGGGTGTCACCACGGGGATATCCGCCTACGATCGTGCTCACACGGTACGCACCGCCGTTGCGCCCGAGGCCTCCCCACAAGATCTGCGTCAGCCGGGTCATATTTTTCCGATCATGGCGCAACCGGGCGGCGTGCTCACGCGCGCCGGACACACCGAGGCGGGTTGCGATCTGGCTCGGCTCGCGGGTCTCGAACCGGCCGCCGTGATCGTCGAGATCATGAACGACGACGGGACGATGGCGCGTCGGCCCGACCTCGAAATCTTTGCCCGTCAGCATGGGCTGCGCATTGGCAGCATCGCAGATCTCATCCGCTATCGACTGCGCAATGAGCGCTCGGTTGAACGCATCGCCGATCGACGGATCTCGCTCGAGGCGGGCGAGTTTCAGTTGCTGGCATATCAGGACCATGTGCATCGAGACGTTCACCTGGCCCTCGTACATGGCGACCTTGCGCGCGAGTCCGCACCGCTCGTTCGTGTCCATCTCACCGATACGTTGCGCGATGTGATCGGCGTCCTCGATGGAACGCGGCGCTGGACGCTGCGGGCGGCGCTCGAACGGGTGGTCAAGGAGGGCGCCGGCGTCGTCGTGATCCTTCGTGACCTCGAGTCCCCGCGTGAACTCGTCGATGCGGTGCAGAGCTTGCACACGCGACCTTCGCTCGGAGCGAGCGGGGAGGCGCCCGCGGTGCTACGTACCCACGGGATCGGTGCACAGATCCTCAAAGATTTAGGCATACGCCGAATGCGCCTGCTGTCGCGGCCGTGGCAGCTGCAAGGGCTCTCGGCATTCGATCTCGAAGTGGCAGGCTATTTGGATCGCGACTCATGAAAATCGACGCGCCCACTACACCTCTCGGCCAAGCTCCGACGCTCGATGCGCGATCGCTGCGCGTCGCGATCGTGTGCGCTCGTTTTAATGACGCCATTGTGTCGCAACTGCTCGAGGGCGCCCGGGCCGCATGGGTGCGCCATGGCGGATCGCCCGAGGCGCTCATCGAGTATCGCGTTCCTGGTGCCTTCGAGTTACCGCTCGCCTGTCAGCAGATTGCGCTTACGGGGCGAGTGCACGCGGTGGTCGCGATCGGTTGCGTCATTCGCGGCGATACGCCGCATTTCGATTACGTCGCCGGAGAGTGCGCGCGCGGCCTCATGAACGCCGGGCTCTCCACGGCGCTGCCGATCATTTTCGGCGTGCTCACGGTGGAAAATCGTGTACAAGCCGAGGAGCGCGCGGATCCTGCGCGGATGAACAAAGGTGGCGAGGCGCTCGAAGCGGCCCTCGAAATGATCCAGCTGCTTCGGGAGACACGCACTTGAGTCCGATCAAAGATCCCCGCTCGGGGGCGAGATCCGTCGCCCGCAAACTTGCCATGCAGGCGTTGTATCGAGTGCAGCTCAATGACGCGCCATGGCAAGATCTGATCAGCGAGTTCGCCGCCGAAGAGGACATGGCGCGCGCCGACCGCGAATACTTTGACGAGATCGTGCGCGCCGTCGTGGAGTCTCGCGCGACGCTCGATGAGCAACTGAAGGGCTGGGCGGACCGCGCGCCGACCGAGCTCGACCCGGTCGAGCACGCGGTGTTGCTCATCGGCGTACACGAGCTCGGGCATCGCCCCGATGTACCTTGGCGGGTCGTCGTGAACGAGGCCGTGAGTCTCACGCGCCGTTTCGGCGCGACGGACGCGCACAAATACGTCAATGCCGTGCTCGATCGCGCAGCGCGAGCGCTGCGACCGCACGAACATTGAGCCGAATGCCACTCGGTGAATTCGAACTGATCGATCGTTTTTTTCGCGAAGCCGGGGGTCGCCGCGGAGACGTCGTGCTCGGGGTCGGTGATGACGGCGCGATTCTGCGTCCGCCCGAGGGTTTCGATCTCGTCGCCGTGAGCGACACCCTCGTCGAGGGCGTGCATTTCCCGATCGGCGCGCCCGGCCGCTCCGTGGGGCATCGAGCGCTCGCCGTAAACTTGAGTGACATCGCCGCCATGGGAGCCGCGCCCGCGTGGACGCTACTCGCACTCACCTTGCCGCGTGCTGACGAAGCCTGGCTCAGAGAATTCGCCGAGGGGTTTTCTTTGCTGGCCCTCGAGCACGAAGTGTCGCTCGTCGGCGGCGACACCACCCGGGGTCCGCTGATGATCAGCGTCCAAGTGCTGGGCGTCGTGCCGCACGGTAGAGCGCTGCGGCGCTCGGGTGGGCAGGCTGGTGATCTGATCTGCGTGTCGGGTACGCCGGGTGATGCGGCAGCAGGGCTTGCGCTGCTCGCGTCCGATGCGACCGCAGACGCCACTTTGCGACGCGCTCGTGGCGGTACGACGTCTCGCGATACGCTGCGCGCACGGTTCGAGTTTCCGACGCCGCGTTTGGCGCTCGGACGAGAGTTACTCGAGATCGCCACCGCCTGTATCGAC
>JBMTZJ010000062.1:0-8705 GCA_049455515.1 Steroidobacteraceae bacterium
AGTGACGTCATCAAGATGATCAAGGACCGAGAAGTGAAGTGGGCCGATTTGCGCTTCACCGATACCCGCGGCAAGGAGCAGCACGTCACGATCCCCGCCAAGCTTGTGGACGAGGGTCTTTTCCGCGACGGCAAGATGTTCGACGGATCGTCCATTGCCGGTTGGAAGGGCATCAACGAGTCCGACATGATCCTCATGCCCGAGGCAGCGACCGCGGTGCTCGATCCGTTCTTCGAAGAAGCGACGGTCAACATCCGTTGTGACGTCATCGAGCCGGCCACGATGCAGGGTTACGAGCGCGATCCGCGCTCGATCGGCAAGCGAGCCGAGGCGTATTTAAAGAGCACGGGCATCGCCGATGGCGCTATGTTCGGCCCCGAGAACGAGTTTTTCATCTTCGACAGCGTGCGTTGGAAAAACGAAATGCACGGCTGTTCGTACGACATCGATTCCGTGCAGGGCGCATGGAACAGCAATACCCAGATCGAGGGCGGCAACAAAGGCCACCGTCCCGGCGTCAAGGGTGGATATTTCCCCGTCCCCCCCGTCGATGCGTACCAAGATATCCGCAACGCGATGTGCGGGGCCTGTGAAGAACTGGGTCTCGTCGTTGAAGTGCATCACCACGAAGTGGCGACGGGCGGTCAATGCGAAATCGGCATCGGCGCCGGCGGTCTGGTCAAGAAGGCCGACGAAGTTCAGATCCTAAAATACGCCGTTCACAACGTTGCTCATGCGTACGGCAAAACGGCCACGTTCATGCCGAAGCCGCTCGTCGGCGATAACGGTTCGGGCATGCACGTCCACCAATCTTTGCAGAAAGACGGAAAAGCGCTTTTTGCCGGTGACAAATACGGCGGTCTCTCCGAAACCGCGCTCTATTACATCGGCGGCATCATCAAGCATGCCAAGGCGCTCAATGCGTTCACCAATGCCGGTACCAACAGCTACAAGCGTCTCGTCCCGGGCTTCGAAGCGCCGGTCATGCTCGCGTATTCGGCGCGCAACCGTTCGGCATCGATCCGCATCCCCTTCGTCTCGAACCCGAAGGCTCGCCGCATCGAAGTCCGTTTCCCGGACTCTTCCGCAAATCCGTACTTCGCCTTCGCCGCGATGATGATGGCGGGTCTCGACGGTATCCAGAACAAGATCCACCCGGGCGACCCGGCAGACAAAGATTTGTACGACCTCGAGCCGGAAGAGGCGAAGCACATCCCGACGGTGTGCCACTCGCTCGACATGGCACTCGAGAGTCTCGACAAGGATCGCGAGTTCCTCACCCGCGGTGGTGTGTTCACCAACGACGTCATCGATGCCTACATCAATCTCAAGATGCAGGAAGTCACGCGTTATCGGATGAGCACGCACCCGGTCGAGCTCGATCTCTATTACAGCTGCTAATTACGTAGCGCCCGAACCTAAGGTGGCGTGATGCGCGGCAACGACCATGGCGGTTGAACGACTCTTCGCGAGTTTTGCTGCGGATCACGACCCTGCGGACTTGCTCGACGCCCTATCGACGGGCGTCGTGCTCCTCGACCCTGCGCTCGTCGTGGTGCACGCCAATGTCGCTGCACAGGGCTTGATGGCCGTCGGCCTCAACCAAGCCCGCGGCCGAGCGTTCTGCGACCTCTTTACAGAGAGCGGAAACCTGCAACTCACGTTATTGCGCGCTCGGGACACCGGGGAAGTGGTAACTGAGTGTGATTGGGCGCTGCGCCCCATCGGCGCGCCCAAAGATTCTCGGCTGGTCGATGTGACGATTACGCCGATCGATCGGCCGTCGGGGGCCCGCCAGGTGTTACTCGAACTCGCCGATGCCGAGCCGCGGAATCGGCTCAATCGCGACAGCGCGTTGCGGGCACGGCTCGAGAGCAGCCGCATGATGACTCGTCAGCTCGCCCACGAAATCAAAAATCCGCTCGGTGGTGTGCGAGGCGCCGCCCAGCTTCTTGCGCGACAGCTACCCGCCCCGGAGCTTCGCGAGTACACGACGGTGATCATCAACGAGGCTGACCGGCTCGCCTCACTCGTGGATACGATGCTGAGCCCTGCCCGGCCACCGCAAAAAGTACTGCTCAATGTTCATGAGGTATGTGAGCACGTTCACCGCCTGCTCGTCGCCGAGGCGCCGCAACATGTCGTCGTCGAGCGGGATTACGACCCGAGCGTTCCCGAGGGCCGTTTTGACCGTAACCAACTCGTACAGGCTTTACTCAATCTCTCTCGAAATGCCATGCAGGCGGTCGGCGGATCGGGACGTATCGTGCTGCGCACTCGCGCCTTGACGCAGGCTCACATCGGTATCGTTCGCCATCGTCTGGCCGTTCGGATCGACATCCTCGACAACGGTCCGGGTGTGCCGGAGGAAATCCGCAGCACGTTGTTTTACCCGCTGGTGACTGCACGGCCGAATGGCACGGGCCTCGGACTTGCGGTGGCGCAAGAACTCATCAATCGCAACGGCGGCATCATCGAATTCCAGAGCGAGCCCGGTAATACGGTGTTCTCCATCACGCTTCCGTTGGCGACCACTGATACGCCCGTGAGCGGAATCGGCTCATGACGAGACCCCTACGCATTTGGTTGGTGGATGATGACGCCTCGATTCGGTGGGTGCTCGAGCGGGCGCTGAAGGGCGGCGGAATGACGACGCGAATGTTCGAGTCGGCAGAGCCCGCACTCGAGGCCTTGCGCAGCGAGTCGCCCGACGTACTGCTGACGGATATCCGCATGCCGGGCCTTTCGGGACTCGAGCTCGTGCGAAAAATTCACGCTACGCGGCCTCAGCTTCCCATCATCGTGATGACCGCGCATGCCGATCTCGACAACGCGGTGTCCGCGTACGAGAGCGGCGCGTTCGAGTATCTCCCCAAGCCCTTCGATATCGACCAGGTCATCGATTTAGTCAGACGTGCCGCACAATCTGCGCAGCGTATTCCGACGGGTACGGATGCCGAAGGCCGAATGCCCGAGCTGCTCGGTAAGGCGCCGGCGATGCAGCAAGTCTTCCGTGCCATCGGTCGCTTGTCGCGCTCGGCTGTGACCGTGCTCATCACGGGGGAGTCGGGAACAGGCAAAGAATTGGTCGCACGAGCGCTGCACGATCACAGTCCGCGCGCCAGCAAACCCTTCATCGCGCTCAATACGTCAGCGATTCCCTCGGAGCTCCTCGAGTCGGAATTGTTCGGTCACGAAAAGGGGGCATTTACGGGCGCCGATACATTGAGACGCGGACGCTTTGAGCAGGCGGACGGCGGAACCTTGTTCCTCGATGAAATCGGCGACATGCCAACACCTCTGCAAACCCGGTTGTTGCGCGTTCTCGCCGAGGGCGAGTACTACAGGGTCGGCGGACAGACACCGATCCGAGTTGATGTGCGGGTGATCGCAGCAACACATCAAAATCTCGAGGATCGCGTCGCGCGCGGACTCTTTCGTGAAGATTTGTTCCATAGACTGAATGTCATTCGAATGGAACTTCCGCCGCTGCGTGCTCGGCGCGAGGATGTCGGCGATCTGCTCGAACACTACCTTCGAGTCGCGGCAACAGAGCTCGGCGTCGAGGCGAAGTCTCTCGCATCGGATGCCCGATCCGCGCTCGAAGCCTACGGCTGGCCGGGAAACGTTCGCGAGCTCGTCAATTTGTGTCGTCGTTTGACCGTACTCGCGCCTGGTGCGGAAATTCATATCGAAGATCTGCCGACGGAGATTGCCGGGGCAAGTCTCTCTCGAGCCGGTGGTGACGGCTGGGCAGCGGCACTCAAACGCTGGGCGGAGATGGAGTCTTTGCGAGCCGAGGCCTCACCGCTACTCGATACCGCGCTTCCCGAGTTCGAGCGTACCCTCATTCGCGTTGCGCTCGCGCATACGGGTGGCCATCGGCAAGACGCCGCCAAGCTCCTGGGTTGGGGCCGTAATACCCTGACGCGCAAACTCAAGGAACTCGGTATGGAAGAGGGTGATCTCGAGGCCGGTGACGAAGCGGCGGCCTGAGTGGAGTCGAATCCGACTTGAGACATAATGGCGCGATGGAGATGCTCGGTCGCGTTTACTTTGGAAACCCGCTTGCCGACTGGCTGCTCGCAGCCTTGGCTTTCCTCGTGTGTTTCTTTGTACTGCCCTCGATCCGATTGTTCGTGGTCGCGCGGTCGCGCCGATGGGCAGGTCACGAGGCGCCCGTCTGGATCAATCTGGTGCTCTTGCTGCTCACCCGCACCAGACGCTGGTTCCTGGTGGTGGTGGCGTTCTATGTCGCCGAGCGTTTTCTCGATTTGCCACAGCGCGTCGAAGATGTCTCCACTGCGCTGATCGTTCTCACGTTCTGGATGCAAGCCGCGCTCTGGGGTGTTGCTGCGGTCGAGTTCACGTTGAAGCAGCGCCAGGACCGAATGATCGCCGCCGGCGAGTTGAAGCAGTCCGGGTCCATGAGCGTGTTGCTCTTCGTCGCGCGAGTCGCAATTTTTGCACTCGCCGTCTTGCTCGCGCTCGACAATCTCGGCGTCAACATCACCGCACTCGTCGCCGGACTCGGTATCGGCGGTATTGCCATTGCACTCGCCGTGCAAACGATGCTCGGCGATTTGCTCGCCTCTTTGTCGATCACGCTCGATAAGCCGTTTCGTGTAGGTGATCTACTGCGGTTCGACGACATCGAGGGTGTTGTCGAATTTATCGGCGTCCGCAGCACTCGGCTGCGTAGCCTCAGCGGCGAACAAGTGATCATCGCGAACGCGGACTTGCTCAAGACCCGGATCCGAAATCTCGGCAGGATGCCGGAACGCCGAGTGCTGTTTCAGCTGGGCGTCGTCTACGAAACCTCGCCTGCAAAGCTCGACGCCGTCTCGGATGTCGTTCGCCGTGCTGTGGAGTCGATACAAGGCACGCGCTTCGAGTACTGCGCGTTTCGCACCTTCGGTGAGTCTTCACTCAATTTCGAGGTGGTGTACTTCGTACCGGACTGGGATCAAGCTCGACTCCGCTTCATCAAAATAAACGACGAAGTAAACCGCGCCATTCATGCCGCGTTCGCCGCAGAGGGAATCGTTTTTGCGTATCCGACCCGAAGCGTGATCGTCAGGCAGTAAGCCGTAACGAGCCGACGAGATCGGTGACGTTTTTCATGCCGTGATCGGCGAGATACTGCGCAATACCCGCGTTGATTTTTTTGCAAGTCATGGGGTCGTAGAACAACGACGTACCGATGCCGACGGCACTCGCTCCCGCGATGATGAATTCGATCGCATCGGTCGCGGTGGTGATACCACCCTGACCGATGATCGGAACGTTGTGGCGACGGGCGACATCGTAAACCTGATGGACCTTCAACAAGGCGATGGGCTTGATCGCAGGGCCCGATAGCCCTCCTTGCACGTTACCGATGACCGGACGGCGAGTCTTTGCGTCGATCGCCATGCCCATGATCGTATTGATGACCGACAGACCATCGCTCCCTGCTTCGATGCATAAGCGGGCGTTTTCTTTGATGTCTGTCTGGTTCGGCGACAACTTCGTGATGATGGGTTTCTTTGTTACCGCACGACAGGCGGCGACGACCCGCGCCGACATCTCCGGATAATTGCCGAAGGCGACGCCACCTTCCTTCACGTTGGGGCAGGAGATATTGATCTCGATCGCATCGATGGGGGAGTCCTCGAAGCGTCGGGTGACCTCCGCATACTCCTCGATCGTCGATCCCGAGACATTGGCGATGAACCGAGTTTCACTGAAGTCCAGTGTCGGCAAGATATGGTGGACGACGTGATCCGTGCCCGGATTTTGCAGTCCGATGGCATTGAGCATGCCCATGGGCGTTTCGTAGACGCGATGGGGCGGATTGCCGAGTCTCGGCTCGAGAGTCGTGCCCTTCAGCACGACCGCGCCGCAATCGGTATTCGAGAAACCCTCGACACGGGTGTATTCCTCGCCAAAGCCCACGCAACCCGAGAGCAAGACGATCGGCGAGGAGAAGTCCATGCCGAGGAAGCGATAGCGCAAGGATTCGGGTACAGCGCGAGACATGCGACGATTATAGACGTCATCCGCATTGCTACCATGCACACCATGTTCCGAATCGTGCTGTTCGAACCTGAGATTCCGCCCAACACGGGCAACGTGATTCGGCTATGCGCCAACACCGGCGCTGAGCTGCATCTCGTCAAACCCTTGGGTTTCGACCTCGACCGTCGATCGGTCCGGCGCGCGGGGCTTGATTATCGATGGATGACAGCCGTACACGTTCACACTGACTTTCACGCGTGCCGACAGGCGGTAGGTGCAGTCGGCCGTTGGTTTGCCGTTGAAACGGGTGGGGTTCGGCGTTACGACGAAGTTGCCTGGCAGCCGGGCGATGTCATGTTGTTCGGATCTGAGCGACGCGGCTTACCGGCCGAAATCATTGAGACGTTGTGCAGCGACTCGGGCGACGCTGCGCTCGTCAGTATTCCCATGCGCGAGGGCAATCGCAGTCTCAACTTATCGAACGCCGTCAGTCTCGTGGTCTACGAGGCCTGGAGACAAAACGGCTTTGAGCTTGGCGGGTTTACTCGCTGAATTCCGCCTTGATCGGTCGCGACATCAGCGCCTTGACCACATCGCGCGCCGGCATACCCTCATAGAGTAGACGGTAGATACCCTCGCAGATCGGCATCTCCACTTTCTCGCGAGCGGCCACCCGATGCAGCGCACGTGCCGCCAGATAACCTTCGACCACCTGACCGATCTCGCGGAGCGCCGCTTCGGGGTTTTTTCCCGCCGCCAGCAGTAAACCGAAACGACGGTTGCGCGACTGGTCGTCCGTGCAGGTGAGGACGAGATCACCGAGCCCCGCGAGTCCCATGAAGGTTTCGCGCTGGGCACCGAGCGCAATACCGAGACGCGTCATTTCGACCAGCCCACGGGTGATGAGGGCGACGCGGGTGTTCGCGCCAAAGCCGAGACCATCGGCAAGACCCGCGCCAACGGCGAGCACATTTTTGGTTGCGCCGCCGACCTCCACGCCGACGATATCGGTTGAGGTATAGGCGCGAAAATTCGCCGCCGAAAGGCTATGCGCGAGCGCCGTCGCGAACGCTGCATCGGCTGAGGCGATGGTCATGGCCGTGGGCAGACCGGCACCCACTTCGCGGGCGAAGGTCGGACCGGAGAGCACTGCGAAAGAGCGCCCACTCCCGAGTACTTCACGTGCAACCTGATGCGGGAGCAGCCCGGTGTCGAGCTCGAAACCTTTGGTCGCCCACGCGAGGCGGGCCTCCTCACCCAGCAGGGGTGAGATTTCTTTGAGGAGGCCTCGCAACGCATGGCTCGGGACGGCAATCAGAATCTCGCTGACGCCGATCAGCGCTTCGTCGAGCGTTCGTACGACCGTGAGATTCTCGGGAAATGGCGCATCGGGCAGATAGCGCTGATTCCGCCGCGCTTTCACCATCGCAGCGTATTGAATTTCATCGCGACCCCAGAGCCGGGTCGGATGCCCCGCGCGCGCGAACTGTATGGCGAGCGCCGTTCCCCAGGATCCGGCGCCGAGTACGGCCAGCGGTGCGGCCGCGTCGCTCATGTTCGTCAGCTATTGAGATTAGCGGGTGGATTCTGCGCCTGCTGTTTGGCAGCCGCTTCGGCGAGCGATCGCGCGTAAAGCGCATCGAAATTCACGGGCGGCAGTAACAGTTGCGGAAAGCCGCCCTGAGAGACGAGGTTTGCGATGGTCGCGCGCGCGTAAGGGAAGAGTACCGACGGAGCGATTGCCGCGATCGCGCGGCGATGCTCTTCTTCGTCGAGATTGCGCACACCGAAAAGGCCCGCCTGCTTTACTTCGACTAAGAAAGCGGTCGACTCACCGAGTTTGGCGGTGATGCTGACGGTCAACACCACTTCGCGCAGCTCTGGCGAGATGGCTTCCGAGGCCGTATTGAGATCGAGCCCGATCTGCGGATTCCATGGGCCGTCGATGCGCGGACCTTTGGGTGCCTCGAAGGAGCAGTCCTTCAAATAAACCGACTGCAATGAAAATTCCGGAGCGTTCGTTTCGGCGCCGGGAGGGTTGGCGCCGTCGGCGCGCGGATCTGGATCAGCCATATCGTGAAGCCTCTGTGATGATTTCTTTTAAAAACGGTATCGGTCAACCGGCCAGCAGCGGATCGAGGCCGCCCTTTGCATTGAGGGCATGCAAATCGTCACAGCCGCCCACATGCACGTCGCC
This sequence comes from Steroidobacteraceae bacterium, assembly GCA_049455515.1. Classification (GTDB taxonomy): domain Bacteria; phylum Pseudomonadota; class Gammaproteobacteria; order Steroidobacterales; family Steroidobacteraceae; genus UBA964. The sequence continues at coordinate 8,198 of JBMTZJ010000062.1, forward strand.
AATGAAAATTTGGGGAACCGTGTGACGATTGCTACGCGCCATCATCTCCTGCCGAAGCGCGGGATCGCGATCAACGTCGATGACTTCGTAATCGACCTTCTTGCTCTCGAGCAATTCTCGGGCCCGGGCGCAGTAGGGACACCATGCGGTGGCGTACATGACGACCTTCGCGGCCATTTCGTCAGGCCTTTTCCTTGCCGGTCGCCAACGGAAGGTTCTCTGTACGCCAGCCGGCGACACCGCCTTTCAGGTTGAAGACCTGCTTGAAGCCCTGACGGATCAACACCCGGGCCGCTGCCGCGCCGGTCGAGCCCGACTCGCAATACACGACGACGTTTTTCTCCTTGAACTTCTTGAGCGTATCGCCGGCCGTCAGCATTTCTGCAGAGTCCATACGCCGCGCGCCACCGATATGCCCCGCACCGAAGGCTTCGGGATTTCGAAGGTCGATGATCAAGGCCCCTTGGTTCTGCAGACGGATCAGGTCCTGCGGCGAAATACCGGCGAA
>JBMTZJ010000063.1:0-8538 GCA_049455515.1 Steroidobacteraceae bacterium
CTAACGCGGCCTCGAGGCTATCGTTCTGTTCGCGCAGCGTGTCGACCATCAAGTGCAGGTCTGCGGAACACTCGCGCAGCAGGTGGATGATATCGGCCTGCGTCATCTCGCCCCGTTCGACCCGCAAGCGTGCCGTCGAAATCTGCGCGCCGAGACCATCGTGCATATCGGCGAGCAACATCTCGCGTTCGTGAGCACGGGAGCGTGCCACTTCGAGCGTTGTGACGGCCTTTTGGGCTTCTTCCCGTTGGCGAATATTGAGATCGAGGACGAGTACGATGAAAAGACAGGCATTGAGCAGCCCAAGCCCAAGGGTGAACGACATCGAAGGAACCGATAGCGCAGGTAGTGAATCGGACAGGAAATGTGCGTCGCTCATGATCATTGACGCTACACCGAGCGAGAGCGTGACAAGCTGAACAGCGATGAGCACTGCGAAGATTCGGGCGGCGGGCGAGCCCACCCGATTACCGATCCGGTAGCCGAGCCACGATACGCGCGCCATGATTCCGACGACCGAGATGCTGAGCATCGCGGAGAACGCGACCGGATCGGGAAACAAGAAAGGTAAGGTCACCACGCCGATAGCAATGATGACCGTGCCTTTTCCGTAGGCGGCAAGGCGATAGCCCGGCGTCTCCAACAGCCCAAGAGAAAGGTTTTTGAGCCACGCGCTACCCACGGCGCTCAAACACAGAACCATCCGTGGCAAGAAGTCGTTGGTGCTGTCGAAACCCAGCTTCCCGGAGAACACCGCGAAGTACGCGGCTCCCAAAAAAATACTGACGACGTAGAGATAAACCGCGGAGCCACGAGCATTCCAAAGAATGGCGAGGGTCGCGAAAGCGGTAACGGCCATGTTCAAAGAGAACAGCAGATTGGCGTCAGCGCTGGCGATCAGGTTCATGCCGTGATCCAAAAATGGTCGGGACGCCGAGATTTGAACTCGGGACCCCTTGCACCCCATGCAAGTGCGCTACCAGGCTGCGCCACGTCCCGACCGACCGTTGAACTTGGATTCGACACCGAATCTCTGGTGCCGAACATCATACCTTGCTAGCCCGGAGTTGCGGATTCAACGCCGCAAGATGCGGAGGATGTCCTCGAGCTCGAGCCGCATCTGACGAACGATCTGCTGGCTCTGCGAGACATCCACCCGGGCCTCTTCACCCTGCAGTTTGTTTCGGGCGCCACCGATCGTAAAACCCTGATCGTAGAGCAGCGCACGAATCTGACGGATAACGATGACGTCTTGCCGCTGATAGTAACGACGATTGCCCCGACGTTTGACGGGCTTGAGCTGGGGGAACTCCTGCTCCCAATAGCGGAGGACATGCGGCTTCACGCCACAGAGCTCAGCCACCTCGCCGATCGCGAAATAGCGCTTTCCCGGGATCGCCGGAAGTTCGTCGTTATTCTTGGCTTCCAACATAGGCTTCGACTCGTGCCTTCAACTTTTGCCCCGGCCGGAAGGTGACCACACGCCGAGCGCTGATCGGGATCTCCTCACCGGTTTTCGGATTACGTCCGGGGCGCTGATTTTTATCGCGGAGATCGAAGTTGCCGAAGCCAGAAAGCTTGACCTGCGCCCCCGAGGACAGCGCGGCGCGCACTTCCTCGAAGAACAGATCGACGAGCTCGCGGGCTTCACGCTTGTTGAGGCCGAGCTGATTGAACAGCGCTTCAGCCATCTCTGCCTTCGTTAAAGCCATGTTGGTTCGCCCTGAAAACTCGTTGTTATGGTTGCGGCAACCGACCGCGACACCTATTTGAGGAAGACTACTCGCGGAACCCCGCACCCAACCCCTGACTGAGTGCCGCCCGAACCGACGCGATGACGCGATCAGTGTCTTCATCTGTGAGGGTGCGGTCTTTGTCCTGCAAAATCAAGCCCAAAGCGACGCTTTTTCGCCCTGATTCGACTCCCCGGCCACGATAAACGTCAAACACCACGACCTCGCGCAAAAGACTTGACGCGGCCGCTTTGGCTTGACCCAAAAGCTCGGCGGCAGTCACCGCCTCATCGACCACCACCGCGAGATCTCGCCGAACTTGCGGGAATCGCGACACCTCCTCGAATGGCGTATACGCCACCGACAGCATCCCGATGTCGAGCTCGAACACGATGGGCGTCTCGACGAAGCCGAGTTCTCGGACGAGACGCGGATGCAACTCGCCCACCCAACCGACGGGCTCCCCATTCCGGGTCACCCGTGCTGCACGGCCCGGATGTAACGCCGGATGCTCGCCCGCCTCGAACTGAAAGCTTCCCGGGTTGCCGCTGAGCGATAGTACCGCCTCGACGTCCGCCCGGACATCGTAAAAGTCCGTTGTCTCGCGACCGCCGCCCCACTGCTCGGGCCAACGCAGACCGATGGCGAGACCGGCAATGACCGCTCGCTCGGCCTGCCCGACCGGAAACACGACGCCGTGCTCGAACAAGCGGACGCGTGCTTGCTGACGCCGCTGATTTTCGAGTGCCGCTTTGAGGAGCCCTGGCCATAGCGATACTCGCATCACGGCTAAATCACTCGAGATGGGATTTGCGAGCGCGTGCGAGTCCGACTTCGGAAATATCATCCGCTGCAACGCCGGGTCGACGAAGGCGAAATGAATGCCCTCGTGATACCCACGGGCGGCGAGCAGATCGAGCAGACGTTGCTCGTCGAGCACCGACGTCGGCTGCGGCAAGATGGCCTGCCGCGCCTGCGCGACGGTCGTCGGCAAGGCATCGTAACCCGCGAGGCGCGCAACCTCCTCGATGAGATCACGTTCGATCTGAATGTCGAACCGACTCGACGGGGGTTTAACTTTGAGCACGCCGACCCCCGCGGTCTCCGCGGTCATACCCAGTCGCGCGAGCAGGCCGGTGACCTCTCGCTCCGAAAAGGCTCGACCGAGCAGTCGTTCGATTTGCGGGATTCGCAGCGACACGCTCTTTGGCGTAGGAATGTTCGCGCGCTCCTCGGCGGTTACGACGCGCCCCGCGCGTCCCCCGGCAATGTCTAGCAGCAATTTCGTGGCGCGTTCGATCGCAACCGCGCCAACATCGGGGTCGACGCCCCGCTCGAAACGCTGACTGGCATCGGTCGTCAATCCATATCGACGACCTCGACCGGCGATGGCGGCCGGCGCGAACCACGCAACCTCGAACAAGACCCGTCGCGTGCTGGCCGATACGGCCGTGCGTTGCCCGCCCATCACGCCCGCGAGGGCGACCGGGCCCGCGCCGTCGGCGATCACGAGCACGTCTTTTGCGAGATCGACGGTTCGGCCATCGAGCAGATCACATCGCTCGCCTTCATGAGCCCAACGCACGGATAACGCGCCCTCGAGTTTGTCGAGGTCGTAGGCGTGCATCGGCTGGCCGAGCTCCATCACGATGTAATTCGTGATGTCGACGATCGGTGAAATACTTCGCAAACCCGAACGGCGCAGTTTTTCGACGAGCCACGGAGGCGAGCGCCGGGTGTTGTCGACCTCAAGGATCACGCGACCATGAAAGCGCGGACACGCCGCACTCGCCACCAGCGTGGCCGCGGCGCGCTCGCAGAGCGCCTCGTCCGTGATCGCCGGCGGAGTCGCCGAATAATCCGGCGGGGTGGTCCCAACGCCCGTGAGCGCCGACACTTCCCGAGCGATACCGCGGACCGACATCGCGTCGCCGCGATTGGGCGTGATCGACAACTCGAGCACGTCGTCCTCGAGTGAGAGGTAGTCGCGGACCGACCGCCCGAGCGGCGCATCCGACGGAAGCTCCACGATTCCCTCTGAGGTGTCGACCAAGCCTAATTCTTTGGCCGAACACAGCATGCCCGCCGACTCGACGCCACGGAGTTTCGCGGCCTTGATCGTCAGTCCGCCCGGCAGGACGGCACCGACCGTCGCGAGCGCAGTTCGAAGCCCGACTCGAGCATTCGCGGCGCCACACACGATTTGCAACGGCGCAGTTTGGGCCTCCGCGCTCGCACCCACCACAACCTTACACACTTGCAGTTTGTCGGCCTGCGGGTGACGGACTGCCTCGATGATCTCGGCCACGATGACGCCCTCGAACGGCGGCGCCGCGGGCGCGATGGATTCGAGTTCGAACCCCGCCAGCGTGAGACGATCGCCAAGTTCGCGCGCCGAGAGGCCGCTCGCCACCCACTCGGAGAGCCAGGCGGTCGAGATCTTCATGCGGCACCAAACTGTTTGAGGAAACGCAGATCGCTCTCGAAGAAGAGGCGTAGATCGTTGACCCCGTAGCGCAACATCGCAAGGCGTTCGATACCCATGCCGAAGGCGTACCCGGTATAGCGTTCGCCATCGACCCCGGCGGCGGCGAACACGTTCGGATGCACCATGCCGCAACCGGCAATTTCGAGCCATCCGGTGTGCTTGCAGACCCGGCAACCAGCACCGTCACAGAACACGCAGGACATATCCACTTCGGCCGACGGCTCGGTGAACGGAAAATACGAAGGCCGCAGACGCATTTTCAGATCTTTTTCGAAGAACGCCTGCAGGAAACCCTGCAAAGTCGCTTTGAGATTCGCGAAGCTCACGTTCTCGTCGACGACGAGTCCCTCGACCTGATGAAACATCGGCGAGTGGGTCATGTCGTAGTCGCAACGATAAACTCGACCCGGCATGATCATCGCCAGTGGTAATCGCCCTTTTTGAAGCTCGCGAATTTGTACCGGCGAGGTGTGCGTGCGTAGGAGTCGCCCGTCGGGAAAGTAGAACGTGTCGTGCATCGCACGCGCCGGATGGTCCGCGGGGATGTTGAGGGCTTCAAAATTGTGGAAGTCGTCCTCGATCTCCGGACCGGATGCCACTTCGAAACCCGATCGACGAAAGATCGACTCGATGCGTAAGCGCGCCCGCGTGACGGGATGAACCGCTCCGCGAGCTTCGCCTCGACCCGATAACGTGACGTCTATTTTTCCAGCGGAGAGTTCCGCCTCGATCGCCGCCGTCTCCAGGGCGGACTGCGCAGCATCGATGGCCGCCTGGACTTGGGTCTTTGCCTCGTTGATTCGCGCGCCCGCAGCGGGTCGATCGGCAGCCGGGAGCGCGCCGAGCGATTTCAGCTGCTCGGTGAGAACGCCCTTTTTGCCGAGCCAGCGAACGCGGACTTCGTCGAGGGCGGCGAGCGTCGTGCTCGCCGCCACGTCATCGAGAGCCTGCCGAGTCAGGGTCGCGAGGTCACTCACGACCGACCTCACGCGTTGCCGAGGGCTGCCTTGACCTTGGTGGCAATGGCCGCAAACGCCGCCGCGTCATGCACCGCGATGTCTGCGAGCATTTTGCGATCGATCTCGATGTTGGCGAGCTTGAGGCCGTTGATCATGCGACTGTAGGACAGTCCGAACTGTCGCGCGGCCGCGTTGATTCGCTGGATCCAAAGGGCGCGGAAATCGCGCTTCTTGAGACGACGTCCGGCGTACGCATATTGACCGGCCTTGATGACCGCCTGCTTGGCGGTGCGATAGACCTTGCGACGCGCGTTGTAATAACCCTTGGCTTTGCCAAGCACTTTTTTATGGCGACGACCGGCGGTCACGCCACGCTTTACTCTTGCCATGTTCGTTTACCTCGGTGGATGACTTAGGCGTGCGGGAGCAGTTGGTCGAGACGACCGACATCACTCTCGTGCACGAGGCTGGATCCGCCCGAACGAAGCTGACGCTTGGTTTTACGGGGCTTATGGCCGAGGTTATGGCGACGGCCGGCGGAATAGGACTTATAGCCCTTCGCCGTTTTGCGAAAACGCTTCGCTGCCGCCCGGTTGGTCTTCAACTTGGGCATGTTTCGATACTCCTTTTTCTAGCTTCGCTCGCAAAGTCCTCGCGGACCCGCTCACGTGCGGATGTTCACCCGATCCCGCGACCCACCATGGGCCGAATCGACCGAACAAACATCACTTCTTCTTCGGCGCAAACACCATGACCATCTGCCGACCTTCCATCAGCGGGTTCTGCTCGACGATCGCCTGCGCGGCGAGGTCTTGAACCAACCGATCGAGAAGTCGACGTCCGACCTCTTGATGCGCCATCTCACGACCACGGAACCGCAGGGTTACCTTGGCCTTGTCACCTTCGGTCAGGAATCGAACGAGATTACGAAGTTTGACTTGGTAATCCGCCTCTTCCGTACCCGGGCGAAACTTCACTTCCTTGACTTGCTGCTGCTTCTGCTTCTTCTGCGCGGAGTGGGTTTTCTTCTTCTGCTCGAAGAGGAACTTCCCGAAATCCATGATCCGGACCACCGGCGGCTCAGCCATCGGTGACACTTCGACGAGGTCGAGCTCACTGCTCTGCGCCATCTGAAGGGCTTCGAATCGGGTCATGATGCCGGCCTGAGCCCCATCTGCCGCGATCACTCGCACCTGCGGCGCCGTGATTTCCTCATTGCGCCGGATGCGCTTTGTTGCAGTCGAGATACGTCAATCCTCCAAAGTTCGGCGACCGCGGCTCTCGAGCTCGACGCGCAACCGCTCGACGAACGTCTGCGGCGACATCTGACCCAGATCCTTGCCGCTGCGGGTACGCACGGACAGAAGCTGCGCTGCTACTTCCTTGTCGCCTGCCACCAATAGGTATGGCACGCGCTGCAGCGTGTGTTCGCGAATCTTAAAGCCGATTTTCTCGTTCCGCAAGTCGATGTCGACCCGAAGCCCCTGATTTTTAAGGAATTGCGCCACCTCGTTCAGGTACGCATCCTGGCGGTCTGTGATCCCGAGCAGCACGACCTGTACCGGGGCCAGCCAGCTCGGAAGGCGTCCGGCATGGTGCTCGATCAAAATGCCGAGAAATCGCTCTAGAGAGCCGAAAATCGCCCTATGGAGCATGACCGGCGTCTGTTTCTGGCTGTGCTCGTCGATATAGTGCGCCCCGAGCCTTCCCGGCAAATTGAGGTCTACCTGTAGGGTGCCGCACTGCCAGTCCCGTCCGATGGCGTCGCGAAGCACGAATTCGAGCTTCGGACCGTAAAAGGCGCCCTCGCCGGGATTAAGGGTGAAATCGATTCCGGCCACCCGGGCCGCCTCCTTGAGGGCCGCCTCGGCCTTGTCCCAAATCTCGTCGGAGCCCACACGCTTGGCGGGGCGGTCGGAGAATTTGATCCGGACGTCGTCGAAACCAAAGTCGCGGTAGATATCGAGAATCAGTTTCGTAACCGCGACCGACTCTTCGGTGATCTGCTCGGGGCTGACGAAAATGTGCGCATCGTCCTGCGTGAACGCGCGCACTCTCATAAGTCCGTGCAGCGCGCCGGAAGGTTCGTACCGATGCACCTTACCGAACTCGGCGTACCGCACGGGCAGATCGCGGTAACTGCGCAGACCCTGTTTGAAGATCTGCACGTGGCCCGGGCAGTTCATCGGCTTGATGGCGTAAACGCGCTCATCGGGCGTTTGCGTCGTGAACATGTTCTCGCCGAACTTTTCCCAGTGGCCCGACGCTTCCCAGAGACTGCGGTCCATGAGCTCAGGACCGTTGACCTCGAGAAAGCCTGCGGCCTTTTGCTTCTCGCGCATGTAGCCGATGAGCGACTGGAATACGCTCCAACCCTTCGGATGCCAGAAGACCGCGCCGGGCGCTTCTTCTTGCATGTGGAAAAGATCGAGTTCGCGACCGATTTTCCGATGATCGCGCTTCTCGGCCTCCTCGAGCCGAGTCAAATAATCTTTGAGGTCTTTCTCGTTGGTCCATGCCGTGCCGTAGATGCGCTGCAACATCTCGTTGCGCGAATCGCCACGCCAATAGGCACCGGCCACCTTCATCAACTTGAATACTTTGAGCTTTCCGGTCGAAGGCACGTGCGGTCCGCGACAGAGGTCGACCCACTCGCCCTGACCGTAAAGACTGATCGGCTCGTTGGACGGAATGCTCGAAATGATTTCGGCTTTGTAGTGCTCGCCGAGACCCTTGAAAAAGGCGACAGCATCGTCGCGCGGCATTTCGCGACGCGTCACGGCTTGGTTCGCCGACGAGAGCTCGCGCATCTTCTCTTCGATGGCTGCGAGGTCTTCAGGTGTAAACGGACGCTTGTAGGCGAAGTCGTAATAGAACCCGTCTTCGATCACGGGGCCGATGGTGACCTGCGCATCGGGGAAGAGCGACTGAACGGCCTGGGCGAGTAAGTGGGCCGTTGAATGACGAATGACTTCGAGCGCGTCGGGGTGTTTGTCCGTCACGATCTCGAGACGCGCGTCATCGGCAATCTTGAAGCTGGTGTCGACGAGCTTGCCCGACACCTTGCCCGCGAGCGCGGCCTTGGCGAGACCCGCGCCGATCCCTGCGGCCACCTCGGCCACCGACACGGCCTGATCAAAGGTTCGTTGACTGCCATCGGGCAGCGTTATCACGGGCATCGTCGCCAGTCTCCGTTTCGTCGCAGCGCCCCGACGGCGCCATGGCAAAAGGGGCGCTTCCGCCTTGCGAAAACGCCCCCAGCCGAATTGGTAGGCGCGAGTGGGATCGAACCACCGACCACCACCATGTCAAGGTGATGCTCTACCACTGAGCTACGCGCCTGCAGAAAGGCCGCGAA
>JBMTZJ010000064.1:0-8332 GCA_049455515.1 Steroidobacteraceae bacterium
TTTACGACACGGAATTCACCGTCTCCACCAAATCCGACGCGTCGCCGGTCACGCTCGCCGACGAGCGCGCAGAAGCCGTGATTCTCGCGGGCCTTGCCCGCCTCGCACCGGAGATTCCGGTCGTAGCCGAGGAGTCCGTCGCCGCCGGTCGAGTACCGACGATCGATCCCGCGCAGGGGCGTTTCTGGTTGGTTGATCCACTCGATGGCACTCGGGAGTTCGTCAGTCGTAACGGCGAGTTCACCGTCAACATCGCCTTGATCCACGCCGGTGACCCCGTGCTCGGCGTCGTGCTCGCGCCAGCCCTCGGCGCCCTGTATGCGGGCGCTCAAGGTCTCGGGGCGTTCAAAGAACTCGCGGGACGGCGACAGACGATTCGCTGTCGCAAGGCGCCTGAGGAGGGTCTTGCTGTCGTGGAGAGCCGATCTCACGGCGACGGGGCCGCGCTCGATGCCTGGCTGCAGGGGCGTCCGATCGCCTCGCGCGTCAAAGCCGGATCATCCTTAAAATTGTGTCTTCTGGCCGAGGGCCAAGCGGATCTCTACCCCCGGCTCGGACGGACCATGGAGTGGGACATCGCTGCAGGACATGCCATCGTCACCGCGGCCGACGGTTACGTCACCCGAATCGATGATGGGCAAGCCCTGCGCTACGGCAAGGCGGGCTTCGAAAACCCGGGGTTCGTGGCCCGCGGGCGATGAGCGGGTTGGTGGGTCCTGCGCGATTCGAACGCGCGACCAACTGGTTAAAAGCCAGCTGCTCTACCGGCTGAGCTAAGGACCCGTCCCGTCGAGAGGGCGCGAATTCTACACATATCGAGTCGGATCAGGCACACCCGCCGACACGAAACCTTCCCGACGTAACCGACAACTGTCGCACCGCCCACACGCCCGACCGGTCTCGTCGGCCTGATAGCAGGACACGGTCAGGGAAAAATCGACTCCTCGCCTCAAGCCCTCGCGGATGATTTCGGCTTTGGAGAGCCGAACGAGCGGCGCTTCGATACGAATCGGCGAGCCCTCGATCCCGACGCGCGTCCCCAAGCGCGCCACCTCGGTGAAGGCCGAAATGAACTCCGGTCGGCAGTCGGGATAGCCCGAGTAATCGACCGCGTTCACGCCGATGAATATCGCCTCCGCCCCGAGAACCTCCGCCCAACCGAGCGCGAGCGACAACATCAGCGTATTGCGCGCCGGGACGTAGGTGATCGGGATACCCTCGACCGCGGCGGTCGGAACCGCGATGGCGGGGTCGGTGAGCGCCGAGCCGCCGATCCCGGCGAGATCGACGCCCATGATCCGATGCTCGCGGGCGCCGAGCCCGCGTGCCACGCGCTCGGCGGCAGCCAACTCTGCGGAGTGGCGCTGCCCGTAATGAACGGAGAGCGCGTAGGCATCGAACCCCTGCTCCACCGCCATCGACAGGACGGTCGCCGAGTCGAGCCCGCCCGACAGCAAGACCACCGCTCGCGGTTTGTTGACGCCCGAGGTTTGAGTCATCGCACTCATCGGCCGGGAACGTCGCCCCAAAGATATTTGTGCAACTGGATTTGGAAGCGTACCGGCAAACGGTCTTCGAGAATCCAGTCGGCGAGATCACGCGCCGGTAACTCCGCGTGACTCGGCGAGAACAACACCGTGCAACGCTCTGCGAGCGCACGCTCGCGCAACTGAGCACGACTCCACTCGTAGTCGGCGCGGTCCGCAATGACGAACTTCACGAGATCAGTCGCCCTCAAGCGGAGTAACTCGTCGTAACGATTGCGCGACTCCTCGCCCGAAGCCGGCGTTTTGACGTCGACCACTTTGACGACGCGCGGATCGACTCGCTCGAGCGGCATCGCTCCACTCGTTTCGACGGACACCCGATACCCCGCATCGCAAAGCATCGTCATGAGCTCGAAGACCGCAGGCTGAGCCAGCGGCTCTCCGCCCGTGACGCAAACATGCGACACCTCGAGCTCGCGAACCCGCCCAAGAATGTCGGAGAGCGTCCACCACTCGCCACCATGAAACGCGTAGGCGGTGTCGCAGTATCGACAGCGTAGCGGACAGCCGGTCAACCGAACGAAAACCGTAGGAATACCGACCGAGTCCGCCTCACCCTGCAGCGAACGAAAAATCTCGGTGAGCTTGAGCCGATTGGCGCTCAAAGGACGCTCAACGCAATCGGCCGAGCTGCTCGCGCGCCGAGCGCGCCGCCTCGTTTTGTGGATAGCGTCGAATGACCTCGTTGAAGGACGCACGAGCGGCGTCGTTACGACCGAGACTCAGCTCGGAGAGGCCTTTTTTGAGCAGTGCATCGGGCGCTTTGGACGCATCGGGTGATCGACTACCAACGGCGGCGAAGGCCTCGATGGCTTTCGCGTAATCGCGGGTGACGTAATAGCTTTGTCCCAGCCAGTACTGCGCATTGTCGGCAAGCGGATGGGACGGAAACTGAACGACGAACCCGCTCATCCCCGCGATCGCCGCCGGATAATTTGCCGCCTTTAGTGCATCGAAGGCGCGTCCGTAGAGTACTTCAGGCGTTTCCGGAGGCGCAGCGACCGGTGTGGACGGCGCTGTCGAGGCGACCGCCGCGGCGCTCGAACCGGGAGCGGCTGGCATTGCCGTCGACTCCGACACGGATGCCGCGTCAGCGGTTCCGACACTCTGCTCACTTGCGACCGCATCGCTCGATCCGACCATCGGCGCAGTGATCGATGCTGCAAGCCGCGCCTCGAGGGCGGCGATCCGACGATCGAACTCGCCTGCCAAATCGGCTTGCTGCTTGCGACGCTCGTCGTTCTCGCGCTGTAAGACGTCGAGATCGCCCCTCAAAGATCGGGCCTCAGCCTCAAGTGCATCGAGACGCTGCGACAACTCGATGAGCGCCTGACCACGTACCGTCTCCTGCAGTTGCGTCACCCGCAACTCGAGACTCTCGAGCCGCTCACGCGTCGATTGCGCGAACGACGGACTCGCCGCGAGCGCGAGCACCGCAAACAGCAGGAGTCGGCGCATGCGGATCAGCCCGCCACGTAGATGATTTCGACGCGACGATTTTTAGAGTAGGCGGACTCGTCCTCGCCCGCGACTGCCGGACGCTCCTCACCATAACTGACGGTGCTGAGACGCGAATCGGCGACACCCTGCAGACCGAGCACCCGGCGAACCGCTTGGGCGCGACGCTCGCTGAGGCCGATGTTGTATTCGCGCGTGCCCCGCTCGTCCGTATGACCCTCGAGTCGAACACGCAGGCCCGGACGACTTCCGAGGAACTGCGCATGGGCGGCAAGCAGAGCTTGATCTTCGGCGCTGATTGCATCGCTGTCGAACGCGAAATAGATGATGGTGCGATTGGCGAGCTCGGGAGGAAGACCTACGACGGTCTCGGTCGCCGTGCCCACCTCACCCGCTGATACGGGACCCGCTGAATCATCGGGCTGCGCGATAGCCGAGGCCTCCGATTTATTGGCGAGATCACCGCTCGCGTCGTTTTTGACCGGAGGCGCCGATTTGCAGGCGGCCAGAAGGCCGAGCAAGGTCACCACAGCAATCCACTTTTTCATCGATGTCGAGCTCCTCTCAATTGGCTTCAATTATCGCACGGCCGGTGCGTCCGGGAGGAACGGGCCCCAAGCCGGCTCGCGAACCTCGCCGCGGTCCGCGGCGAGGCGCTGAACGATGAGTCCATCGGCACTCACTGTCGCAAGCGCGCCCTGTCCGCGTTCTCGCGAGGCGTACACGAGCGTGCCGCCATCAGGCGAAAAATACGGGGACTCGTCCTGTCGGCCTTTCGACAGCACACGAAGCGCCCCGTTCCCAAGATCCTGCACGGCGATACGGTAGGCGCCGCCTTCTCGCGTCACCATCGCGAGCAGACGGCCATTCGGGCTAACCCGAGGTCTAGCGTTATAAGAATTCGCGAATGTGATGCGTTGAGGGCGCGAACCGGGGTCAGTACTCAACCGATAAATCTGCGGTCCACCCGCCCGGTCTGAGGTGAAGTAAATCTGCGACCCGTCGGGTGACCACTCGGGTTCGGTGTCGATTGCCGGATGATCGGTCAAGCGTGTGAGCGCGCCGGATGCGACATCGAGAACATAGATATCGAGATTGCCGCCCGATGACGAAAGGGTCAGCGCCAGTCGACTCCCATCGGGCGACCAGCTCGGTGCGTTGTTGACGCCTGGCCGCGACGATACGCGACGACGTTCCGCCGTCCGCACGCGCTGCACGTAGACCGATGCCGCACGGGTCTCGAAGGATACGTATGCCAAGGACTCGCCGTCCGGGGACCACGCCGGTGACATCAGGGGAAGGCGCGACTGCAGAATCACCCGCGCATTCTCGCCATCCGCATCTGCGACGATGAGCTGATAACGCTGCGACGGCGGTTGCCCATCGACTGATACGTAGGCAATCCGCGTCGCGAACGCGCTGCGTACACCGATGATTTTTTGATAGAGGCGATCGCTGATGCGATGCGCTGCATTGCGCCAGGCTGCGGGTGAGGCGGTGATCCGTTCGACGAGCAGGCGTTGACCAGTCAAAAGATTGAGCAGCTCGAAGTCGATGGTCGTTCGCCCGTCCGCACCGACACTCGCTCGCCCGGTCACCAGATAATCGGACGCGGTACGCTCGCCGACGAGAAAACGACCGCTGCGCGTGAGATTGCGGCGAACGACGTCTGCGGAGGGTTGCAGATCGGCCGCGAAATCTTCGATCGCGATCGGGATCGGCGCCGTGACGCCGGAGGTGATGTCGACCTGGAGCTGCGCCTCGGCGACAGGAGGCGCCGTGATCGCAAGACCCATCGCGCACAACATCATCCAAGCGACGCTCGTTAGTCTTTTCAAATCAATCATTGGGTCTGAACCTCAACTCGATATTGCGCTCGAACAAGGCGGGATCCGGCGGTGGCGGGAGCGGTGACGCACGGAACACCGCGGCCTCCAAAGACTGACGCACGGACTCGTCTCCGTTGCATTCTTTGACCTCGGCCCGGATCACGGTCCCGCCCGCAGCCTGCGTTACCGCCACTCGACAATCGAGACCGGTCTCAGCCGACGGGGGACGTATCCACGCGCGCTGGACGCGAGCTTGAATGGCCGCTGCCCATTGCGCTGAGAGGGTCGCCGCGCGTGCTGCTGCGACGCGGCGCGCCTCGGCCGCCTCCGCCGCCGCGATTTCTTCGGAGAGCGCGCGCTGTAAAGCCGCCTCGCGCTCGGTTCTGATTCGAGCATCTTCCGCGCGACGACGATCCTCCGCTTCGAGCTCGTCTTTCATGCGCTGCGCCTCGAGCTCGCGTCTCGCCGCCTCGGCCTTACGCCGCTCCTCTATCGGATTGACCGGCGGGGGTTTAGCGGGTTCCTCCGGCTTGACGACAGGTTTTTTAGGCGCGGGCTTCGGCTCGGGTTTGGGTTTGGGCTCGGGCTTCGGCTCGGGTTTAGGCTCAAGGGGCAACTCAGAGGGCGGCGGGTCCTCTTGCTTCGGCGGAGCGCGTCGCGTGAGTCGAGCGAGCTCGTCAGCCTCGATCGCGACCGCCTCGATCGCGATGACCTGCGGCACCTCGGGCTCCGCACCCCAGTTTTGAACGCCCAATACGAGTATCACCGCGACCAATGCTGCGTGCAGCGCGATGGAGAGAAAATAAGGTTGTAGGCGCGAGATCACGCCCGACATGGCCACCTCAACGCGCACCTCGGACGGTCACCGGGTCGGTGAGAAACCCGACCTTCTTGGCACCCGCACCTTGCAGCAACACCATCGCCTCGACCACGCGACCGTAAGGAACTTCGCGATCTCCTTTGACGAAGACCGGCACGCCCGGCGCACTGCGAATGACCGCCGCGACGCGCGCTTGTAACAGCGAGTCCTCGAGCGGCTGGGACGGGTTGTCGCCTTCGTTGAGATAGAGACGACCTTGTCGATCGACCGAGACGACGAGCGGCGGTCGATCTTGAAGATCCGCCGGGTCGATCGCCTGCGCCGCCGCGTCCGGCAAATCGACTTTGACGCCCTGCGTGAGCAACGGCGCCGTCACCATGAAGATGATCAGCAGGACGAGCATCACGTCGATGTAGGGCACGACGTTGATTTCGCTCATCGGCTTTCGGCTACGACCCGGTTGCGGCATGACGCGCCTCCGTCTCAGCCCGAATCTCGCGTCGCGTGACGCTGCAAAATCGTCGAAAACTCTTCCATGAAAGCGTCGTAGCGCGCTTCGATTCGCCACACCTGATCGGCGAATCGGTTATACGCGACGACCGCGGGAATCGCCGCAAAGAGACCGATCGCCGTCGCGACGAGCGCCTCGGCGATACCCGGCGCCACCGTGGCGAGCGTCGCCTGCTGCACGGAGCCAAGGCCGACGAAGGCGTGCATGATGCCCCAGACCGTACCGAAGAGCCCCACGTAAGGGCTCGTTGAGCCGACCGTGGCCAGCGTCGACAGGCTTTTCTCGAGATACTCGATTTCTTTGATTTGCTGCGCCTTCATGGCGCGACGCGCACCCTCGATGAGCAAATCGACGGCGTTTTCACCTTGCTGACGTAAACGCGCGAACTCGCGAAAGCCCGTGCGGAAAATGCTGTCGATACCGACCGGATTGCCGCGGGACTCGATGCTCTTGTAGAGCTGAGAAAGATCGCCACCCGACCAAAAGTCCTTCTCGAATCGAGCGAGGTCGTCCTTCGCGCGCCCGAGCACCGCCCTCTTCTTGAAAATGATGCTCCAGGAGTACACGGACGCCAGAACCAGCATGAGCATGACCGCCTGCACGATGAGGGTGGCTTCGAGAATCAGCTGAAGAATCGAGAGATCATTCACGACAGGTACTCCCCGATACGGCGCGGCCGCAGCGTCTTGGCATCCACACACACGACTCGGACTTGCGCCTCGATGAGCAGTTCCCGCGCCTCACGCTCACCCGCAGCCCGCCAAATTTTTTGATCGAATACCGCCGTCGTGCGGCCCTCGGGCGTCATCGCGCAAGTCACGACGAGCGAATCATCGAGCCGCGCCGCTGCGCGGTACTCGATCGAAAGTCCGAGGACCATGAACTGCACCCCTCGGGTCGCGGCTAATTCGCGCTGGGCGATGCCGCGACTGCGCAACCATTCGGTTCGGCAGCGTTCGAGAAATCGAAGATAGTTGGCGTAATACACGACGCCGCCCGCATCGGTGTCCTCCCAGTACACCCGTACTGGCCACTCGAATACGCTCACTCGCCCTCCTCGAAGAGCGGCATCGCACCGGTCGGTCGCGGAGGCGGGACCAGACCGAAATGCGCGTAGGCCGTGCGTGTGGCGATACGACCTCTCGCGGTGCGCATCAAGAAACCTTGCTGAATCAAGAACGGCTCGATCACATCCTCGAGCGTGCCGCGCTCTTCGCCGATCGCTGCGGCGAGACTGTCGATACCGACCGGTCCACCCTCGAACTTTTCGATGATGGTGGTGAGCAATTTGCGGTCGAGCATGTCGAAACCGACCGGATCGACCTCGAGCAGGTTGAGGGCACCCTCGGCGAGCGCGGACGTGATGGTTCCATCACCTTTGACCTGAGCATAGTCACGCGCGCGCCGCAGCAGACGATTGGCGATACGCGGCGTCCCCCGCGAGCGTTCGGCGATGCGCAAAGCACCCTCGGGATCGAGCGGCACACCCAAAATGCCCGCCGAACGCTGCACGACACTTTTGAGATCTTGAACGTCGTAGAACTCGAGCCGCTGCACGATGCCGAAACGATCGCGCAGCGGCGAGGTCAAGAGTCCGGCACGAGTCGTCGCGCCGACGAGCGTGAACGGCGGCAGCGACAGCTTGATAGACCGGGCGGCAGGACCCTCGCCGATCATGATGTCGAGTTGATAGTCCTCCATCGCCGGATAGAGCACTTCTTCGACGATCGGCGACAAGCGATGGATCTCATCGACGAACAGTACGTCTCGCGGCTGAAGGTTGGTGAGAATGGCAGCGAGATCACCGGGCCGCTCGAGCACCGGACCCGAAGTCTGCCGCAGATTGACGCCGAGCTCGGTCGCGAGAATGTTTGCGAGCGACGTCTTGCCGAGGCCCGGCGGTCCGAAAATCAAGACGTGATCGAGCGCTTCGGATCGCGCGCGGGCTGCACCGACAAAGATTTCGAGCTGTTCTTTGACAGGACGCTGTCCGACGAAATCCGCCAACCGCTTCGGACGAATCGCCCGATCGATCGCCTCGTCCTCTCGGCCGCCCTCGGCACTCACCAATCGCTCGGTCATCGGAGCGCCCCCTGTAGTGCCCGGCGAATGAGCTCTTCGGTGTCTTCACTGCCCGAGCCTGCAGCCGCTTTGATGAGCCGAGTCG
>JBMTZJ010000065.1:0-8149 GCA_049455515.1 Steroidobacteraceae bacterium
CGACCGCGGCGGCGGCCGGGGGAAGCCCACAGCGCGGTTGATCAGGCCAGCGCGACGCCGAGGAGACGCCCGACGAGCCAGGCGATCACGCCCGCACCGCCGCCGATCAGGACCATGCGTAACGCGCCTCGCCATGCCTGACGCCCGGTGAAGAGGCTGATGGCAAGGCCGATACCTGCAAGCGAGACCAGCGTGATGCCGACCGTCCAGGCGATGGCGCCACCTGAGGCGAGGCCCAAGGAGGGGCCGAGGAGGAAGGGCAGCAAAGGCAGGATCGCACCGACGGAAAACGCGATGAACGATGACGATGCTGCACCCCACGGTGAGCCGAGGTCGCTCGGGTTGAGTCCGAGTTCCTCACGGGCGAGCACCTCGAGGGCTTGCTCCGGGCGGGTCACGAGTTCGCGGGTGATTTCCCGCGCCTTGTCGAGATCCATGCCGCGGGCGGCGTAGATCAGGGCGAGTTCTTCGGCTTCCTCTTCCGGATACTCGTTGAGCTCTTCGCGCTCAAGCGCGATTTGGTACTCGTACATGTCGCGCTGGGAACGCACCGAGACGTACTCCCCAGCCGCCATGGAAAGCGCTCCCGCGAGCAGACCGGCGACGCCGGTGACGAGCACCGTGCCGGGCGATGCGCCGGCGCCGGCCACACCCATGACGAGCGCCGCATTCGAGACGAGGCCATCGTTGATGCCGAAGACGGTGGCTCTAAGATTTCCGCCAGAGATGCCGCGATGTCTTTGACCCACTTCGGAGATCGAGGTCGGCATGTCGTGACCCGCGGACGGGCCGACGGTGTAGACGGACACGCCACGAAGCTTCATGGCGGCGAGCACGTGCCGCGTGGCTTTGGGGCCAAAACGCTTGACGAGTGAGGCGACGATCCGCGCGCGCGTCGACGGGGTGAACGCGTAAGACCGGTTGGGGTCGATCGCCTGCCACTTCAGGGCCTGTTCGGCCGCCGCTTCGCCCAGTTTGCGAAACATCCGGCTCTTGGCCGGATCAGGCTCGGCTGCGGCTACTCTGCCGTAGAGCCAAGCCGACTCTTTTTCGTGATACCAACTGTCGAGGCTATCGCTCACGGGAGTAGGGGCGATATTCGACGCTAACGACCGTCGTCGTAGTCTTCGTCGTTCTCGTCCTCATCTTCGTCGTCCCAGTCGTCATCCTCGTCTTCGTCCTCGTCGTCCCACTCTTCGTCGTCGTCTTCATCTTCATCGTCCTCATCGGACCAACCTTCGGGCTCGTCGATGAGATCGAGATCGAATTCGCGCCACTCCTCGAGATCGAGTTCTTCGATTTCACCGTCGAGATATTCGATTTCGACGACCTCGGCATCCTCGTCGACGGAGAGCACGCGAAACGTTTCCTCGTCTTCGACGTTTTCGTACCACTGACCTTTGACGGGTTCGTTATCTCTGCTCACGGGATCTACCTCGACACGGGACCTTCGGGACACCGGGAGGGATTTTACTGCGAGTCTGCTCTATAGTGCCACGCGTCGAGGCCGCTTCATCATGCCCTCCCGAACACAATCTGCCACTCCGTCGCCTCTGGTTCGTGCCCGCCGCATCGTGGTCAAGGTGGGTTCGGCGCTGCTCGTCGATGGTGAATCGGGGCGTCTTAATCGCGCCTGGCTTGAGACACTCATCGAGGACATCGTGCGGTTACGCCGGCAGGGCAAGGAGATCGTGCTGGTCTCCTCTGGAGCGATCGCGTTGGGTCGACGTCATCTCGGGTTGGCACGTGGGACCCTGCGGCTCGAGGAGAGTCAGGCGGCGGCGGCGGTCGGGCAGATTCGCCTCGCCCACGCTTATAAAGAGCTTCTCGAACAGTGGGATATCCCGGTGGCTCAAGTGCTGCTCACGCTCGAGGACAGCGAGCAACGTGTGCGCTATCTCAATGCCCGTGCGACGCTCAATGCGCTTTTGGAGCGCGGCGCCGTTCCGGTCATCAACGAAAACGACACCGTGGCGACGGCCGAGATTCGCTACGGTGATAACGACCGACTCGCCGCGCGAGTGGCACAAATGGTCAGCGCCGATTGTGTCGTGCTGCTCTCCGATATCGACGGACTCTACTCGGCCGATCCCAGTCTCGATCCCAAGGCCAAGTTCATCCCGATCGTTCGTGAGATCGACTCGCGCATCGAAGCGATGGGCGGGGAGTCCGCCTCGGAGTTCGGGCGCGGCGGAATGAAGACCAAAATCATGGCCGCCAAGATCGCCGTGGAGGCGGGTGCTCATTTCTGCATCGCCGCCGGATCGCCGCGACATCCGGTCCGACGCATCGAGCAGGGTGCGCGCTGCACTTGGTTCAAGCCGAAGTCCTCGCCGGTCGCAGCCCGCAAGCAATGGATCGCCGGGAGTCTTCGTCCTACCGGTGCGCTGGTCGTCGACGCCGGGGCCGAGCGGGCGCTGCGCGCCGGCAAGAGTTTGCTGCCGGCCGGTGTGACGGCCCTGCGCGGACGCTTCGATCGCGGCGATACGGTGAGCATCGTCGGCACAGACGGACGGGAGATCGCCCGGGGTATCGTCGCGTATTCCGACGACGAGGCGGCGCGCATCCTCGGGCGACGCACGAGCGAGATCGCCGCTTTGCTCGGGTTTTCCGGTCGTGACGAACTCATTCATCGCGATGATCTGGTGATGCGATGACGGCGGTACGTGAGCTCATGCAGCAACTGGGTCTTGCGGCGCGCGCGGCGAGTCCGGTTCTCGCCGCCGCCTCGCGGGATCAAAAAGATCGCGCCTTACGTGCGGCGGCTTCGGCGCTGCGGCGCGAGACGTCAAAGATTTTGGCGGCCAATGCGCTCGATATGCGTAACGCCGAGGAGCGCGATCTGTCTGCCGCGATGCTCGATCGGTTGCGTCTCGATCCGGCGCGTATCGAGGCCATGGCTCGCGGTCTCGATGACATTGCGGCCTTGCCCGATCCGGTGGGACGCACGCTTGCCGAATGGGCACGCCCGAACGGTTTGCGTATCGCGCGGGTGTCGGTGCCCTTAGGGGTCATCGGTATCATCTACGAGAGTCGTCCGAACGTGACGGCCGATGCAGGTGCACTGTGCCTCAAATCGGGTAATGCCGTGATTCTTCGCGGAGGCTCTGAGAGCCTGCATTCGAGCACCGCGATTCACGCCTGTCTCGCAGCGGGCTTGAAGGAGGCCGGACTTCCCGAGGCGGGCATACAGATGGTTCCCGTTAGTGATCGCGAGGCCGTGGGTGTCATGCTCGAAGGCCTCGACGGCGCCATCAACGTCGTGGTGCCTCGTGGCGGCAAGGGACTCATCGAGCGAGTGCGTCGCGAGGCGCGCGTTCCGGTCATCGGACATCTCGACGGCAATTGCCATGTGTACGTGGACCGCGATGCCGATCTTGCGATGGCGGTCGCCATCACGCTCAATGCCAAACTACGTCGAACGGGCGTTTGCGGCGCAGCCGAAACTCTGCTGGTCGATCGCGAGGCTTCCCCGGCGGTGCTTGCGACCCTGGTGCGCTCGCTGCTCGATGCGGGGTGCGCCGTGCGCGGAGACGAGACGACGCAGGCCGTCGATGCGCGGGTGACACCCGCGGTCGAGGCGGATTGGGGTACCGAGTACCTCGATGCGATCATCGCCGTGCGGGTGGTCGATGGTGTCGATGCGGCCATGGCGCATATCGCCCGCTACGGTTCGTCGCATACCGAATCGATCATCACCGGCAACGAGGCGACGGCACGTCGATTTCTCGAGGGTGTCGACAGCGCCATCGTGCTGCACAACGCGTCCACGCAGTTTGCCGACGGCGGCGAGTTCGGGATGGGGGCCGAGATCGGCATCTCGACCGATCGCTTCCATGCGCGCGGGCCGGTGGGCCTCGAGCAGTTGACGAGCTACAAGTATGTGGTGCGTGGGTCGGGTCAGATCCGACCCTGACGAACGGGCAGGCCGAGCGCGCCACCCTTCAAAGAATAAACGTTCTGCAGGCCGCGATCGCGCAAGCTGCGTACCGTGCCGAGGCTGCGTGCGCCCCGCGCACAGACGAGCAGGTAACGCCCCTCCGTCGGCAGGTTGCGACCGGCGAGCAGCTCGCCCATCGGCAAGGGGAGAGCCTGCGTGTCGAGCGGCAGATCGGCGATTTCTTTGGGTTCACGAATATCGACGAGCGAATACCCTTCGGCGACAGCGGTCTGTAGATCATCGAACTCCAGTTCAAGCGACGTCGTCGCGGTGCTGCGCGCGTCGTCCAGCGCGGCTTGCAGTGCGCCCAGAGAGGGCTCGCAGCGTCCCTCGCAACCCGCGCGACGACGCGCACGCAGTCGGCTTGTCGAGAGATTCAGCAGATCGACGGTCAGCAGTTCGTCGCCGAGTCGGCCCGGAAGGTCCAGCACGATTTTGAGCGCCTCGAGCGCTTGCAGACTGCCGAGCGTTCCTGGGACGGGCCCGAGTACACCCGCCTCTGCACAATTACCGACGATGCCATCACGCATAGCCTGCGGCCACAAACAGCGCAGGCAGGCGCTTCGCCGAGTGGGATCGACGATCTGCAATTGACCTTCGTATTGGTGGACGCTCGCGAACACGGCCGGCAGGCCGAGCGATTGCGCCAGGTCGTTGATCAAAAATTTGGTAGCGAAGTTGTCGGTGCAATCGATGACGAGATCGTGCTCGGCCAAGAGGCGCGTGCCGTTCTCGGCATTCAGTCGACCTACGTGAGCGTGAACATCGACGTCCGGGTTCAGGGCGCGTACACGGGCTGCGGCGAGCTCCGCCTTCGGCTTGCCGCAGTCGGCGAGGGCGTACCAGGTCTGTCGATGCAGGTTCGAGGGTTCGAGATGATCTCCATCGATGAGCGTGAGACGACCGATCCCCGCGCCGGCAAGATACTGCAGCACCGGGACGCCGAGACCTCCGGCACCGACGACGGCGATACGCGCGGCGCGAAGCCGGGCCTGACCCGCAGCCCCGACCTCGCGGAGATTCATCTGCCTCGAGTAATCGGGTACCCGCGCTGCGGGGGCATGATCATGATGCGCGTGATCGTGATGCGCGTGATCGTGGTGCGAATGATCGTGGTGCGCATGATCGTGGTGCGCATGATCGGGCGTTGCGGCGCAGCGTTCGCAGTTGACCCAGCCCGAATCACCGTCGACGTAGTGTTCCTTTTTCCAAATGGGAACACGGTGCTTCACTTCGTCGATGATGTATCGACACGCTTTGAAGGCCTCGTCACGATGGCGCGCACTCACGCCGACCCACACTGCGAGCTCGCCGAGGGCAAGATCCCCGATGCGATGCACGCACCGCGCGTTCTCGACACCGAAGCGCGCACAGGCCTCCGCGATGATGCGTTCGCCCTCTCGAACGGCGAGCTCCGTAAACGCCTCGTACTCGAGGCGTCGAACTTCCCGGCCTTCATTGTGATTACGTACCCAACCCTCGAATGCGGCATACCCGCCGCACGTGGGATCGGCGAGCTCTGCACGCAGAGACTCGGTGTTCAACCCGGATGAACTGAAGCGAAAGCGCATCGAGTCGGTCATGAGATCAGCCGCCCGCCACCGGCGGGATGAAGACGATCGAGTCGTCGTTCTGCAAAGGTTGGTCCCAATCGCCGAACTCGCTGTTCACAGCGACCTTCAGCATTTCGGTGGGCAGCGTGAATCCGTGCCGGGTCTGCAATTCGGCATACAGATCGTTAGGCGTACGCGCCGAAGTTTTGAGGGTCTCTTCGCTGCGCCCGGCTTGTTCACGGAGCAGCGCGAAGTACTGCACACGCACACTGCGCAAGGGAAGGGCGTCGGGTGACAAGGCCTGCATAGACGTCCAATAGTCGGCGGTCGAGTTGACGTTGTCGAGAGCATCGGCGCGCAAGGGGTCGAGTAGCCTCGCCTGAGATTCGATCAGGAACTTTCTCGGGCAACTTCTGCCCGATGCGGCGTACCGAGCAAGAGCTTCGACCGATTTGGGCTCGTAGACGGTGCAGAGCGGCTCCGGCAGTCCATCGTGACTCGAGCGAAAAGCGGTGGCCATCCCTTGCTGGTCTCGATGCTCGAGCAGATAGCCAAGCACGGAGGCATCCAAAAACGGTAGATCGCAGGCGAGCACGAGCCACGCCACCTGCGGGTGCAGGCGCTGCGCAGCGAGAATGCCGGCGAGCGGTCCGACGTCGGTCCGCTCGTCAACGATTTGCGGAAATCGTCGACGCAATGGCTCGTCGACTTGATCGGCGCGCACCGAGACGAAGGCGCGCTCAGTGATCGATGCCAACAGCGCGTAAGCCTCTTCGAGTTGAGTACGGCCTCGATACTCGAGCGCCGCTTTGTCGCGTCGCATTCGCGCGCTACGTCCGCCGGCGAGCACCAGTCCGTACACGGTTGAACCGTGAAGCGAGTGAGCCATCAGCGTCTCCGCGAAACGCGACGCCGACCGCCTGATTTTTCGAGGAGTCGCACCGACTCGATCACGATGTCGTGGGAGAGCGCCTTGCACATGTCGTAAATGGTGAGTGCCGCAGCCGTCACACCGGTCAGGGCCTCCATCTCCACGCCCGTTTTGTGCGTGGTGGCCACCGTGCAGCGCAGGACGATACGCGTTCCCCGAGCGTCGATATCGATATCGCAGTGTTCGATCGGCAGCGGGTGACAGAACGGTATGAGCTCGTGAGTGCGTTTGACCGCCTGCACGCCCGCGATGATGGCGGTGTCGAACACGGGGCCCTTGCGCGTCCGATGTCCCGTTGCGGCAAGCGCGCGGGCGACTGCGGAGGGTAATTTGAGGCGTGCTTCGGCCGTGGCGCTGCGTCGCGTAATCGCCTTGTCGGTCACGTCGACCATCGTCGGGCGACGTGCTGCATCGAGATGCGAGAGACCGGCGTTACGTCTGGCCATTTTGCGTTTTGCAGGAGTCACGTTTTCGTCTCAACCACCGATGTGAAACATCTCGACCTTGCGGCCTCCGCGAGATTCGTCGCCGCGCAACTCGCTGTAACGATCGACCCGTTGCCGCCAGACCCCGGAGAGCAGTTCGAGCAACTCGGCGTCGGTCGCGCCGGCGCGTAACGGGGCGCGCAGATCCGCGCCGATCGTCGCGAACAAACAAGTGTAGAGCTTGCCGTCGGACGAGACTCTCGCGCGGGAGCAGTCCTGACAGAACGGCTGCGTCACCGAGGAAATAAAGCCCACTTCGCCCTGTCCATCTTCGAAGACGTATCGTTCGGCGACTTCGCCGCGATAATGACGATCGCGCGAGGCGATGGGCCATCGCGCGTGAATGGCTGCGGCCAACTCGCGTGACGGGACGACGAGATCGGCGCGCCACTCGTTGCGGTTGCCGACATCCATGTATTCGATCAGTCGAACGATGACGCCGGTCCCACGAAAATACTCAATCATCGGCAAGATCGTGTGGTCGTTGACGCCGCGCTGAACGACGACGTTGACCTTGATCGGCGTGAGCCCGGCGCGGCGGGCAGCCTCGATTCCCGCGAGCACTTCCTCGACACCGCCGAAGCCGCCGCTCATTTTTTTGAAGACGTCGGGATCCAGGCTGTCGAGCGATACCGTGATGCGCGACAGTCCGGCAGCTTTGAGTTCCGTCGCGTACTTTGCGAGCAGCATACCGTTGGTCGTGAGGGCGATGTCATCGATCCCGGGTAGCGTCGAGAGGTCGCCGATGAGGTCTGAGAGATTGGGACGCAGCAACGGCTCGCCGCCCGTGATGCGTAGTTTGCGTACGCCGAGTGAAGCCGAGAGTCGCGCGAGCCGTACGATCTCGTCGAAGTCGAGACGCTCTGCCGATTTCAAAAATCGATAGCCGTCGTGAAAGGTGTGCTGCGGCATGCAGTACGGACACCGAAAGTTGCAGCGATCCATCACCGAGATGCGCAGGTCGCGCATCGGTCGGCCGAGGGTATCGCGCGGACCGTCGGTCGCTCGCAGCGGAATGAGTTTGTGTTCGACGACGCTCATGCGTTCAGCCACCTTACCAGCGACAGAGTCGCGTCACGAAGCCCTTCGCATACGTATTGGGGCCGGGCGGCAATTCGACGAAACCGTCGGTGCCCGTGAGCGAGGTGAAATCGCCCGAGCCGTTGGTGGGGCAGGGATGCGCCCAGAGTCGTCCCCATTCATCGCCCTGAACCCTGACGGGCATGAAGCTCGTCATCGC
>JBMTZJ010000066.1:0-7993 GCA_049455515.1 Steroidobacteraceae bacterium
TGGCGGTGCTCGCTGGTTGCGGCTCGGAAGAGATCGCCTCCCCGGGCAGCGGCGGCAACGTGACTGTCAACATCACGACTCCGCCCCCGCCGCCGCCCCCGCCGCCGCCGGCATCGACGTTGGTCACGCCGGCTCCGGGCTGCCCGACCATCGATGACTCTGCTGGTCTTCGCGATCTCGGCACGATCACGGGACCGACCGGTACGTACCGCAACTGCGAACTGCCGTCACGTTTCACCCGTAGCTCGACGCTCGCGCGTATCCCGGGCCTCTTGTACTCGCTCGGTGGTCGTGTCGATGTGGGTGTCGACAACGGCGCTGCGGCGGCTTCGGGGCAGACCTCGGTGACGCTCACTATTCAGCCGGGCGTCGTGATCTTCGGTTCGACCGGAACGTCCTGGTTGCATGTCAACCGTGGTAATCGTATCAGTGCGGTGGGCACGGCGACGGCGCCGATCGTCTTCACGAGCCGCGACAACATCCTGGGTTTAACGACCGACGATTCGCAGGGCCAGTGGGGTGGTGTGGTGCTCTCGGGCCGCGCGCCGATCACGGACTGCACTATTGCCACGAACGCGACGCCGGGTTCGGTGAACTGCGAGCGCCAAGTGGAAGGCGCAACCGATCCGGCGATCTACGGCGGCGCGACTCCGAACGACAACAGCGGTACGCTCCGCTACGTGCAGATCCGTTACTCAGGTTACGTGCTGTCGGGTAACTCCGAGCTGCAGGCGCTCACGACGGGTGGTGTGGGTAGCGGAACGTCGATCAGCTATGTCCATCTACACAACAGCTCCGACGACGGCTTCGAGTTCTTTGGTGGCACGCACAATGCGACCCGCTTCGTCGTGACGGGCGCGGATGACGATAGCGTCGATCTCGACGTCGGTTACCGTGGCTTGATCCAGTACATCATCGCGGTGCAGAAGACCTCGGGCGGCGCCGACTCGATGATCGAGTTGGACACTCCGGGGAGCAATGCGACGAATAGCGAATCTCAGCAGCCGCGTACCTACATGAAGCTCGCGAACTTTACGTTCGTGCACCGCAACTCGGCGTCGGGTAATGGTGCGGCCATGCGCTTCCGCGGCGCGGCGGATGCCTCGCTCGTCAACGGTGTGGTGGTCTCGCCGATCGCGTGCTTGCGCCTCGACAACACGACGACGGGTCCGAGCATTCTTACGGCGGATGCGGCGATCGGTAAGGTCGGTGCTCCAGCTTTCCGCTCGGTCGCAATGCAGTGCGGCACGACGGCAATTCGTGCTGGCGACAACATCACGGCGGCCCAGGCTGACGCGGCGTTCAACGTTGCGGGTAACAACAACATCTCGACGTTCACGGCGTCGCTAACCGGCGGGTTCATCAACGGCGCCAACGAGACGGCTCGTACGGCGACCGATCCGAAGACGGTCGATGCCGGTTTCGAGACGACGACCTACATCGGTGCTGTGAAGGACGCGGCCGATACGTGGTACGCCGGCTGGACCTGTAACTCGGGCACGGCAAACTTCGGCGCGACCGGTACGGCCTGCACTTCGGTGCCACGCCCGTAATTGTTTGGCAGCACTCGCTGCGGATCGTGACGCGAAGTCACGGTCCGCAGCGCCGCCGAAGATCGCTGTTTTCGAGGACGTCTCATGGATCATTTGATCACGGGCCCCAGAAGCCTTCTTGTTGCTGCGGCACTGACGTTTCCGCTCGCGTCGGTTGCGGCGCCCCAGCAAACAGACCCTGCTGCCGAGCAGGAACCGTCTCAACAGAACGCTGACGCTTCGGTCGAAGAGGCGGTTGACGTCGATACCATCGGTGAGATCGTCATCGTCGGACGTCGCGAGCAAAATCTCCAGCAAGCGACCAACGTCGTGCTCTCGGTGCTCTCGGCCGAAGATATTGCCCGAACGGGTGAGGGCGATGTGGCTGGTGCCTTGAGCCGTGTGACGGGTCTTAGCGTCGTCGGCAACGGGTTCGTATACGTTCGCGGTCTTGGCGACCGCTACTCTCAAGCGCTTTTGAATGGCTCGCCGCTGCCGAGCCCTGAGCCGTTGCGTCGGGCGGTTCCGCTCGATCTGTTCCCGACAGACGTCATTGCCTCATCGTTGGTGCAGAAGAGTTACTCGGCTAACCTCGCCGGCGAGTTCGGCGGTGGTTTGATCAATCTCACGACGCTTGCCGTTCCGAAGGAGCCGTTCCTCAAGTTTAGTGCGGGGGTCAGTGGCGATACCGAAACGGCCGGACAAATCGGCTATACCTATTACGGCAGCAAATACGATGCGACCGGTATGGACCGTGGCATTCGTGACGTACCGCCGGCACTTGCCGCGTTTTTCGCGAGTGGCGAGAAAATCAGCGCAGGAAACGTCGACACGCAAAATATTTTGAAGCAGCTCGTCAATCGTTATACGGGATTGATTCAGTACAACGACAAAATGCCGGTGAACGCCTCGGGCTCGGTCTCGGGTGCTACTTCACGGATTATCGGCGACGGTGAGCTAGGGGTGATCGTCACCGCAGGGTATGACAATTCCTGGCGAACCAAGGACAACACCAAACAGACGCCAGGCGATGAGCAGTTCACGTCCGTGGACAAAGATTATCGTGAGGTGGTCTCCGAGAACCGCATCGTCGTCAACGGGTTAGTCGGCGTTGGCTATGAGTTCGGTGATGGCAACAAGCTGCGCTGGACCAACCTCATCATCCGCGACACCCTCAAGAGAACAGGGTATGCGGAGGGTAAGCAGAACATTACGAAGACGGGCTTCGACTTCCTCGAGCAGCAGACCGGATGGTACGAGCGGGAGGTCGTCAGTACTCAACTGAGTGGTGGCCTCAACTTTGACCCGCTCAAGATCGATGCTCGCGTGGCCTACGCGGAGTCGACTCGGGATGCCCCGTTCGAGCTCGGCTTCGGCTACTCGCGTTCGAACATCGCGAACTCGCCCTACGGTTCGTACTTCATCAATCGTCTCGACAACGGTCAGACGGGTTTCGGGAATATTGTGTTCTCGGAACTCGAGGAAGATCTGCTTTCTTACGGCGTCGATCTGACCTATGCGCTCTCGCCACAGTGGGTTTTATCGGCGGGTTTGGAGGGCAGCAAGACCGAGCGTTACTCGCAGCGTAGAGAGTTCCAGATCTCGGCGCCGTCCACGTTTGAGTCTGGCGTGGCGATGCTGCGCCCCGACTACCTTCTCGGTGGCGCGATCGTCGAGTACTACAACATCGGCTTGATCGAGACCACCGAAACCGATCCGGCATTCGATGCCTCGCTCAAGACCAATGCAGCTTATGCTCAAGTTCAGGGTGAATTGTTTGATGGCTTCGAAATCAACGCGGGCGCGCGTTTTGAGAAGGCCGAGCAGCTCGTGAATCCGCGTCGAGTGTTCAACACCCTGAGTAACTCCGGTGCGGGCACGAACCTCGAGAACGACTACGTTCTTCCGGCGCTGACCTTGACGTATAAGTTTGGTGAGAATATGCAGATTCGCGCCAATGCGTCGAAGACGGTTGCGCGCCCCCAGTTCCGCGAGCTCATGTTCCAGGTCTATTACGATCCGGATGGCAATCGCTCCTTCCGCGGTAATCCGTTGTTGATCGATAGCGAGTTCACCAATGCAGAACTGCGCTACGAGTGGTACTTCGCGCGTGACCAGCGGGTGTCGGCAGCGGGTTTCTGGAAGCAGATTGATAATCCCATTGAGGCCTTCACGGGCTTTAGCGAGAACAGCCCGGTCACGAGCTTCGCCAACGCACCGAAGGCTTCACTCTACGGCGTCGAGTTCGAGTCGCAGAAATACTTTGATATGGATCTTTGGTCAGAGGCGCCGTTCTTCGCTTCGCGACGTGCGGTGTTGATCGGCAACTACACGTGGTCGAAGTCCAAGATCGAGGTGGGTGCTAGCGATACGACAGCCGTGTTCGGTACGGTCGTCCAGCCCGCTCGGAACTTCTTCAAAGACGGTGCGCCGCTCACCGGGCAGTCCGAGCATCTTGCAAATATTCAGATCGGTCTCGAGGACTCTGCGTCGCTCTCCCAGCAGACGCTGCTGATCTCGTACTCAAGCGATCGTGTGACGAGTCGTGGTGCGGGTGGCGCACCGGACGTGCTCGAGTCGCCGGGCGTGAGCATCGACTTTGTCGCGCGTCAGGGTGCAACCCTCTTCGGTCAAGACGTCGAATTCAAGTTTGAGGCGCGCAATCTCTTGGGTCGCGACTATCGCGAGTTCCAAGGTTCGGGCTCGAACATCGTCTACTACAACCGCTACGAGCGCGGCACGAAGTTCTCGTTCTCGGTGTCGACGAGCTTCTGAGCAGGCAGGGCCCGGGGCACGGGCCCGGGCTCAGTCCGTCGAGCGCAGCAATTCGTTGATGGAGGTCTTGGCGCGGGTTTGCGCGTCGACCTTCTTCACGATGACGGCGGCGTAGAGCGAGTGCGAACCATCTTTTGACGGCAGACTTCCCGGCACGACGACGGCGCCGGCGGGCACTCGACCTTGGGTGATCTTTCCCGTCTCGCGATCGTAGATGCGTGTGCTTTGGCCGATATAGACGCCCATCGAGAGCACGGCGCCTTCTTCGACGATCACGCCTTCGACGATCTCGGAGCGTGCGCCGATGAAGCAGTTATCTTCGATGATGGTGGGTGCCGCCTGCAGCGGCTCGAGTACGCCACCGATGCCGACGCCACCCGAGAGGTGCACGTTCTTGCCGATCTGCGCGCAGGAGCCGACGGTGGCCCAGGTGTCGACCATGGTGCCCGAGTCGACGTAGGCACCGATGTTCACGAACGAGGGCATGAGCACGACATTGGGCCCGACGTAGGCGCCTTTGCGTACGACGGCATCGGGCACCACCCGAGCGCCGCTCGCCCGGATCGAGGCTTCGTCCATGGCGGCGTACTTGAGCGGCACTTTATCGAAGAAGCGGGTGTAACCGCCTTCGATGAGACGGTTGTCGTAGGCGCGGAAGTAGAGCAGCACGGCCTTCTTGAGCCAGTCGTTCACCACCCAATGACCCTCGCGCTTCTCGGCGACGCGGGCTTTGCCCGAATCGAGCAGATCGAGCGCTTCGTCGAGTGCGACTTTGAGCTCGCGCGAGATGCTTTTCGGGTTGATCTCGGCGCGTTGCTCGAAGGCGGCTTCGATAAGGGTGCGGAGGGCGGCGTGTTCGGTGCTCATGGGGATGTCCGGAGAGTCGAGGAAAAGTAGATCGCGTGAAAAATTAGGTCGCGTGAAAACTAAGGGATCGCGTGGATATAAACCTAGGGTGCTAGCGGCTTGCGGCAAATCGTGCGATGCGCTCGGCGGCCTCGACGCACTCCTCGACGCTCGCCACCAAAGAAATGCGCAATCGGCCGGCGCCGGGGTTACGGCCGTTGACGGTGCGTGCGAGGTAACTGCCCGGTACGACGGTCACGTTCTCTTGCGCGAATAGATCACGCACGAAGCGCTCATCGTCGCCACGGGTGTCGGCCCACAAATAAAAGCCGCCCTCGGGCGCGGTGAATTCGAGGTGAGGCGCGAGGAGGGGCATGACCTTCGCGAACTTCTCGCGATAGAGCCTGCGGTTTTCGACAACGTGTGCTTCGTCGCTCCACGCCGCGATGCTTGCGGCTTGAGTGGGCAGCGGCAGTGAGCATCCGTGGTAGGTTCGATAGCGCAGAAAGCCCTCTAGTAGGGCGGCATCGCCCGCGACGAAGCCCGAACGCAGGCCGGGCAAGCTCGAGCGCTTCGAGAGGCTGTGAAATACCACGCAGCGCTCGACGCCCGAGCGGCCGTCGGCTATGGCAGCCGAGAGCAGCGATGGCGGCGGGTTGGACTCGTCGGGGTAGAGCTCGGTGTAGCACTCGTCCGAAGCGATGATGAAATCGTGTTTTTCGGCGAGCGCCAGCACGTGACGCCAATCTTTGACGCTCATCACCGCGCCGCCCGGATTACCGGGGCTGCAGAGATAGAGCAGCTGTACCCGATTCCAGACGTCGGCCGGCACCGCATCGAGATCGGGCAGAAAGCCGTTCGAGGCGGGCGTTTCAATGAAATAGGGCTCGGCCCCTGCGAGCAGTGCTGCGCCTTCGTAGATTTGATAGAACGGATTCGGCATCGCGACGAGGGGTGCGCCGCGCGAGCCCGTAGCACTGCGGTCGATGGCCGCTTGCGCAAACGCGAAGAGCGCTTCGCGCGTGCCCGACACGGGCAATACGTTTGCTCTGCGTACTGCGTCTGCGCCGAGACCGAACCGTCGCTCCAGCCAGCGCGCGCAGGTGTCGCGCAGTTCGTCGCTGCCGGCGGTCGTGGGGTAGGCGCTGTAGCCCGCGAGCGAGTTTTTGATTACCTCGAGCACGAACGGCGGCGGCGCGTGTTTGGGTTCGCCGATCGACAGTGCAATCGGCGAAAGATGCGCGGGCGGCGTGACGCCCGCCTTGAGTGTGGCGAGTCGCTCGAACGGATAGGGCTGCGTTTTTTTGAGATCCGGGTTCATGCGGCGCGACGTCGTTCGAGAGCTTCGGTGAGACGCGCGACGAGTCGCTGTGCACGATCGTCGGCAAGGGGGCCGTGCCCGACATCGCTGACGTAAAACACGTCTTCGGCGCGTTCACCGACCGTCATGATCTTCGCGCCGAGCAAGTCGATGCGCTCCTCTATCATGACTTTGCCGATGTCGCAGAGCAGGCCCGGTCGGTCGGCGGCGATAATCTCGAGCACGGAGCGCTGGTTACGATCGTCCGCCGTGACGCTGATCTGAGTCCGCGTATTGAAAAGTCGAGCCTGACGCGGCGCTCGACGCGAGACGGCGAGCACGGTATCTCGCGGTGCCGCGAGTGAGCGGGTGAGGGCGTATTCGATCTCGCCGTGGCGCTCGACGTCGGCGATGGGCGTGCCGTCTTCTTCCAGCACGTGATACAGGTCGATGCTGTTGCCATCACCGGTCGGGGTGATACGCGCATCGACGACGTTGAGACCAAGCTGATCGAGCACGGCCGTCGTACGCGCGAAGCCGTGCTGGCGATGCGGCGCGTAGGTCATGATCGACGTCGTTCCGCGCTCGCTCTCGGCTTGCACCGACACCACGGGGTCATCGCTTCCGGGTTCGCGTGCGGCGAGCACCCGCGTATGCCAGGCGATCTCTTGTGGCGTGTGGCGCAAGAAATAGGCTTCAGAGAGCATGGCCCATACGCCATCGACCGCGGTGCCCGCGACACCCGTGGCCGCGAGCAGTTCGCGAGCCTGCGATTGGTTCTCTTGCTTGAGCTCGTCCTGGTCGATGGGCGTCTCGAGCCCGCGACGCAGGGCGCGCTTCACGCGGTCATGAAATTCACTGAAGAGCGAGGCTTTCCAAGAGTTCCAGAGACGCGGGTTCGTTGCGCGCACGTCGGCCGCGGTGAGCACGTAGAGGTGATCGAGGTGAGTCTCGTCACCGACGAAGCGCGCAAATTCATTGATGACTGCAGGATCGGCGATGTCCTGCTTCTGCGCCGTGAGCGAGAGCTGCAGGTGATTGCGCACGAGCCAGGCGACGAGACGTGCGTCGTAGCGCGAGAGACCTTGCTCAAGGCAGAACGCTTCGGCATCGACAGCGCCGAGCTCCGAGTGATCGCCGCCGCGACCCTTGGCGATATCGTGAAAGAGCGCGGCGAGATAGGCGACCTCGGGTCGCGGCAGCGACTGCATGATCTGCGAGAGGTTGGGGAGCTCGTGGTTAAAACGCGGCAACGCGAGGCGGCGTAGGTTGCTCACCACGAAAAGCGTATGCGCATCGACCGTGTAGGCGTGGAAGAGGTCGTACTGCATACGTCCGACGATGCGACCGAATGACGGAATGTAACGCCCGAGCACGCCGTAGGTGTTCATGCGACGCAATTCGTTGGTCACACCCGCCGGTGCGCGCAGGATCTCCAAAAAGAGTCGGTGGTTGCGCGGGTTTTGGCGGAACTCCTCGTCGATTAGCCAAAGATTTTGTTCGATGGCGCGGATGGTGTGGGCGCGCACGCCGCGGATGT
>JBMTZJ010000067.1:0-7899 GCA_049455515.1 Steroidobacteraceae bacterium
ATGCGGCTCTGCTTGCCGTAGTAACGAATTCCCTTGGAGTTCGTGAGGTTCTTCGCCTCAACGAATGCCTCGAAGGTCTTGGTGAACTGATAGCTCGCCGTCAAATCGATCTGGTCGCGACCGGCCCAGTACAGATCGAGGGCGCCGTCCTCGGCATTGATCTCGTTCAGATAGTCGCTTCGATCGGTAAAGCTCAGGCGGACGCTGACGGGACCCTTCTCGTAGAACACCGCGAAGTTCGAGACCGTCTCGGACTGCCCAGGGAGCGGGAATGATGATCGACCGCCGTAACTGCGATCGAGATCGATCGACGCGTCTACGAAGGTGAAGTTCGCAAATACGCCAAATCCGCTCAGCCATCCCGGCAGCTGCGTGAACTGCTGCTGCCAGGCAAGCTCGAAACCACCGAGCTGGCCGTCCGCATTTTCTGGCGTGATCAGCGCCGCAGGCGTACCGAGGTACGTACCCGAGCTGCGCAGGGTGTAGTTGTAGTCCTTCAAATCCTTATAGAAGCCGCCCGCCGACAAAATGCCGATGGGCTCAAAGTAATACTCGAGCGAGACATCAAGATTGTTCGACAGCGTCGGCTTGAGGTCCGGGTTACCTTGCTGAACCACGAGCAGCGAACCCTCCTGGGTTTCGAGCGCCCGAGGGACGATATCCGTGAAGTTCGGTCGCGTCATACCTCGGGTAATCGCCGCACGCGCGATGAGGTTGTCGTTGAGCTCGTAACGAAGCGTGAGTCCCGGGAAGAGATCGGTATAACTCTTGGAGTCACTGCGGGTACTGATCGCACCCGTCGATGCGTTGAATACCGGTGCGGAACCTTCCGTCTCGGTCTTTTCGACACGAATTCCGGCGACAACGCCCAGACGGTCGAAGTCGAGATCCCACATCGCATAGCCCGAGAGAATCTTTTCGTCCGCTTGGTAATCAGCCGTCGCCGACTGCTCGGGACGAATGGGCGAAGACGCCTTAGACGCATCGTAATACGCGTCGGCGAGTGCCGGATCGACTTTGAAGCCGAGGTTGTAGCCGTAATTCCGGCTCTCCTGCCCTGTGAGGAAGGCCGAGAGCGGCTGGGACGGCGCAGCAGTCGACGCGCGGTTTCGATATCGATTTTCATCGGCCGTGCGCTCGCCCGACCTGAATTTCGCACCGAGCTTGAAGTTGCCTTTACCGCTGCCGACCTCGACCGGGATCGTGAGATTCGCGACTGCGGCTACCGCATCCTCGGATGTGTCAGAGGTTCTGAAGGCGTTCTCACGGAAGGAAAAGTTCGTCGGGGTGAGGTGCGGATTGGTGTTAAAAATCGAGATCGCGGGTTCGCGCGCACTCACCGTGTAATCGTACGAGATCGGTGCCGTGGCCGTACCGAGGGCTGCCGTGCGCCACAGTAACTCGTCACGACGCGGATAGGTCTGTTCCGTCTTGGCGATGGAGACTGAGCCATCGAAGGTCCAGCGATCAAACTTTTTCTCACCGCCGAGTTCGCCCGTCACGATCTCGTTCTGCACGATTCGGTGACGGATCTGCTTGGCAACCCGAATATTTCGGAAGGACGCCTTCTCATCCGTGGCGCCGGGTAGCAGCACGCCTTCGGACCACAGTACAAGTAACTGGTTGCGATACTCGTCGTCCGTGTAACGAGAGAATGTACCCCGTGCGAAGAGGCGCGAATCGTCGTCTGCGCGCAGCTCGGCAGCACCCGTCAACGCAATACGCTCGCGCTGCGTGTCGTAGTCCTTGAAGAGGTTTTCGACGACACCGAATACCGTTCCACCCTCAGGACGCGTCAGTCGCGCCCAAGCGGTTTCGATGTTGTCAACCTGTCGATCGGTCTCCGAGTAACTCCCAGAGAACAGCAAACCGATGCGAGAGTCGCCCTCCCAGATATTGCTGACCGACAGCGAGCCGCGAACGTCATTCGTTCCGCCGAACTCGTTATACGAGCCGCCGCCGGACGCCCGAAGTCGGAAGCCTTTGTAGTCGAACGGCGACTGCGTACGAATGTTGATCGCGCCGGTCACGGAATCGGCATCCTGATCGGGGCGCAGCGTCTTGGTGATCTCCAGCGACCCGACGATATCGGAGGGCACCGTATCGAGGTCGATTGCGCGGGTGGTCGGATCGGGCGCTGCAACACTGACACCATCGATCGTCACGGCCGAGAACTCGGACGGACCACCGCGGACGTTGATGTATCGGCCCTCACCCTGATCGCGCGAAATGGCGACACCGACGACGCGCTGCAGGGCCTCCGCGATGTTCGGGTCAGGAAATCGACCGATGGAGTCCGAGGCTACGATGTTAGTGACGCCTCGCGCATTTTTTTGCTCATCGGCCGCACGCTTCGCGGCGTCGATGATGGCGGTGATCACGATCTCCTGCAGCCCATCATCTGGCGTGGCGGAGGGCGGACCGGAGGCGTCTTGGGCCGCGGCAGAAACCGACAAAATCCCTGAGACAGCGAGGAAAACGGGAGACCAACGCGAACGGCGCGCGACGGCGATGCTGGACATGGTGAGACCTCGAAAACCGCGGATGGAACGCGGTACGAATGGTCCCCAATACGAATGACCGAAAAGTTACCGGATCATTTCGATTTTGTTACAACTGCGACGCCTCAGCGGCGCTGCAAGGTCACGAAGCTCGTCGGATATTGATTCCGCTCGTCCGCCGGATGATCGGTGCTAGAGATCTCCTTCCAGTCTGCCGACGGAAGAGCCGGAAATACCGTATCCCCCTCGACGATCGCGTGAACCTGCGTCAGCTCCACGAGGTCCGCTCGAGGTAGCGCGAGCGCATAAATTTCGGCACCACCGATGATCATCACCTCATCGACATCGCCCGCCGCCGCGATCGCCGCATCGAGATCACGAGCGACGATGACGCCCGACACGTCGACCTGATAGTCGCCTCGTCGAGTGATGACGATGTTGGTGCGTCCGGGCAACGGCTTGCCGAGCGACTCCCAGGTTTTCCGGCCCATCACGACTGGCCGCCCGAGCGTACGCTGCTTGAAGCGACGCAGGTCCTCCGACAGCCGCCAAGGCAGCCCGCCCTCGCGCCCGATCACACCGTTATCGGCTACGGCAACGATCAGCGTGAGGCGCGGCGCCCTAGCCTGCATCAGCGTCGCGCGGCCTTACGCGGGCGCGCAGCGGTCGAGCCGCCCCGAGACTTACCCCGGGTCTTGGCGCGTGCAGTCGTCCGAGTTTTGGATCTCGGCTTCGCCGAAGCCTTGGGTTTCGTCTTCGCCTTTTTCTTTGCTTTCTGCTTCCGCGGATCCTTCGGCGGCCAGAGCATCGTGCCACGGCATTTGGGTGAGCCACAACGACAAGCAAAGATTTCGTCGACGTTCGGCGGATCGTCCTTTTCGCGGCCGATTTCGTAGTCGTATCCGAGCTCTTCTCCCTTTTGCACCACACGGGTGGTTTCGATGAACACGCGACGGTCTTCGATCACCGACTCGCAATTGCCATCGCAGGAGTGGTTGATGAAGCGGGCTGCATTACCGCCGACGCCCGCATCGATCACCGTCTTCTTGTCGACGATGAAGAGGAAAGTGTGGTTATCGTTCGGATCGTGCTCGTCGTAGCGCGCATCGGCCTCGGCATGGGTGATTCGATCACCGAGGTACTCGATGACCCGCGTGCCCTTCGGAATACGCTTGGCAGCGAAAACGCCCTTACCATGAATTCTTGAATGACGGACTTGGATCCAGGCGCTGGTGCGCATCACGGGTATCGGCACGAAAAATCTCCCTGTTTGAAAATCGGTCACACCGCAACCGGCGCACGGATGGCCGGATGGTGCTGATAGTCGACGAAGTCGAAATCCTCGAAGACGTAATCGAAGAGCGACGGCGGTCGTCGTCGAATCACGAGCTTAGGCAGTGGATAGGGTTCTCGCGAGAGCTGCAGATCAGTCTGCTCGAGATGATTGAGATAAAGATGGCAGTCACCGCCGGTCCACACGAAATCACCGACGGCGAGGTCGCACTGCTCGGCAATCATGTGGGTCAGCAGTGCGTACGAAGCGATATTGAACGGCACGCCAAGGAAGATGTCGGCACTACGCTGATACAGCTGGCAAGACAGTCTCCCCTCCGCCACGTAAAACTGGAAAAAGGCGTGGCAAGGCATCAGTGCCATCTGTGAGAGCTCGCCGACGTTCCAGGCGCTGACGATGATGCGGCGCGAGTCGGGCTGAGTGCGCAACTGTTTGAGCACCTCAGAAATCTGATCGATCGATCCGCCATCGCGCGTCGGCCACGATCGCCACTGCTTGCCGTAGACCGGGCCCAGCTCGCCCTGGGCGTCCGCCCACTCGTCCCAGATCGTGACACCGTGTTCTCGAAGGTAGGCCGTATTGGTCTCCCCTTTCAGAAACCACAGCAATTCATGCACCACCGACTTCAAGTGGATTTTTTTGGTGGTCACGAGGGGGAAACCCGCACGCAGATCGAAGCGCATCTGGTGTCCGAACACCGAGAGTGTTCCCGTTCCCGTACGGTCGGTTTTGCGCACACCGTGCTCGCGCACGTGGCGCATGAAGTCGTGATACTGCTTCATGGGCGCGAAACCCTGCTGGGAGTCCGATTACCGGAGACTTCGCCCCGTCGATACGCCAGCACCATCAGCAAGACGCCCGCGACGAGCATCGGCAGAGTGAGTACATGGCCCATGGTGAGCCAGCCGCCTGCGAGATAACCAATGTGCGCATCGGGAAGTCGCCAGAACTCGACGGTCAGTCGACCCAGCGCGTACATGACGAGGAACAAACCCGACGGTGCGAGTCGCGGTCGGTCTTTGGCCGTGAACCACCAGAGCACGGCCGCCAGCAATAACCCCTCGAGCACCGCTTCGTAGAGCTGCGTGGGATGACGCGCGACACCGTCGACCATCATGGCCCACGGCACATCGCCCGGCCGACCCCACAACTCTCCGTTGATGAAGTTGCCGACACGGACCGAAAAAATACCGATGCCGGGTAGCGCTGCCGCAAAATCGAAGACGTCAGCGATGTGTCGCTTGCGCCGAATGGCAAACACCGCGAGCGCAACGAGTACACCGATGAGCCCGCCATGGAACGACATACCACCCTCGGTGATGCGCAGCGGATACCACGGGTCTTCAGCCCAGTAATCGAGCCCATAGAAAAAGACGTAGCCGATTCGACCGCCGAGGATGACCCCGAGCATGGCGTAGAAGAGAAAATCGTCGACCTCGACGGCCGACCACGTCGAGCCCGGCTGCGCTGCACGCCGACGTCCGAGCCACCACGCCGCCGCAAAAGCGACGAGGTAGGTGAGGCCGTACCAACGCACCTTGAGCGGGCCAATTTCGAGGGCGACGGGATCGAAGCCGGGGTAATCGATCATCGGGCGATTTTAACGGTTACCCGCGGGTCACGCGGCAGAAAAATGCTTTGAGGTACCGCGTCTCGGGAATCGCCGGATGTCGCGGATGATCGGGTGACTGACCGCCCTCGTGCAGCACCTGGACGAATCGGTCGACGTGCCGAGCCGCGCCCTGTATCGCCGCGAGAAGGTCCTCGGCGGCAAGGTGATGCGAACACGAGCAACTCACCAGAAGACCGCCGGGCTCGAGTACGCGCAACGCCAGTTGGTTGAGCTTGCGGTAGGCGGCTTGCCCCTGCGGAATGTCCTTTCGTCGCTTGATGAAGGCAGGCGGATCGATGATCACCGCATCGTAACGCTCACCTGCCTCGGCGAGCGCGGCTAGAACGTCGAACGCGTCCCCGCGATGCAGAACAGCCTGGAGCGAAGAATTGTCCCGGACGTTTCGCTCGGCAAACTGCAACGCGCCCGCCGACGAATCCACGCATGCGACCTCACGTGCACCGCAGGCTGCCGCGGTCGCGGCCCAGCCGCCGGCGTAACTGCAGACGTCGAGCACTCGGGCGCCCGGCTTCATGAAGCGCGACAGCAGACTGCGGTTAAAGGTCTGATCAAAGAACCAACCTGTTTTCTGTCCACCGGCAAGCGCCACGGTGAACGACAACGC
The DNA here is from genome assembly GCA_049455515.1 of Steroidobacteraceae bacterium. Taxonomy (GTDB): domain Bacteria; phylum Pseudomonadota; class Gammaproteobacteria; order Steroidobacterales; family Steroidobacteraceae; genus UBA964. Next base: position 6,033 of record JBMTZJ010000067.1, read on the forward strand.
ACGACCATCCGGAAGATGCTCGAGTACCTGCGCCTCCTCGGGAACCGTACCCCAGGCCGTCTCGATGAGCTCGGGCAAGCCCTCGAGGGTTCGCGCGCCCGAGTCGTTCTTCCAAAGTAATGCGGCAGGCGAGAGCACGGTGCGAATCGCCGCTTCGATATCCGAGCGCAAACGGTCCATACCGAGCGTAGAAATCTGACCCACGACGCGATCGCCGTAACGATCCAGGACGAGACCCGGTAATCCGTCGGACTCGCCGAACACCCAGCGATAGTGAGGAGATGGATAGAGGCTCTCGCGCAAGTGGAGTGCCTGTCGCAATCGCGAGGTCATCCAGTCACGACCCACACCCGAGTCCGTATCGCGGGCGAGGATCCGCGCCGCAATCAGCGTCGATGGATTGAGATAACCGACGCCGAGCGGATGACCGCGATCGCCGACGATGCGCACTTGAGCACCCGGCTCGAACCCGGCGAGCGGCGTCACTGCGGTGTCGATCTCGTTGCTAAAGATCCAAAGATGGCCGGCCCGCAAACGGCGGTCCTCGCCACGGCGCAGACGCAATTCGGGCAGAGTCGAACTGGAGGAAGAGACCAAGGCGCACGTCCCGGCGAGTAAACCGCCGCGGAGTTTAGCGGATCGGCGCTTCGCCTCGGAGCGCGCGCTCGCGGCGGTCGCTCATCTCAGCGTGTAAGCCCTTGATGGCATCCGAGCCCGTGGTGACGAATAGAAACGGGAAAATGCCGTGCAGCAGGCAGGCGATCCCCGAGAACACCATCCGGATACCGAAACTGCTCGCCTGCCAAAGATGACCGAAATAGCTCTCGCCCACGGTGGCCGGATGATCGGTGAAAGCGCGAAGCCATTTCATGGGTCTCAACGATATCCCCCAAGAGTCGCAACAGGGTTTCGAAGACGTAGACATGCCGGCCTTTATGCGCAACAATGTTTCTATAATTTGTAATTTTAAGAAACAAAGTTACATGGACAAGCTCGATCGAAAAATTTTGGACGTCCTACAGAAAGACGCGAGCCTCACCGCCGCCGAGATCGCCGAGCGGGTGGGTCTTTCGAAGGCACCCTGCTGGCGCCGTATCCAACGGCTGCGAGACACCGGCGTGATTCGCCGCACGGTCGCCCTACTCGATGCGCGCGCGCTCAACGTCGGCACGACGGTCTTCGTCACCATCAAGGCTCCGAGCCATAGTGCTGCGTGGTACGAGCGCTTTGCCAAAGTTGTGCGCGACCTGCCGGAGGTCACCGAATTGCATCGGATGAGTGGCGACGTCGATTATCTGCTGAGGATCGTGGTCCCCGACATCGAGGCCTACGACGTCGTGTACAAACGCCTGATCACCGCGCTCGAGATGCTCGATGTGAGTGCCAGCTTTTCGCTCGAGACGATCAAGTCGACGACTGCGTTGCCGCTCTCCTACGCCAAGCTCGACTGAGCGAGCGCTGCGCGGACGGCGGCTTGAAGATCTGCGTCGCGCACCACATCGAACAATGGCGCTGCCTCCCAGTCGTAAGCCCACGGATGTGCGACGTCGAGGGGCGCGCGCTCATCGCGATACCGGGGTACCACATGCGCGTGTAGCGCGGGCTCAAGATTGCCGAAAAGAGCGTAATTGACCCGACACGCGCCGGTCGCCGCCAGCAACGCATCGCCAAGACGTCCCATGTCCGATAAAAACCGCTCGCGTGCGGGTGACGGTAAATCGTTGAGCGTCGGAACGACAGGGTCGGGTAGCAATAGCGCGTAGCCCCGCAGGAATTGACGCTCACCGAACACTGCCCAACCCGATGACATCCGGGCAATCAACGTCGGATCACGCCCTGCGCGCAGCGCCTCGACCCGACGATGGAT
>JBMTZJ010000068.1:0-7815 GCA_049455515.1 Steroidobacteraceae bacterium
TGATCACCCATACCATCGCGACCCGACGAGCTACGGTGATATGCGCAGCGGACTTGGCAGCCATGAAGCGCGCGAGGATGTGCGGCTGCCCGGCATAACCGAGCCCCCATCCGAGCAGCGACAGAATGCCGATTAGGCCGAGTGCCTGACCGTTATCCGCGATAAACGGATCGAGCAATGCCGCATCGAGCGTTTCAAGACGTTTGAATGTTGTCGTGAAGCCGCCTGCAAGCGCCACGCCGAGCACCGCAACCATGACGAGCGCGATGAACATGAGGGTTCCTTGTAGAACGTCAGACCAACTGACGGCGAGAAAGCCTCCCAAAAAAGTGTAGGTCAACATGACGATGGAACCCCAGAACATCGCCTCGATGTACGGCAAGCCGAAAAGAGATTCGAAGAGACGGCCTGCAGCCACAAAGCCGGAACTCGTGTAGAAGACGAAAAAAATCAAAATAAAGATCGCCGAAATACTGCGCAGCATCCGACTGTCGTCCCTGAAGCGGCGCTCGAAGTAATCGGGGATCGTCAATGAATTACTCAGGCGCTCGGTCGCCTCGCGCAAGGGGGCGGCAATCCAGCGCCAGTTGAGCCATGTTCCGACGGCAAGACCAAAGAGCAGCCATATCCCATCGAATCCGGATGCATAGGCCAATCCTGGTAACCCCATGAGCAGCCAACCGCTCATGTCCGTCGCTTGGGCGCTCAGGGCAGTCACCCAGCTCCCTAGAGAACGCCCCCCCAAAATGAAATCGCCCAGATTTCTCGTACGCCTCCAGGCAATGAGTCCCAATCCGAGGCATATGCCCATATAAAGGGCCATGGTGGCGATGACGATCGTATGGTCGGTCATGAAACTCTCCCCCCAGCCCCGAGTCTAGCCGATGCTAAAATCGCGCGCGCCCGCGCCTGGGCCCCCTGCAAGGATAGAGGTTCATGGAAGACATTCTGCTGCTGCCTTTCGCCCAGTACTGGTGGGCGTACATCGGTTTCGTCGTCGCGCTCTTTGTCATTCTCGCCTTCGATCTCGGCGTATTCAGCAAACCGGGTACGGTCCCCACCCTGCGCGAAGCGAGTATTCGCAGCATCATATTCATCCTGCTCGCCTTCGCCTTCAATTATGGGCTTTACCAATTTTTGTTGTACGAGCTGCCAAACCGACCCGATCTCATCGGTCTCGATCATGCGCAGCTCGCTCGCGACACCTCGTTGGAATTCCTCGCAGGTTATGTAGTCGAGTACGCCCTCGCGATCGACAATGTCTTCGTATTCGTCGCGGTCTTTTCTTACTTTGCGGTGCCGCCGCAATACCAGCAGAAGGTCTTGTTCTACGGAATCATGGGCGCGATTCTTTTTCGTGCGCTCTTCATTTCGCTTGGCTCGATACTGATGCAGTACGAGTGGATCGTTGCGATTTTCGGAATCTTCCTGATCCTGACCGGGTTCAAGATTCTGTTCCTCCCCGAGAAACCTCTCGACCCCTCACGTAACCCGATTATTTTGGGCGTCAAAAAACTTTTCCCGGTAACGCCGGCTTTTCACGGAGACAAGTTCTGGGTCGAGATCGACGGAAAGACCTGGGTGACACCGCTGTTCGTCGCATTAGCCTTCATCGAGTTCAGCGACATCATATTCGCCATCGACTCGGTCCCGGCGATCTTCGCGCTCACCAACGAGCCGTTCGTAGTCTTCACCTCCAACATTTTCGCCATCATCGGACTACGCTCGCTCTTCTTCGTGTTGCAGAGCATGGTGAAGGCATTCCTGTTCCTGAAGTACGGACTCGGGGTCATTCTGGTCTTTGTCGGTCTCAAGATGGTTTGGCTCAACGAAGCCTTCGGCGGCAAGTTCCCGATCAGCTGGTCGCTCAGCATCATCGGCGCCATCCTGGCGGTATCGATTCTGGTGTCGATCGCCTGGAATCGTTCGCGCCCGCCAGAGGAGCGCGAGGTCGACTAAAGACTTTTCAGAAACGAGTCGAGCGCCATTCGACTTTCCGGTTCGTCCAGTGTCGGCGTATGGCCTCGATTCGGAATTTCGATCGACTGCATACCCGCATGATGTCGCATCATGCGCGTCACCGTTGCTGCAGACAGCAGATCTGACAATTCGCCGCGCAGGCAAAGAATGGGCAGGCCGTTCAGCGTGTCGAAGGCATCCCAAAAATCTGGCACTGATCCTGTCGGCGCGCTCCCCGACTCGCGAACGGCGCGACCCACATTCGGGTCGACATCACGAATGATGCGGCCCGGCGTGTCTTCGCGATAGACGCGTCGTGCAAACACGAGCCAGTCATCATCAGTGAAGTCCGGGTAAGCCAAGGCGTTTGCTGCGCGCGCATCCGCTGCGGCCTCTGCCCAGGAAGCAACCGCTCTAGCCGTCCCCGCCGTGCTGCCGATCCGCATCATCCCTTCGATCTCGAGCTCCGGCCCGATATCGTTGAGCACCAGGCCGGATACTCTCGGCCGATAAAGACTGGCGAGAAACATTCCGACGATTCCGCCCAGCGACGTTCCGATCAGGATGACTTGCTTCAAGTTTTCTGCGTCGATCAAGGTGAGTACGTCGCGAACATAGATTTCCGGTCGATAATTTCGCCAATTCGGATCGACGGCAGAGCGTCCGCGGCCGCGAAGATCTGGCGTGAGAATCGTCCGTTGACTGGTCGAAGACAGATGGGGCGCGAGAGCTTCGAAATCGCGGCAGTTCCGCGTGAGGCCAGGCAAGCAAACGATGGCGGTACGCCCGGGGTCGCCCGAATACTTTCGGTAGTACAGCCGAAGCCCGTCGAACGTTATGACCTCATTTTCGGTGAACACGTCCGACGCTCGAGCTATTTCGCAAAGAGGCGCGACGGGTCACGAAACGCCTTGAACTCTAGTGCGTTGCCGGATGGGTCATAGAGGAAAAAGGTGGCTTGCTCACCGACCTCGCCCGGAAATCGGATACCGGGTTCGATGACGAATTGGACGCCCGCCTCCGTCAGTCGCTTTGATAGCGCTTGCCACTGCGTCCATTCGAGTACGACACCGAAATGCGGCACTGGCACATCTTTACCGTCCACCTTGTTCGTGTGGGATGGCGGATGGAATGCCTTCCGGGTCGGGTCGACGTGTGCCACCAGCTGATGACCGAAGAAATCGAAGTCAACCCACTCCCGATCGGATCGTCCCTCAGGACACCCGAACAAGGCCCCGTAGAACTCCCGAGCAGAGGGCAAATCGTGTACTGGAATAGCCAGATGAAATGGTGCCGGCATGAGTCAAGCCCTGGATCGTTTTTTGCCTTTGAGCAGACGCGGAAAAAGGATCTGGAAATATTGAGGCATCAGACGCTTGAGACGCCAGAACATTCGATATTTGGGTGGATAGACAAAATGCGTCTGCCGGCGACCAGCCGCCGATAGCATCTGCTCGGCAACCTCTTCAGCGGAGAGTCCGGAGTCGTCGATGAGACGCCCCGCCGCTTTCAGCGCGCGTTCCGGGCCCCGCGCCGTTTCGATGAGCCGCGTGCGAAAAAATCCTGGCATGGCGGCGAGCACATGTACGCCGTAGTCCGCGTATTCCTGCATCAAGGACTCACTGAACGCGATTACGGCTGCCTTCGAGGCATTGTAGGCGGACATATTTGCGCCAGTACAAATGCCCGCGATGCTCGCGATGTTGATGATCAATCCGCCTTTACCCTGCGCCATGTGTCGAATGACGGCACGACTCGCATTCGCTACGCCATGCATGTTGATGTCGAAGATCCAGTCCCACTCCTCGGCCGTACTCGCGTGAAATGGACCCGCGAGAGCCACCCCGGCGCAATGAATCGAGACGTCAATGCCACCGATCGACTCGACCGCTGAATCGACGAGTCGAGTGATTGCCTCGGCGTCACGTACGTCGCAGGCGACAGCCGCGACCCGCGCGCCGTCCCGAACGAAACCTGACGCCACCAGATCGAGGCGTACGGCATCGACATCCGTCAAAACGAGCTGCCAGCCCTCGCGGGCGAGAATTTCCGCACAGGCGAGACCGAGTCCACTGGCGGCACCGGTGATGAAAACGCGCTTCTTCGGAAATCGTTGAGAGAGATTGCTTGCAGCAGAGGTCATTTGCGAAGAGTACTACGAGGACGACTTCGGCGCGCGGAGGCTGCTGCGAAACTCTTCAGCCTGCCGACGGATGGCCGCACGCTGCTGGGTATCGAGTCTTGCCAGATTCTTGACCTGTAGACCCATACGCGGATTCGAACGGAGTATCGATTCGTGCCGCTGCAAAAAATCCCAGTACAGCGTGGTGAAGGGGCAGGCTTTATCGCCAGTCGCCTGACTCGGATCAAATCGACATCCAGTGCAGTAATTGCTCATGCGCTCGATATAGCGCCCGGTGGCTACATAGGGTTTGGATGCCATGACCCCGCCATCCGCATACTGCGACATGCCGAGCGTGTTGGGTAACTCGACCCACTCGACGGCGTCGACATAGACCGAGAGATACCAACGATGGACATCCTTCGGATCGACACCGAGCATCAGACAAAAAAGTCCCGTCACCATCAGGCGCTGAATGTGATGCGCATAACCGTAGCGAAGCGTCTGCCCGATGCATTCCGAAAGACAGCGCATCGAGGTCTCGCCGGTCCAGAAAAAATCGGGCAGAGGTTCGCGAGCCTGGAGGGCGTTCCGCTCGAGATATTGGGGCATATGCAGCCAGTACACTCCACGAACGTACTCTCGCCAGCCGAGCACCTGACGAATAAACCCCTCTACCGAAGCAAGAGGCGCACGCCCCTTTCGATATGCGCGCTCAACCTGATCGATCACTTCCCTGGGATTTAACAGCTTGAGATTCAGTGCAGCAGAGATTCGGGAATGAAACAGCCACGGCTCTGCCGTCCACATCGCATCTTGATGATCGCCGAATGATCCGAGTCGGTGATTGACGAAGTCGTCGAGGGTTGCGAGCGCCTGCTCTCTCGTGACCGGCCAATCGAAATCGTCGAGCTTTCCTGGGTTTCGCGGGAAAGCCGCCTTGACCTCGCCAATGATTTTTCGGGTGATGGCGTCGGGAGCGAACCCGATGGGTGGCGGCATCGCAAGACGCCCGGGTCCGTCGCGACCGAAACTTTTTCGATTTTCCGAATCGTAGTTCCATTCACCGCCTTCCGGTTGCCCATTTTTGTCGAGCAACACGTCATGTCGGCGACGCATGTCACGATAAAAAAACTCCATACGAAGCTGCTTGCGTCCGCGGGCGTGCGCTTCGAATTCGTCATGGGAGCAAAGAAAATGCCGATCGACGCGCTCTTCGAGGAGTGTGGGCGGGCATGCGCCACGAATCTCCTCGCGCATGCTCCACTCGCCAGGCTCAACGATGATGACGCGACCCGGAGATAGTGCCTTGATATCTTCACGCAATGTTTCCGCGATTGAAGCGCGCTTATCGGTCAGCTCCCGATAGATCACCCGTATGCGCTCACTCTCAAGGGTTACCCGAAAGTGCCGCATCGCCGACAGAAACATCACGATGCGCGGCAGGCTGACGGGAATTCGTACCGACTCGTCACGCGCCTCGCACATCCAAACAACATCCTTGGATCGATCGAAGTCATCGAATGCCGCTGACGCACGATCGAGCTGATCGCCTAGGATGACGACGAGATGACGAACCTTGAGCCGCTTTTTGGAGATGTCTTCCATGACACCGGTGATCATAGACCGGTCGCGGCCCCCGGGGCTCACTTTACTCAAGTGTCCCACCATGTCAGGTTCGGGCATCAGAACGCTTGAACGGGGGGATTCTCAAAATGGGGCCTTTTTCACGTCGAGAATTTCTATCGAGCAGCGCTGGGCTATCGGCCGCTGCGCTGGTGGCCGCTGACCTCAAGCTGGCTGAGGCAGCACGGGAAAACGCGACTTCGAATTCGACTCCGACCCCCGGAGGGACACCTGGCTGGGAGATCGGTCCTTTCGAAGATCTGCGCGACTGGATGGCGGAGCTCGAGCGGCGCGGTTTGGTCTTACGCGTACGCAATATCGATCAGGACGCCTACGAAGGCACCGCCCTCATGTACCGACTGATCGACAAGTTCGGAATGTATTTCGCGCCCGCACTCGTCATGGAAAACGTGAAGATCGATGGCGTCTGGCACAAAGGCCCCATCGTTACGAATCACTGCGGTCACTGGGATACCGAGTGTCTGAGCTTCGGTCTCGAGCCTGTACCAAACGATCACATCGCGACGTATCACAAGGCTCTCGCGAGAGTTGAAGAGTTCCTGCAGCTCGGTAAGGGCGGCGCGTTTCCGACGGCGCCCTTTGCTGAGATTCGACGCGAAGACGCCTTGTGCAAACAGGTCGTTCTCACAGGAGACGCCATCGACCTACGAAAATTTGCCTTCATTCAGTCGAACCCGGCGGACTCGGCGCGTTACGTCAATACCGGATCGGTGTTCACGAACGATGCTGAACTCGGAAAAAATTTTGGTACCTACCGATGCGAGATCAAAGGACCACGCATGCTCGGTATCAATCCCGAAGAGGGTCAGGGTGCGTGGCAGGCCTTCATGAAAGCGAAGGCGCGCGGCGAGAAATCGGTCAAAGTCTCGATCGCGCTCGGTCAGGATCCGGTGACCTGGGTGGTATCCGGTTCAAAACTAAATCGCGCCAAGGCCGACGAGCTGGAGGTCGTCTCGGCAATTCGTGGCCGGCCGCTCAAGGTCGTTCGCTCAGAGACCAACGCACACCTCGTGCCGGCTAACTCCGAAATGGTGATTGAGGGGGAAGTCCCGCTCGACCAAGAGATGCTGCCCGAAGGCCCCTTCGGTGAAATGTATGGATATATGGGGGCGCGGAAAGCCGCCAATTTTTGGATGAACGTCACGGCGATCACTCATCGGAAAAATCCGTGGATCGTCAACCAGTTCACGGGGGTGACCCGAGGGTTTCCGACCGCGCCGCTCGAGCAAGTTGCGCTACACACCATGAAGCGCTTCGTTCCCAACGTGAAGATGTTGCATACGCCAGTCGAAGCAACGGGTCTCTGCTTCGTCAGCATCAAGAAAACAAAACCCGGAGAAGCGCTCGAGGTTGGAAAACGTATCGCGCAAATCGTAGGTATCGCAAAAGTGGTGGTCATGGTCGATGACGACATCGAGGTGCTCGATCGAACGCAAGTCATGCACGCGATGGGTTCGCGTTGGCAACCGCAGCCGGCCACCGTCATCATTCCTGAGTCACGAGGCATGCCACTCGATCCTTCCCTCACGAAGAAACCGATGACCTCAAAAATCGTCATCGATGCAACTCGGCAATGGCCTGAGGAGGGCGGACCGAAAGACTATCAGGCGCTCAACCGAACGGAACTTCTGCGACTCGCACCCGAGGCCTTTGACCGTATCGACGATCGCTGGAGCAAGCTCGTCGGCAGATATCGTCCTCCGGGTGTTTGACCTCGCGTGAACGCCTCAGCCGCCCTGCAACTCGAAACCCCGCGACTTCGGCTAAGGGAGTTCATCGTCGATGACGCACCTTTTGTCATGCAGTTACTCAACGAGCCGTCTTTCATCGAGTTCATCGGCGATAAAGGTGTACGTAGCCGATCAGACGCCGAGCGCTATCTGGCAGAGGGACCGATTTCGAGTTACCGACGGTACGGTCATGGACTGCTGCACGTCAGTTTAAAAAATGATGGAGAGCCCATCGGAATGTGCGGGCTCGTCAAGCGAGACACCCTGCCCCATGCGGATATCGGCTTTGCCCTTTTGCCTCGTTTTTGGAACCACGGGTATGTGACCGAGGCAGCTCGCGCTGCCATGCTGCACGGC
>JBMTZJ010000069.1:0-7753 GCA_049455515.1 Steroidobacteraceae bacterium
AAGCTCAATTGGGGCCGGCGCAGTTTCGATACGGCGCGCTGACGCCGCGGCACGTATCACGTATGTTGTCTCACCTGCACATCCGAGACTTCGCCATCATCGATGCCGTCGAAGTCGACTTCACGCGAGGGCTCACCGTACTCACCGGCGAAACCGGCGCCGGAAAGTCCATTCTCGTCGATGCGCTGCAACTGGCCGTGGGCGGACGCGGCGGTGCCGAGGCCATCCGGCACGGCGCCGATCGCGCCGAGATCACCGCGACCTTCGAGATCCACTCGGCACCCCAATCTTTGCTCGCGCTGCTCGAGGAGCAAAGCATCGAGACCGACGACGAACTCGTCGTTCGCCGTGTCCTCACGCGCGAGGGTAAGTCGCGGGCCTATCTCAACGGCCAACAAGTACCGTTACAGATTCTGCGAACCGTCGGCGAATCTTTGGCGGAGATCCACGGCCAACATGAGTTCCAGAGTCTCGTCAAAGGCAGCGCACAACGGGAACTGCTCGATGCATTCGGTGGACACGAGCCCCTCGCCGCCGAAGTCGCCGAACGGCATCAGGCGCGTTTGCGGCACTCGGCCGCGCTCGATGCGCTCGAGTCCGCTGCGCGTGATCGCGACGCACGTCTCGACCTGCTGCGCCATCAGTCGAACGAACTGTCAGCGCTCGCCCTGAAGCCCGGCGAGCTGCAAGCGCTCAACGAAGAACGCAATCGTCTTGCCAACTCGGGGCGACTTGCGGAGGCCGCTCGAGGCGCCGTCGATCTGCTCTACGATGCCGAAGATAACAACGCGCACTACGCCGTCTCCCGAGCCCTCGCCGTGCTGCGTCAGGGCGCTGCGCTCGACCCAAAGCTCGAAGCGCTATTGCCGACGCTCGAAGAGGCGGCCATCCGCATTGCCGAGGGCGCTCAAGAACTCACCCGTTATCTCGATTCGATCGAGGCCGATCCGCATCGTCAAGAAGAACTCGAGCAGCGTCTCGCCACGATCGAGTCTCTGGCGCGCAAGCATCGCTGCGGCGCGGACGAGCTACCCGCCAAAGCCGAGGAGCTCGCCGAGGAGCTCTCGCGTCTCGAAAAAATCGACTCGAATCTCGCTGCCTTACGAACGGAGACGACGACCGCCATCGAAGCATGGCGCGGCAGCGCGACGAAGCTCTCCCGACTGCGACGCAAAGCCGCCGCTGAACTTGCGACCGAGATCAGCGCCCGCATGCAAAAGCTCGGCATGATCGGCGGCCGGTTCGACATCGAATTGACGACGAACGACACGCCCGCGGGTGGTACCTCGACCCATGGTCTCGAAGACGTCGCGTTTCTCGTGTCGGCCAACGCGGGGCAACCGCCGCGGCCCATCGGTAAAGTGGCCTCGGGCGGTGAGCTCTCTCGCCTCTCGCTCGCCGTGCAGGTGGCGCTCGCCGGTCGCATCAAAGACCTCGGCGCTGGCGGCTGCATGGTGTTCGATGAAGTGGATTCCGGTGTGGGTGGCGCGGTCGCCGAAATCGTCGGACGCGAGCTCGCCGCGCTCGGCTCGACCGCTCAAGTGCTTTGCGTCACGCACTTGCCGCAAGTCGCAGCCCTCGGTAATCAACACTTTCGTGTGTCGAAGATGACCGATGGACGCACGACGCGAACCCAAGTCACGACACTCGAGCACGATTCTCGCATCGAAGAAATCGCGCGCATGCTCGGCGGTGTATCGATCACGGGCAAGGCTCGCGAGCATGCGGCAGAGATGCTCGAAGCTGGTGCGAAACTCAGTCGACGGTCTTCTTCCCGCGATGGGGACAGTTCGTCCGCTGGCAGTGCCCGTAAATCACGAGGGCGTGCTCGCTGATCGAAAAGCCGAGCCGCTCGGCTACGGCGTTTTGGCGATCCTCGATACCCGCATCGACGAATTCTTCGACGTGCCCGCAGTCGAGACACAAGATGTGATCATGATGGGCGCCCGCGTTCAGTTCGAACACGGCCATGCCGTCGGCAAAGTGGTGACGCGTCACGAGTCCGGCGGACTCGAACTGAGTCAACACGCGGTATACCGTCGCCAGGCCGATCTCTTCACGCAAATCGACCAGACGACGGTAGATGTCCTCCGCCGACAAGTGCCGGTTCGGGCTGTTTTCGAGGATCTCGAGAATCTTGACGCGCGGAAGCGTCACCTTGAGTCCCGCCTTGCGCAGATCGCTGCCTTCCACGATGACACCCGCTCTTTCGGTTAGAATGCCGATTATGGTTCATTCTGCTTCGCGCTCACCAGTCGTTCCGCTGATGGCGGCCCTCTTGCTCGGCTGCCTCGTGCTCTTGAGCGGCTGCGTGTACCGAATGGCGGTGCAGCAAGGTAATTTCCTCGACGCCCGTCAGGTCACCCAGGCCAAGGAAGGCATGACCCGGGCGCAGATCCGGTTTCTGCTCGGCACACCCATGTTGCCCGACGCCTTCAACCGTGACCGCTGGGACTACCTCTACACCCTCAATCTCGGTGACGGCTCCGACGTCACGCGGCAGCGCCTGACGATCTATTTCGAAGACGACAAAGTCAGCCGCATCGAGAATGCCGGAGCACCGACCGAGCTCCCGGCGGAGTCGAGCGCATCGCCCACGACCCCCGCGACGACGGCAACGCCTTAAGGCGCTCTCCCTCGACGCGGTTTCGCAGTCAGCGGGTTTCGTCCCTTGTCGGTTTGAGTTTGTCGCGCTCGTTCGCGCCGCGCAGATTTTGGATCGACGGCCAGCGGCAAATAAATCTCGACTCGATCGCCCTCGATCACGCGCCGATCCCGCTCGCACCGATCACCAAAGATACCGACGGGTGCCCCCGCCCAAAAAGCCTCGTCGATCGCGACACCTGAAGCCGTCAACGCCTCACGAGCGCGATGCAGCACGTGATCGACCGTACTTCCGTCGGGAACCTCGAAGGACAACTCGCCTTGCCAAGCGTTGGTCGCCGCCGCAAACGCACACCGAATCATCGGGATTTCGCTCTCGCGACGAAGGCATCGACCAATGATTTGGCGGTCTCCTCGAACATCGGCGCGAGCATCATGTCCGCAAGTCGATTCGAGAACTCAAACCTCAGGCGTAAACTCACTTCGCAACCGGCGTCTCCGAGCGGCTTCAGCGTCCAGACCCCCTCGAGCGCACGAAACGGCCCGCGAACGAGGCGCATGGTGACCGAACGGCCGGGCTCTAAGGTATTGCGCGTCGTGAAGTCCGTATCGAGCCCGCCTCGCTTCACACCGAGCGTCGCCACGACCTCGCCGACCCCCTGCTCTTCGATGCGCGCTCGGGTACACCCCGGCACGAATTCCGGGTAGCGCTCGATATCGACGATCAACTCATAGAGCTGATCGGCTGATAAAGGCACGAGCGCCGAGCGGGTGACTTCACGCATGACCCGCATTCTACGCCGAGCACCGACCGAGGCTGCTCATCGGCGCGTAGAATGCGGCTCTAGGAACGCCCCCGTGAACCGACCCACCCGACAACCACCCGCCAAGCCGAACTCCGCGAAAGCCTCCGAAGGGCCGCGCGTGATTGCGGAGAACCGACGTGCGCGTTTCGATTACTTCATCGAGGAGCGTTATGAGGCCGGTCTCGTGCTCGAAGGGTGGGAAGTCAAAGCCCTGCGCGCGGGCAAGGCGCAGATCACCGAGGCGTACGTCTTTTTGAGGAATGGCGAAGTCTTTCTGACCGGCGCTCACCTGACGCCACTCAAGACGACGTCGACCCACGTCGTCGCCGAGCCGACACGGACGCGCAAACTACTGCTCAACAAACGCGAGATCGCCCACCTGGTTGGTGCGGTAGAGCGCAAGGGATACACGATCGTACCGCTCGAACTGTATTGGCAACGCGGCAAGGCGAAGTTGCGCATCGGTCTTGCCAAGGGCAAGCAGCAACACGACAAGCGCGCCACCGAGAAGGAACGCGATTGGGCGCGAGACAAGGCTCGATTGTTACGGCGCGGCTGAACGGGCCGCCGAAAGCCTGTTTGTTCACTCCCGGCAGCATGAACTTTCCGCTTCGGGTACACTCCAACCGTTGATAGATCTGAAGGGGGCGACCGGCTTCGACGTGGGTTGCGAACCTTCAGGGGCGTGCCGAGGTGCAGTGAGCCTCGTAAAACTTTGCTGCAAACTACAGTTGCCAACGACGACAACTACGCTCTGGCGGCTTAATCCCGCCTAACCTCTGACCGGCTGGTGCCTATAACACCGAATCAGGGGACGCGCTTATAGGATCGCGGGCTGCCGTGCGACGGGGCAGTTCCGTTAAGAGTCACCGTCCGCTGGCTGAGCGTCTTCCCTGCTCCTCGGGTAGCGCAAGGCGAGATCCAATGAGAGAGCTACGCGCGTAGATCCTGAAGTCTAGGGCTTGCGGACGCGGGTTCGATTCCCGCCGCCTCCACCATTTTTTCGGACGGACTCATGAACGTTGCCGATGCCGTACGCGGTCGTCGATCGATTCGCGATTTTCTCTCGACTCAGGTGCCCGAGTCGGTCTTGGGCGAAATCTTTGATGCCGCGCGCTGGGCACCCTCGGGCAGCAACGTCCAAGCATGGAAGATCATCGCGGTTGCAGGTGAAGAGCGCGATGCGATCGTGCGTATGGCGCACAGCAAGCCCGATGCAGGGCTCGCGAGTTCAGACGCTTTTCCGATCTATCCACCGAATCTTTGGGAACCATTGCGTTCACGGCGCTTTGCGCTCGCCGAGGACATGTATCGCGCGCTGGGCATTCCACGCGAAGACAAACCCGCACGACTGAAACAGGTCTCACGAAATTTTGAGTTCTTTGGTGCGCCCGTCGGCCTCTTTTTCGTCATCGACCGACGCGTGGTGCATGGACAGTGGGCGCACCTCGGTATGCTCATTCAGACGGTCGCTCTGTTGCTTGAAGAGCGCGGGCTCGGGTGCTGCATGCAGGAAGCGTGGGCGGCGTTTCGTCCGGAGCTCGCCGAGCGGTTCAAGCTCGGCGCCGACGAGATGGTCTACTGCGGGATGGCCGTGGGTTACCCGGACCGCGCAAAACCCGTCAACCAGTTCGAGCGTACGCGCATCAGCGTCGACGAGCTCGCTGAGTTTCGCGGCTTCGAGCGCTAGCGCAAATCTTCGAGTAATGGCGTATCGGCCGCGCTCGTGTCGAGCACGTGCCCGGCCATACGAATCGCCACTGACATCCGCGGCTCGGAATAACTAAAGCAGGCGCCGCGCATGACCTCGAGCCGCGCGACGCGCTGACCGGCGCCGCCGGCGATATTGAACCGTCGCGCGCGGCTGACGAAGTACCCTTTGTGAAGTACGACGGCCGCCTCGAGCTCATCCCCCTTGAGCGACTCGGCTGCCCAACGCGAGAACCCTTTGAGCAACGGTCTGCCGGCAAAACGGAGCGGCTCGAGTATGACGCCGGCCTGGGTTTTCCAGCGGAGCAACTCGACCCCATCTCGACTCACCGTGGACCATACGGGACCGGGATTCTCATCGGGAACGGTGACGTCGTAGGTGCGCCGCCCGCCGCGTAACGCGTGCGTCATCGCGAGGAATGCGAGATCGTAGAGATGGGTGCAATGCGCACGCGGATTCTCTTGAGCGACGAGATCTCGCCATGGCGTATCGAGAGGCATCCCGATGAATCTTTGAAGCGGTTCGCTCGCGAGCGGACAAGTATCGAGCGGAAAGCGGATCGCCTCCGTTTGAATACGCGTCACGCGTTTTTCGTCATGCGACAACGTCAGTCGAAACGAGTGGTAGGCGTCCTCGACACCTGCGCGAACGACCCCCGACTCTGCGATCAGACGAATGCGACGGCGAAGCGCGCCCGACCCGAACTGCGGGTTGAGCTCGCGAAAATCGTCCGGCATCGTCGGGTCGGCGGACACCCGGTCAGGCCACGGCGGATTCGAGCATCGTCAGCGTTCCCGCATCGGCGTCGAGCTCGACCTGAACTCCGACAGGCAAGGTGAACTGACGACGTACGTGTCCGAACATGGCGCCGTAATACGCCGGTACGCCGAGCGACTTCACGTGGTCGTTCAGAATGTCCGGAATGGTCAATGACCCGAACCCCTCGCCGGGATCGCACTTGCTACACGTGCCCCACACCACGCCTTTCACCTGATCGAGGATGCCAGCGAGCTTCATCTGCACGAGCATGCGATCGATCCGATAAGGCGCTTCCTGCACATCCTCGAGAAACAGGATGGAGTCCGAAAAATCGGGCACGAATGGCGAGCCGAGGATCGCCGTGAGCACCGTCAGATTGCCGCCGAGTAATTTTCCACGCGCCTTGCCGGGCGTGATCGTGCGCGTGCGGTCATCGCTCGGGACGAGCGTCTCCGACGTGTCTTTGGGATTGGCAAAGGTGACGGCCTCGCCCTGCCAAGTCACGCGCTGCAGCCAGTCGACATTCGTTCGATTCCACTCGCTCGCGCCATTCGGGCCGTGAAACGTGACGAGACCGGTTTTCGCATGCAACGACAACAACAACGCCGTGATGTCGCTGTAGCCGATCAATATCTTTGGATTCGCCGCGATCGTCGACCAGTCGAGCAACGGCAACAGACGTGCCGCACCCCACCCACCGCGAATGCAATGTATGGCCTTGATCGTCGGGTCACGAAAAAAATCGTTGAGGTCGGCGGCACGATCTTCGTCGCGTCCGGCGAGATACCCGTAACGGTCGTAGACGTGACGCCCGAGCTTGCCTTTGAGCCCGAGCGCTGCGAGCGCCTCGAGCAGAATATCGATATCCATCGGATCCCAATTGGCGCTCGAGGGAATCATGAGACCGATCGTGTCGCCCGCAACGATACGTGGCGGCTTGATCGACGGTCGGCCGGACGATGGGCCCTTGGCCGCCTGGCGTGAGGGACGACTCGCTGACTCTGCGAGCGGCGCTGCAAACGGCGACATGAGCGGCGCGATCGCCGCGAGTACTGCCGCGTTGATGGCTTGTCGACGAGAAATCATCGTGATGACCCCTGCAAGATGGCCACGTTCCGGCCACGCCCGAAGTATACGCGCGACTAGAATATCTCTATGACCCCTCGTCGATACTCGCGCGCTCGATCCGGCCTATTGCTCACTCTGCTGGCGTGGCTGACGATGCTCGCGGCCCCTCTCGGCAGCGCCGCGCCGGCCTCGCCCAAGATCACCGTCTTCGCCGCGATCTCCTTGAGCGATGCACTGGAAGAGGCGAGCCGGGAGTTCACTCGACGAACCGGGATTGAGGTTCGACACGCCTTCGCCTCGAGCGCGCAACTCGCACGTCAGATCAACGCAGGCGCGAGAGCCGACGTGTTTATCGCCGCCGATCAAAACTGGATGGACGAACTCCGCCGCACCCGTCGCATCGACCCACGGACGGAACGGCAACTCGCCGGTAATCGGTTGGTGGTGATCCAGCCCGCAAGTCTTCGGCCAGTACCTGCCCACTCCTGGATCACCGGCTTGGCGAACGGTCGACTCGCAACCGGCGACCCACAATACGTTCCACTCGGGCGCTATGCGCGTGAGGCGTTGACTTCGCTCGGCGTGTGGGCCGATGTGGAGCCGCGACTCGTGCGGGCGGAAAATGCCCGCGTTGCCACCTTGCTCGTCGCGCGCGGCGAAGCGACGCTCGGGATCGTCTACGCGACCGACGCGCAGAGTGATCGACGCATTCGGGTGATCACGCGACTCGACGCATCGCTGCACTCTCCAATCGTCTACCCCGCCGCACTGACGCTCGACGCGCAGGACGCGGCGATCGCCTACC
>JBMTZJ010000070.1:0-7627 GCA_049455515.1 Steroidobacteraceae bacterium
TTGCCGTCCCGCGCGAATCCCGCCCAGTAGGCCATCATCCGCTCACTGAGTGCGATACGAGCGGCGGCGTTGTCCTCGTGAAATAGCATTTTGCCCTGCGGGCCCACGTCAAAGAATCCGAAGACGAACGGTATCTCCAGTCCGTGCGCCGCGCCGACGATCCGAGACAAATCGACGAGGCCATAAAGCTGACCCTGCTCGTCCCAGTCCCACCGATAAGCCCACGTGGGCGCGCCGTGCTGCGAGAGCAGACTGGCAAGGGAATCGACACCATCGGCTTTCCAGACGAGCGATCGATACCGTGCCTCGAGATCGTAGGCGTCGGGATCGCGCAGTGCGAACGGCAACCCGGCGACCGTACGGACGTGCGTCCGATCAAAGGCCATGAAAATTTTGGGCTCGTCGCGGTTCGTTCCCAAGATCACCGGTACGTCGATGTGAGTCGACGGGTTGGCGAGCAATTGGCGCAACTCGCCGCGTCGAATCACGATTCCGTCTTGGAAGACCGTGGGTACGCGATCGTAGTCACCGTCCCGACGATAAGTGCCGTAGATCGTCCACGGATCGAGTGAGCGCAAAAACGATGATTGCTCCGACGGTGTCATCGAGGCGGCGATTCGATCGGCTTCCGCGGCGTCTTTGGCCCGGCCCACGGAGATCATGGCGCGGCGAAGGACCTGCGCCGTCCCCGAGGGCGACTCAAGGCTCGGCGTCCGCGCGAATCCAAAGCCGAGGCTTTGTACGATGAGCCGGTGAAAAAGGCCCTCCGCCGCCGGCGAGACGAGGAGGGCGAGTGCGTTGGTCGCGCCCGCCGACTCGCCGAGAACCGTGACCTGCGACGGGTCGCCACCGAATCGGCTGGCGTTATCGCGCACCCAACGCAGTGCGGCGATGACATCCAGATTGCCGTAGTTTCCGGAGAGGTCGGGATCCGACGTGTCCTGATTCAAAGAAATGTTCTCAGGTGGTACGAACCAGCCGAGAGGTCCTAACCGGTAATTGATCATCACAACGACGACGCGTTCACGCTGCGCGAGGACCTGTCCGTCATAGAACGCAGCGTGACCGACCGTATTGCCCCCGCCATGAATCCACAGCATCACGGGCAGACTCGTCGCGAGCTCGGTGGGTGACAGTCGCGGTGCGTAAACGTTTAAGAAGAGGCAGTCTTCGCTGCCTTGACGCGTACCGGCCTTACCCACGCCGCCGAGCGGCGAGCCGTATTGGATGCAGGGGCTCCCGGCCTTGAGTGCCTCGAGGCGATCGCGCCATCCGGCATGCGGGCGCGGCGCGCGCCAGCGCAGATCGCCAGTCGGCGCCGCGGCATACGGAATGCCGAGCCAACTGTGACCGCCCGCGCCATTCTGAAATCCGACGACCGTCCCGCCTTGGAGTTGACGCTCAGAGTCTGGATCGATCGTCGGCACGAACGAGTTCGAGGGTTGCGACGTACACGCTGCGAGAGCGAGCAAGGCGACCAGCGCGCAAATCAGTCGAGTCATGAGGTCCCTCTCCTCCGGTGTTGCAAAGCGTGGTGCCCCGGGCCGGATTTGAACCGGCACGGCCTTACGGCCAGCAGATTTTAAGTCTGCTGCGTCTACCGGGTTTCGCCACCGGGGCCACGCGAGGCGCAAGTTTAGGCCAGTGCGGACCTTGCCAGTACGGACCTTGATAGGGGAGCGCTGTGCTAGGCTTGTGCGGTCGGTGCCGATGGCAGGGATGGGCGGGACCGCGGCTGTTGCCAGTCCGTCTTAAGATAGTCGTCTAAATGTCTGAGCTGTCGGTAAAAAATCTTCACGTGTTTAGAGGTGAGCGTCACCTCCTTAGGGGCCTCGGGTTCGACGTCCCGTCGGGTCGGTGTTTGCAAATCTTGGGTACTAACGGGTCGGGTAAGACTACGTTGCTGCGGGTGCTGGCCGGCTTGCTCGAGCCGGAATCGCTCGAATTGTTTTGGCGAGGCGATCAAGTTCAGCCCCGCGATCCGCAGTACCACGCTGACCTCTCGTATCTTGGGCACGATCCCGCGCTCAAGGCGGATTTCACTGCCACCGAAAATATTGCGTTCAGCGTCGGCATTCGCCATCGCATCAAGAGCGGAGATGTGGACGCGGCACTCGTACGAGTCGGCGCCGAGAAATTCGCCGATCGGCCGGTTCGCTCGCTGTCGGCGGGGCAGCGTCGACGCGTCGCGCTCGCCTCGCTCTGGCTCACCCGGGCTCGGCTTTGGTTGCTCGATGAGCCCTCCACCAATCTCGATGCCGCGGGTCAAGCGCTCGTCGCGTCGATGATCGAGGAGCAGCTCGCGACCGGAGGCCTTGTTCTCGCTGCGACGCATCAGGACCTCGGATTGCGGTCCGAACAGCAGACCGCGCTCGAGATCGGCGGACGAGGGGTTGCTGCATGAGCGCACCACGCACCTCCGCACTCGGCGCGGCTTGGCAAGTGTTGGCGCGGGATTTGCGCCTCGCCGTGCGTCGTCCCGTTCAGGTTATTCAGCCGCTCGCGTTCTTTGCAGTGGTCGCGCTGCTCTTCCCGCTCGGCTACACGCCCGAACTCGGCAAGCTGCGGGCGATCGCGCCGGGCGTCCTCTGGGTGGGCGCATTGCTCGCGTCCATGCTCGCGCTGGAGGCGTTGTTTCGCGAGGATGCGGCCGATGGCACCCTCGAACAATTCGCGGTCTGTGGCCAGCCCTTGGTTGCGCTTCTGGCCGCCAAAACGTTCGCGCATTGGCTGTTGACCGGCTTGCCGCTCACGCTCATGGCGCCGGTGTTGGCCATGACGCTTGGCGTGCCAGCGACCGCGATGAGCGGCATACTTATGTCGCTGATGCTCGGAACGATCACACTGAGTTTGATCGGCGCCGTTGGCGCAGGGCTGACCTTGGGCGTTCGGCGGGGTGGCGTGTTGCTCTCGCTGCTGACGCTCCCGCTTGCGGTGCCGGTGCTCGTCTTTGGTGCTCGCGCGACGGAACTTGCCATCCTCGGTGAAAGTCTGATGGGTCCGCTGTATCTGCTCGGAGCGCTTGCTGTGCTGGGTGTCACGCTCGCGCCGCTCGCGGCGGCTGCGGCGGTTCGGATCGGGCTCGAGTAAAAAGGAAATCGAATGAACTGGACCTGGTTCCATCGGCTCGGATCACCCCCGCACGTCTATCGCATCGCCGGGACCTTGACCCCCTGGTTCGCGTGGCCGGCGGGTCTGCTGATCGTCGCGGCCCTATATGGCGGTTTGGTGCTCGCGCCGCCCGATTATCAGCAGGGGGAAGGGTTCCGCATTCTTTATGTGCACGCGCCGTCCGCCTGGCTCGCCGTCATGATTTACGGCGTCATGGCGACCGCGGCTGCAGTCGGGTTGATCTGGCGCATGAAAGTGGCCCATGCCGTCGCGGCCAGTTGTGCGGGGGTGGGGGCTTGGTTCACGGCCGTTTCGCTGCTGACCGGCATGCTTTGGGGCAAGCCGATGTGGGGAACGTACTGGGTTTGGGACCCGCGGCTGACAGCCCAGTTGATCCTGCTATTTCTCTACCTTGGGTATATGGGGCTGCGGGCGGGTATCGATGATCTCGGTCGTGCAGACCGAGCGAGTGCGGTGCTCGCCATCGTCGGTGTCATCAACATTCCGATCATTCGGTACTCGGTGGAGTGGTGGAACTCCATTCATCAGGCGCCGTCGGTCATGAAAATGGCCCGCCCGTCGATGCCGATGGAAATGCTGGCGCCCTTGCTCATGATGTTGCTCGGCTTCACGCTTTATTTTGCGGCCGTGATGCTAGTTCGCCTACGTGCGGAGATTTTGCGTCGCGAGCGAACCGCAAGTTGGATTCGCGAGGTGCTGCAATGATGGAATTTTTGGCGATGGGGGGCTACGCGATCTTTTTGTGGCCGGCCTACCTTGTGACCTTGCTCGCGATTCTCGTGAACATCGCACTTGCCCGCAGGGCTCATGCAGAGGCGAAGAGCGAGGCGCGTCGTCGCTTCTCCATCGAAGATGAGGGAAGCTCAACATGACGCCGCGTCGACGTCGCATCGTTCTCGTTGTCGGCATTCTCGCAGGCGTATCACTGGCGGGCGTACTCGCCCTCAACGCGTTCCGCGAAAATGTCATGTTCTTTTTCGACCCGTCGCAGGTTGCGGCGGGCGAGGCGCCCATCGAAAAACGCTTCCGACTGGGTGGCATGGTTCGACCGGGGACGGTCGATCGCGAGGCCGGCAGTCTCGACATGAGTTTCATCGTTACGGACTTCAAGCACGATGTGCGGGTGGTCTATACGGGAGTCGTTCCCAATTTGTTTCGCGAGAACCAGGGCGTGGTCGCGCACGGTCGCCTCGGCTCGAACGGTGTTTTCGTCGCTGACGAAATCCTCGCGAAGCACGACGAGAACTACATGCCGCCCGAGGTCGCCAAGGCGATCAAAGAAAAGCACGGGGGCGTCATGCCGGTAAATCCCGACATCAGAGCCGTACCGAAGGCCGGGACGTAACATGCTTGCCGAAATCGGACTTTTCGCCATGGTGTTGGCCTTGCTCGCGGCGCTCGCGCAGGGCGTCTTGGGAATCGCGGGGCCCTGGCTCGGTCGCGACTCTTGGATCGCCGCGGTACGACCGGCCGTAACGGTTCAGTTTTGGACCACGACGATATCGCTCGGCGTACTGGTCACAGCGTTCATCAATAACGACTTCTCCGTCGAGTATGTCGCCGCGAACTCCAACTCGGCGCTCCCGGTGGGCTACCGAATCGCGGCCGTTTGGGGTGCGCACGAGGGTTCCTTGCTGCTCTGGGCATGGATACTGGTCGCCTGGACGCTCGCGGTGGCCTTGCTATCGAAAAGCCTGCCGGAATCATTTGCGGCGCGAGTGCTCGGCGTCTTGGGTCTCGTCAGTCTCGGTTTTTTTGCGTTCACCTTGCTGACGTCGAACCCGTTCATGCGACTCGATCCGGCCGCGCCCGACGGTCGAGATCTGAATCCGCTCTTGCAAGATCCGGCGCTCGCGGCGCATCCGCCGATGCTCTATGCCGGTTACGTCGGCCTCGCCGTTGCGTTCGCATTTGCATGTGCCGCAATGATCGAAGGACGCCTCGATCAAACTTGGGCGCGTTGGACGAGACCTTGGACGACCATCGCCTGGGCGTTTCTGACCATCGGCATCGCGCTCGGAAGTTGGTGGGCGTACTACGAGCTCGGCTGGGGCGGCTATTGGTTCTGGGACCCGGTGGAGAACGCCTCGTTCATGCCGTGGCTCGTCGCGACAGCGCTCATTCACTCGCTCGCGGTGACCGAGAAACGAGGTCTTTTCAAAAGTTGGACGCTGCTGCTCGCCATCCTCGGATTTTCTTTGTCGCTGCTCGGCACGTTTCTCGTTCGTTCGGGCGTGCTGGTTTCCGTGCACTCGTTCGCTGCCGATCCCGCCCGAGGAATGTTCATTCTTGCGTTTTTGGTCATCATCATCGGTGGCGCGTTGACGCTCTACGCGTGGCGGGCGCCGCTGCTGCGAAGTGAAGCAGGCTTCGAGTTCACGGCGCGCGAATCATTCCTGTTGTTCAATAACATCCTGCTCGTCGTGGCGGCGGGTGCCGTTTTTGCCGGGACGATGGCACCGTTGATCTCCGACGCGCTGGGTTTGGGGACCTTGTCGGTGGGTCGACAATACTTTGATCCGGTGTTTCTGCTGCCCACCTTGCCGTTGCTCGCGCTGGCGGCGGTCGGCATCCACTCCAGCTGGAAAAAAGGACGACTTGCAGACCGTCGCGCCGCGATTCTCATCGCGCTCGTCGTCGCCATGTTGGTCACGCTGGTGTTGGTGCTCGGCGTGTGGGAGGGCGCAAAGCTTTTGACACCGATCGGTTTCGCGGTGGGGGTGTGGCTGTTCCTCTCTGCGCTCGTTGATCCGATCGATCGTTGGCGTCGCGGTTTGTCTTTGAGTCGAGGCGTGGTGGGGATGGCGATGGCCCACGCTGCGCTCGGCATGTTCGTCGTATCCGTCACGGCGGTGGAGTCGTACACACGTGAGCGCGACCTTGCGCTGGCGGTCGGCGAGTCGGGGCGCGTGGGCGAATTCGAGTATCGATTGGAAGGCCTCCAAACCGTCGAGGGGCCGAACTACGACGCGCTTCGCGCCAAAGTGCAGGTGTTCGAGCACGGAGAGCCGGTGGGGATCTTGTTCCCCGAGAAGCGCAACTATTGGGTGCAGCGCCAAATGATGACCGAGGCGGGCATCGACATGCAGTGGAGCCGCGATGTGTTCGCTGCGCTCGGCGAGGATCTTGGCGCCGGGCGTTGGAGTGTGCGTGCGCAGGTCAGGCCGCTCATCAACTACGTTTGGTTCGCGGCATTTCTCATGGCGGTGGGCGGTGTGATCGCCGCGACCGACCGTCGTTATCGTCGACGCGAAGAGTCCGGCGAATGAAACGTTTCCTGTTGCCGGCATTCCTATTCGCGCTGCTGGTTGCCGTTCTTTTCGTGGGTGTTCAGCGAGCGCCGCAAAAGACGGTCATTCCTTCGGCGCTGATCGGCAAGCCTGCGCCCGACTTCACCTTGCCGATCCTGGGTTCGAGTGAGGCGTTTTCCGAATCCGCGATGCGCGGACGTTGGTATCTGCTGAACGTATGGGGTACCTGGTGTCCGGAGTGTCTCAACGAACACGATATGCTCCTCGAAATCGCTCGCTCCGACGTCATTCCGATGGTCGGGCTCAACTGGAAGGATGACGATGCGGCGGCGATGTCCTGGCTGTCGCAGCTCGGAGATCCGTACGATGTCGTCGCTGTCGATCGCGACGGTCAGGTGGCGATCGACTGGGGCGTCTACGGCGCGCCAGAAACCTTTCTGATCGATGCGTCGGGTATCGTCGTGTACAAGCATGTCGGTCCACTCAATCGAGAGATCTGGCAACGGCAGTTTCTGACGCGCTTACCGTCGGGGGGAGGAGGCTCATGAGAGCGTTCCTGACAGCATTCCTCCGGGTCTTGCTCGTATCCCTATGCGTTGCGCCCGCTTTCGCCATCGATCCGGTCGAGATGTCCGATCCCGTGTTGCAAGAGCGCTATCGAAACCTCTCCCACGAGCTTCGCTGCATGCAATGTCAAAACCAATCTATCGCGGACTCGCCGGTCGGGCTGGCGGGTGACCTTCGGCGGGAGGTTCGACAGTTGCTCGAGGATGGCAAGACTGATCAAGAAATCCGCCAGCACATGCGCGATCGCTATGGTGATTTCATTTTGTTCCGGCCGGAGTTCACGGCGCGCAACGCCTGGCTTTGGATCACGCCGGTTTTACTGCTATTGATCGGGATCGGCGTAGCCATCCGGATCATCCGTCAGCGCGTAACGCTCGCGCCCTCGGACGCATCCGATCCGGATGACGCGGGGCGGGGCGGGGCGGGTCATCGATGAACACCACCGCGTTGACCACCTTTATCGTGATTGCGGTCGTGTTCGCAGCCGCGGGATTTTTTTGGATGTTACGTCCGCTTTGGCGTGATCGGTCCGAGCGATGGGTGTTCGGCATCGCGATCGGCGTGTTGGCGGTCTTGTCGATCGTGCTGTACCGACATGCGAGTGTATGGACCTGGCCCGACGACATCGCCGCAGCGGACGACCCGACGACGATGGTCAGTCGCCTCGCGCGTCGCCT
>JBMTZJ010000071.1:0-7480 GCA_049455515.1 Steroidobacteraceae bacterium
ATCGGGTTACCTCTCGACCCTAAGTTGGAACGCCCAGGGGCATCAGGGCTTGCTGTCAGCACTGTGCAAGTCCGCCATCGAGCGGAAAGCCTTACCTGACGTAGTCCGCCCCACTTGTTGCTCTGTGTCGAGAGCAACGGTTCGCACCGGCACAGGCGGGTGACGCCTCGAATTCCTGTCGGAGAGTCCTCGTGACCGACCGTCGTTCATTGCGCAAAACACTGCGCGCGGCGCGGGCGGGGCTCTCCCCGTCCGAGCGCCGTCATGCGGCGACACGCATCGCAGCGCTCGTCTCCAAGATGCTCTGGTTCAAACCCGGCACTCGGGTGGGGCTCTACGCCGCACTAGCCGAGGAGGTCGACACCGCGCCGCTGATCGCACTCGCCATGCGTCGCGGGGCAACGATCTTCCTGCCGCGCATCGAAAGTCGTCGCGACCATCGCATGACCTTCGCGCCACCCGGTCCGCGTCTACGCTACAACCACTACGGCATTCCGGAACCCGATACCACCTTGCACGTGCCCGCCCATGCGCTGCAGTTCGTGTTCTTGCCGCTCGTGGGCTTTGATTCGCGCGGCAATCGCCTCGGCATGGGAGCGGGCTACTATGATCGGGCGCTATCCTTTCGCCGTCTCCGTCATCATTGGTGGGGACCCCGCCTGATCGGCATCGCTCACTCGTGTCAGCGCGTCGATGCGATCGAGCCCATCCCGACGGACATCCCGCTCGACGCCGTGGTCACGGAGCGTGGAATACACGATTTTCGCGGAGAAAACCGATGAATTATTGGCTGATGAAAACCGAACCCTCGACCTTCAGCATTGACGATCTCGCCAAAGCGCCAAAGCGCACTACCTGCTGGGACGGCGTGCGCAACTACCAAGTCCGCAACATGCTGCGTGACCAATTCGCGGTCGGGGACCTCGCTTTTATGTACCACTCGAGTTGCGACATACCGGGTGTCGTCGGCGTGATGAAAGTCGTGAGCAAGGGGTATCCCGATGCCACGGCATTCGATCGCAAGCATGCGCATTACGATCCGGAATCCGACCCGAAAGCGCCGCGTTGGTACATGGTCGACGTGCGTCTCGAGCAGCGTTTTTCCCGCGTGATTTCGCTCGATGAACTTAGAAGACATGCAGACGGCAAGCTTCGCGACTTGCTGATACTCAAACGTGGTAATCGACTTTCGATCACGCCGGTGAGCGCGGCGGAGTGGCGATTCATTGGTTCGCTTGCTACGTCTTAGGGTCGTAGCGCAAGACCCCCTTGCTTGTTTTTTACAATCGCGTGTATATACTCACTCGCGGACTAACCCGTAACTGGAGATAAATCATGGCTAAGGCCAAGAAGAAAGCGAAAGCTAAGGCTAAGAAGAAAGCCGCCAAGAAGAAGTAAGATCTTTATGATCTTTGGCGGGTGTGGATGCAAATCCCGCCCGCCTCTTCTGATAAAACGAGGATGCCCGCGAAAGCGGGCATCTTCGTTTCAGGTTACGGAAAACACCTGTTTTTCTGCGGAGAATTCCCGATGAGCGACACAGTGAACGGAAAACTCGCCGCAGCGCGTGCCGCGCTGAAGTACCTCGACGACGACATGATCATCGGAGTCGGCACGGGTTCGACGGTCAACCTCTTCATCGACGAACTTGCCGCTCATCGCGATCGGATCCGCGGGGCGGTATCGAGCTCGGAAGCCTCCACCGCGAGACTGAAATCGGTCGGTATCGAGGTCCTCGAACTCAACCGGACCGGGGACCTGCCACTCTATGTGGATGGGGCAGACGAGACCGATGGTCATCGTCGACTCATCAAGGGAGGGGGTGCCGCGCTCACCCGCGAGAAGATCGTCGCGGCGGCATCGCGGAAGTTCGTCTGCATCGTCGACGAATCGAAGGTGGTCGACGTCCTCGGTCGCTTCCCCTTGCCCGTCGAGGTGATTCCGATGGCGCGCTCCTACGTGGCGCGCCAACTCGTGAAGCTTGGGGGGCAACCAGTCTGGCGCGAAAACGTCACGACGGATAACGGCAACCAGATTCTCGACGTGCACGGTCTGCGCATCCTCGACCCGCCCGCACTCGAGACGGCGCTCAACGGCATCGTCGGCATCGTGACCTGCGGACTCTTCGCGCATCGACCCGCCGACGTCGTGCTGATCGGAAGTCCCGCCGGCGTACGCACGCTCGGTTGATTCCGAGCTGGCGCCGAAAACAAGAAGGCCCGCATCGCTGCGGGCCTTTTTGTTTTGGCTGGGGGACTAGGATTCGAACCTAGGTAAACGGAGTCAGAGTCCGTTGTCCTACCGCTAGACGATCCCCCAAAAACCGGTGGCCGTGACGGCAGTCCGTGTTGACCAATATATCAGCGCTTCGAGTACTGCGGACCGCGACGTGCCTTGCGCCGACCCACTTTCTTACGCTCGACTTCACGCGCATCGCGGGTGACGAACCCGGCGGCACGAAGCGGGCTACGAAGGGTCTCGTCGTATTCGATCAGCGCACGGGTGATGCCGTGACGAATCGCACCGGCCTGACCCGTGATGCCGCCGCCGGCGACCGTCACGTCCACGTCGAAACGGCCGATGAGGCCCGTGAGTTCGAGCGGCTGACGGACGATCATGCGACCCGTCTCGCGACCGAAGAAATTGTCGATCGAACGATCGTTGATGGTGATCTTGCCGGAACCCGGCTTCAGGAAGACACGGGCGGTGGAGGTCTTGCGCCGGCCGGTGCCGTAATTGGTGGAGGGCATCTTTGAGAGTCCTGCGGATCGATCGAATTAGAGGTTGAGGGGCTTCGGCTGCTGCGCTGCGTGCGGGTGCTTGTCGCCCGCGAACACGTGCAGCTTGCGGAACATGCTGCGTCCGAGCACGGTCTTCGGCAGCATGCCCTTGATGGCGATCTGCAGCACGCGCTCCGGGTGCTCCTTGAGCAGCTTCTCGAGGGCGATCGACTTGATGCCGCCGATGGCGCCGGTGTGGTGGTAGTAGATCTTGTCGGTCATCTTCGCGCCGGTGACACGGACCTGCTCGGCGTTGACGACGATGATGTGATCACCCATGTCGACGTGCGGGCTGTAGTCGGCCTTGTGCTTGCCCTTGAGGCGCAGCGCAATTTCCGAGGCGAGACGGCCCAGGGTTTTGCCCTTGGCGTCAACGAGATACCAGTCGCCGCGTACCGTCGCGGGCTTCGCAAAAACAGTGCTCATCTGAGGTCTCCGGCTGCGGCTCACCCGGCCTCCCATGGAGGGGGCGCCACGAGTCCCTAAAAGGGCGCGAGAGTGTACTTAAGCCGACCCGGCTTTGCAAAACCCCCCTGCCGCCTCCGGTCCCGGGCCTCAAGGGACGCCCGACCGCGCCGATACCCCGGACATGCCTCGCCTCCACCCCCGAAGCCGCCTCGACAGAATCCCGCGCCCGGGGGCGAAAGACCCTCAAGTTGGGGGCCCGGAGGCCGTAATAATATGTGCCATGAGTACTGATACCCCCCTCGACCACCTCCTCGTCAGCGTCGACCGCGCCCTGCGGTCCGTGTTTGCGACGCCTACGGCGGCTCGGCCCATCCCCAGGCCCGCCGGCGCCGTCGTCGCCAACGATTCAGCGCTGAGCGAGGCGGAGCGTCGCGAATCGGCCAGCCTCATGCGCGTCAACCACGCCGGCGAAGTCGCCGCCCAAGCCCTGTATCACGGGCAGGCGGTCTTCGCGCGGCGACCAGAGGTCCGCGACATGCTGCTCCGGGCCGCTCGCGAAGAAGCCGACCACTTGGCCTGGTGCGACCAGCGCCTGCGCGAACTCGGTTCGCGACCCAGTGTGCTCGGCCCGCTCTGGTATGCCGGATCGTTCGCCATCGGAGCCGCTGCGGCGGTCGTGGGCGATTCGGTCAGCCTCGGTTTCGTCAGCGAAACCGAGAAACAGGTGGAAGGCCACATCGACTCGCATCTCGACAAGCTGCCGGCCAGCGACGAACGCAGCCGCGCCGTACTCGAGCAGATGCGCGCCGATGAAGTTGCACACGGTGCCGCGGCGCGAGACGCCGGCGGCGTCGATCTTCCACCTCCCGTGAAATCAGCGATGCACGCCACGGCGCGCGTCATGACGACGACCAGTTACTGGATCTGATTCACGAGAGAGGTTACCTCGATGAACTCACCCGCACTCAAACCACGCGTCGCATCCTCACCGATGCAACGCTTCCTCGAGCAGTGTCCACGTCGTGTGGTGCCCTCACGCACCCTGCTGGTCCGTTCGGGCGAGGCACCGGACGCGTTGTTCTACGTGCTCTCGGGGTCGGTCGAGGTACTCATCGAAGACGAGCACGGTAAAGAGTTGGTGCTCGCCTATCTCGGCAAGGGTGAATTCTTTGGCGAGATGGGACTGCTCGAGGCGACACCGGGCCGTGGTGCGTACGTGCGAGCGCGCGGACGCACCGAAATCGCCGAAATGGCGTACTCGCGCTTCCGTCAGGTCGCCGCTTCCGATCCTGTGCTTGCGCTCGAGCTCGCAGCACAGTTGGCCGCGCGGCTCGAACGTGCCACGCGCAAGCTGCGCGACCTGGCCTTCATCGACGTCAGCGGCCGCATCCTGCAAGCGCTCGGCGAGTTATGCGAACAGCCCGATGCGCTCACGCATCCGGAAGGCATGCAGATCCGCGTATCTCGTCAAGAGCTCGCTCGACTCGTCGGTTGCTCGCGCGAAATGGCGGGACGCGTCCTGCGTACGCTCGAAGAGCAAGGCACGCTGCGCGCTCGCGGAAAGACGGTGGTGATGCTCGGCGTGCGTCCGGCGAGACTGCTCGCCGCGCAGGCAGGCGCTCAGCCGGCGGCCGTCTCGATGGCGCCACGCATGGCGCGCACGGTCGCGGCGTAGTCGGCGCTGCCGAAGATCGCCGAGCCGGCGACGAACGTATCGGCGCCTGCGGCTGCGACGGCGCCGATATTGTCGGCCTTGATGCCACCGTCGACCTCGAGCCGAATATCGCGCCCCGACGCATCGATACGTCGACGGACCTCTCGAATCTTTGAGAGCGTCGCCGGGATGAACTGCTGACCTGCGAAGCCGGGGTTCACCGACATGAGCAACACCATGTCGATTTTTTCGAGCGTGTGATCGAGCCAGTCGAGCGGCGTCGCCGGGTTGAAGACGAGGCCTGGCTTACATCCGTGCTCGCGAATGAGCGCGATCGTACGATCGACATGCTCGCTCGCCTCGGGGTGGAAGGTGATCCACGTTGCGCCTGCGCGGGCAAAGTCCGGTACGAGACGATCGACCGGCCGCACCATGAGGTGCACGTCGATCGGCGCCTTCACACCGTGCTTACGCAGGGCCTCGCATACCAGCGGGCCGATCGTGAGATTGGGAACGTAATGGTTGTCCATGACGTCGAAGTGGATGAGATCGGCGCCCGCGGCGATCACGGCATCGACCTCGGCACCCAGACGCGCGAAGTCTGCGGAGAGGATGGAAGGCGCGATCCAGTTCGCGCGTCGACGGTCGGTCACTGTTTTTCTCCTTGAGACTCGCGGATCAGGTTGAACGCCTCGATGACGAGCTGAGTCTGTTGCTGGGCGAAGTCGAGCATCGATTCGGGCAAGCCATTGGCCTTCAGCTTATCCGGATGATGACGAGAAAGCTGCCGGCGATAGGCGCGAGTGATTTCCGCCATTGGCTCTCCCGGTAATACACCGAGCACCTGATACGCCTCTTGCAGCGTCATGCGCGCGACGGACGGGGATGGGCGCTCGCGCGACTGCGATCGGCCGGTGCGTCCTGCTCCCGCCCGCTCGTCTCCCGAGGCGCCCTGCGGACGGGCAGCGCTCTCGGCCTCACGCTCTGCCGCCCCCTCGGCGGGACGGTTCCAATCGGCGGCCTCGCCACGATTACCCCGCGCGCGATGACGAATGCGCAGCACCGTCTCGATCTGAGCGAACTCGAGTCCGCCGACACCCAGCATCGCCGCAATCCGATTCAAGAGCGGTCTCGCCGGTCCCTGCAGATCGCTCCCTCCGATCGATGCGCGGATCTGAATCTCGAGGAAGGTTCGCAACAAATCGGGACGACCGGCGCACACGCGGCGCAGCGACATCACGGCGCGTTCTTCGTCGTATTCGGCGAGCTTGCCGGCATTGAAGTGCGCGATCGCATGCGCCACCTGCAGATCATCGAGTGCGAAATCCTTCATCACCGCGCGCGCTGCACGGATATCACTTTCGGACACTCGACCGTCGCTCTTGGCGACCTTACCCATCACCTCGAAAGTCGACTGGAAAAATTGTGCCGATACCGCTTTCGGATCTTCGACGGACGGACCCTCGTCCGTGTCGGTCGTCGTCTCATGACCGGTGGCAAACGGATCGGTATCCTCGACGTGATGGATCGGCTTCGGTGACTTGGGTGGCGAAGCCTTCGGTACTGGATCGGGTGTGCGCGGGGGAGCAGAAGGGCCTGCAAGGCGATCGTCGACAAGATGACCCGCGAGCACGCCGAGCGCGGCGCCGACCGGGCCGGCCACCAGCAGACCCAAGGCACCGCCTACGAGTTTCCCGCCCCACTCCATGCTGCAATACTAGCAACCCCCGGCAGCCGGCCGGAAACAGCGAGAATCCGAAGTGAACGAGATCCGGACGGTGCACACGACGGCCTTGCGACATCTGCGTCGCCTGCACACGGGCAAGGTGCGCGATATCTATGAAGTCGATGCCGGCCACATGCTCATCGTCACCACCGACCGACTGTCGGCCTTTGACGTCGTACTCCCCGACCCCATTCCCCACAAAGGTCGTGTCCTCACCGAGATCTCGGAGTTCTGGTTCCGTCACACCACCCACATCGTCCCCAATCAGCTCACCTCAGCGAGCCTCGACACCTTGCCGCTCGATCCGGATGAGCGGGCCATGCTCGAGGGTCGCGCCATCATCGTGAAGCGCCTGAAGGCCTTGCCCATCGAGGCAGTGGTACGGGGGTATCTCATCGGCTCGGGCTGGAAGGACTATCAGCGCACCGGCGCGGTGTGCGGCATCGAGTTACCGAAGGGACTGCAACTCGCCGAACGCTTGCCTCAACCCCTCTTCACGCCCGCGAGCAAGGCGCCCGCCGGTCAGCACGACGAGAACATCAGCTTCGCCGACGTCGAAGCGCTCGTCGGGCCGACGCTCGCTGCACAAGTTCGTGACACCTCTCTCGCGCTCTATGATTTCGCGGCAGCGCATGCGGCCGAACGCGGCATCATCATCGCCGATACCAAGTTCGAGTTCGGTGTCGACGAGGCGGGACGACTCGTGCTCATCGACGAAGTGATCACGCCCGACTCGTCACGCTTCTGGCCCGCCGATACGTATCGCGTGGGAATCAGCCCACCCTCGTTCGATAAGCAGTTCGTGCGCGACTATCTCGAAACGCTCGACTGGAACAAAAAGGCGCCGGGCCCGACCCTGCCACCCGAGATCATTGCGAAGACGAGCGAGAAGTATCGCGAGGCGCTGACGCG
>JBMTZJ010000072.1:0-7471 GCA_049455515.1 Steroidobacteraceae bacterium
ATGTTCAACGCCTCGAGCAGCGCCGGCCGTATCGTCGGGCCGGCCTTGTCGGGGCCGATTTATTTCAAGCTGGGGCCGGCCGCGCCGTTCGTGATGTCGGCCGCGCTCGCCGTGCTCGGCGTCCTATTTCTCAGTCGTGCGAGGGCTAAGGTGTCATGATCACGATGCTCGTTGGCATGTTGCTGTTTTTCGGGATTCACTCGGTCTCCATCATCGCCCCGACGTGGCGTGACGCGACGGCGAGGCGGCTCGGTGAAATTCCCTGGAAAATTCTTTACTCGATACTGTCCATCGTCGGCTTCTGGCTCTTGATCAGCGGCTACGCGGCCCTGCGGCTCGAACCGCAGATCGTCTATCTGCCTCCTGTCGGGTTACGTCATGTCGCGGCGCTGCTGATGGTGCCGGTATTCCCGTTGTTACTTGCCGCTTACCTGCCCGGGCGCCTGCAGCGTGCGGCCAAACACCCGATGCTCGTCGCCGTGAAGTTTTGGGCGCTCTCGCATCTTCTTGCGAACGGCATGCTCGCCGACGTCCTGCTCTTCGGTGGTTTTCTCGTGTGGGCGATCGCCGACCGTATTTCTCTAAAACGTCGCGCCGACCGTCCACGGCCGATGGCGCCTGCGGGCGCGATCAACGACGTCGTCGCGGTGCTCGGCGGGCTCGCGCTGTACGCGGCATTCATCATGGGTTGGCACCAGCGCCTCTTCGGCGTAGCGTCTTTCGGTTGA
The DNA here is from genome assembly GCA_049455515.1 of Steroidobacteraceae bacterium. Classification (GTDB taxonomy): domain Bacteria; phylum Pseudomonadota; class Gammaproteobacteria; order Steroidobacterales; family Steroidobacteraceae; genus UBA964. The sequence goes on from JBMTZJ010000072.1 coordinate 729, forward strand.
GGAGTCCTTATGGCAAGCGTTCATGATTTTTCGGCCCGGGCGATCGACGGCGTCGATCGTTCGTTAGCGGAGTACAAAGGAAAGGTACTGTTGGTCGTCAACGTGGCGAGCAAGTGCGGATTCACGCCCCAGTACTCGGGACTCGAGGCCTTGCAACGCCAGTACGCGGATCGAGGATTCGCCGTGCTCGGTTTCCCTTGCGACCAGTTCGGTCATCAAGAGCCGGGCAACGAAGAAGAGATTCGGAAGTTCTGCTCGCTCAATTACGACGTCACGTTCCCGATGTTCGCCAAGATCGAAGTGAACGGGGCCGGATCTCATCCGCTCTACGAGCATCTGAAGTCTTCGGCTCCGGGCGTGCTCGGGACCGAGGGCATCAAATGGAACTTCACCAAGTTCCTGGTCGATCGCGAGGGACGTGTGGTTCGTCGTTATGCGCCGACCGATAAGCCCGAGAGTCTCGCAGCCGATATCGAAAAACTACTGTGAAATCTTTGTTGTGGTGTCGCGCTGCAGTGCGCAGCGCAGTGTTGGGGGCGATGGCCCTGACCGGCGTCGCCGGCTGCGCGGGCGGCGCAGGTTCGAATGCGACGGACAACGCCGTACCTCGGGCGACGCTGCCGCCGGTCATCGAAGCGAAACCCCATCCCGCGTGGCGATCGGGAGGCATGGTGGCTGCGGCCAATCCGCTCGCCGTCGATGCGGGTGTCGAGATTCTTAAAGCCGGTGGATCGGCCGTGGACGCGGCGATCGCCGTTCAGGCGGTGCTCGGTCTCGTCGAGCCGCAGTCCTCCGGGATCGGCGGCGGTGCGTTCCTCGTTCACTACGACGCATCGACGGGGGACGTCATCACCTACGACGGTCGAGAGGTTGCGCCGCAGGGTGCGACGCCCGATATGTTCTTGATGGCGGATGGCAAACCGATGAACTCGCTCGACGCCATCCGCTCCGGGCGCTCCATCGGCGTGCCGGGTGCGGTCGCGATGCTCGAGATGGCGCATCGTGAGCACGGGAAGTTGCCTTGGGCGCGTGCCTGGCAGCGCGCTGCCGACATCGCAGATACGGGTTTTGCCGTATCACCCCGTCTCAATGAAATGATCACGACCGCCGTGGGCCGGGGCGGGTTGCCGGCCGATGCGGCGGCTTATCTCACGACCGATGGACGTACCCCGCTGCCGATCGGTAGCACGCTCGTCAATAAGCGGTATGCCGACTCGGTGCGCCGCATCGCGCGCGAGGGCGCGAAGGCGTTTCGGGAAGGGCCGCTCGCGGACGAGATCGTCGCAGCTGCACGGCGCGAACCGGTACCGGGAACGCTGTCGCACGAGGATCTTCAGGCGTATCGTCCCAATCGTCTCGAGCCGGTGTGCGACACGTACCGCGTGTACGTGGTCTGCGGTATGCGGCCGCCGTCGTCAGGTGGCATCGCCATACTTTCGGTGCTCGGTACGCTCGAGAACTTCGAGATGGCCTCGATGGGGCCGACGACTGCGGCGGGTTGGCACCACTTCATCGAAGCGCAACGTCTCGCCTACAGCGATCGTGATACTTATGTTGCGGACGATCGTTACACCTCGGTGCCGTTGTCCGGTCTCATCGACAAGTCATATCTGCGCTCTCGCGCTGCACTCATCTCCGCCAGTCGTGCAATGGCGAGTGTTCAGCCGGGCAATCCGCCGGGGTCCACGCCGCGTGGGCGCGATGCCACCGGGCTCTTCACCGGCACCAGCCATTTCGTCATCGTCGATGCGCGCGGCAACGTGGTGTCGATGACGACGACCGTCGAGGGATTATTCGGTTCGCAGCGCATGGCGGGCGGTTTCTTTCTCAACAATCAGCTCACGGATTTCAGTTTCCGCCCGGTCGACGAGTCGGGTGCGCCGATCGCCAACGCCGTTGCACCCGGAAAGAAGCCGCGATCGTCGATGTCGCCGACCATCGTGTTTCGCGATGGGCACTTCGAACTCGCCGTCGGCTCGCCGGGCGGTAACGCCATCATCGCCTACGTCAGCAAGGCCCTCGTCGGCATGCTCGATTGGAATCTCTCCCCGCAGCAGGCCGTCGACTTACCGAACGTGATCGCGCGCACTGCGCCGATTGCAGAGCTCTCTCGCATCGATCCGGCAATCATCGAGCAACTCTCCGCTAAGGGGCATGCGTTCCGCACCAATCGTGGTGCAGGCGAGGGGTCGGGCTTACATGCAGTGCGAGTCTTGGCGGACGGCCGGCTCGCGGGAGCCGCCGACACCCGGCGTGAAGGTCGCGCGGTCGCCGTTCCGCCCTGACGACGAAGCGATTACAAAAATCAGCTTGCGAAGTCCGCCTCGGTGAGGATCGACCGCTTTCGAAACAGCGACATCAAGAAGCGCCTGCCGGCTTTTCCGCCAGTGAGCCAGGCCACTCGAGCGCCGGCTTTTTGCGGTTGTAGCACGCGATCGGCGAGCCAAGGCGTCACGGTTTCGACGCGGTCGGCGAGGATGTTATAGATCCGACGAGTACGCTCGATTTCTTTGGCGCTGTTGCTGCCCATATCGCGTTTGACGAGATCCGTGATCACGATGCCAGGACTGAGGTAGCACACCTTCACCGGTCCGTCGCCGGTCTCCGAAATCAGTGCCTTGTTGAAGTAGGTGAGTGCGAATTTACTCGCGCCGTAGAGGCCCATGCCCGGTGTGACCATGCCGTTCGAGCCGAAGCCTTCCATGTTGTAAATCGTTCCACCGCCTTGGGCCCGCATACCGTGCAGGGCGATTTGCGTGGCGAGCATCATGCCGAGCAGATTGATTTCTTGAACGTTGTTGATGTCCTGCTCGTGCATGTCGCCAGCGCGCTGACGTGGATGGGAGATGCCGGCGTTGTTGATCCAGATGTCGACACGTCCGAACGCGGCAACCGCCGCATCCCACAGACGTTGCAGATCCTCGCGTTTCGCGACATCGCAGGCGGCGCCCGCGGCGCGCGCGCCGTGTTGCGCACACAGGGCGAGCTCGGCGATCGCGGCATCGACGGCCTGAGCCGTCCGCCCGCTGACGACGACGTTATGGCCACGCTTGAGAATTTCGGCAGCAAGGCCCTTGCCGATGCCGCGCGTACTGCCGGTGACGACGACGTTGAGTCTCTCGCTCATGAATCACCCCCTTGCCGTGGAATCCTAGGCGATGGAAGGCTGCAGTGTGGGTTCGACACGGTGGACGACGGTGACGCGTCCGACAGTCGGACATCGCCCGGACGTCGCGCGCGCAATCGTCTCGCGTCGGTATCCTTTCTCGAGTCGAGCCGTAGCTGGAAGGGGGTCTCGCTTTGGCCACACAGACAATCGTCATTACGGGTAGCACCCAGGGTCTCGGGCTCGGGTACGCACGCGAGTTTTTGCGGCGTGGGCACCGCGTCGTCGTGAGCGGTCGGGACTCGGCGCGCGTCGAAGCGGCCAAACAGAAGCTCCTGACCGAATGCCCCGACGCAAGTGATCGCATCGTCGGGGTCGCGTGTGACGTCTCTCGCCTCGCGAGCGTGCAGGCCTTGTGGGATGGCGCAGTGAGTCGTTTTGGTCGGGTCGATATCTGGCTCAACAACGCCGGATTTGCGCGGACCGGTGCACAGTTTTCCGACAACACGGCCGCTGAGATCGAGGCCATGGTGCGCTCGAACGTCATCGGCTCGATCAACGCCGCGCAGGTCGCCATCGCCGGATTCAAACGTCAGGGTGGCGGTACGCTGTATCTCACGTTGGGGGGTGGCGGAGCGACGGGCCGCGTGGTCCCCGGCATGACCGTCTATTCGACGACCAAGCGCGCCGTGAAGTACCTTGCCAACTGCCTCATCAAAGAAAGAAAGGACGAACGAGACGGCTCGATTCTCATCGGGACTATCAGTCCGGGTATCAATATCACCGAAGGCATGATTCGGGAGATGCGTGCGCTGCCGGCGGATCGCCGAGCGAAGGCGCTCAAGCAGCTGAGCTTCATCGGTGAGCATGTCGAGACGACGACGCCCTGGATCGTCGAGCGTATTCTGACGGATCGTAAGCAGGGGAATGACATCACCTGGTTGACGGGCGGACGGATGTTGGGTCGAGTCTTCTCGATGCTCTCCGGATCGCGACGCGATTTTCTCTCACGCTATTCATTCGAGGTCTGATCGCCTATGAGCTCCACACTGAAGCCTTTTGCAAAGGGTGATCTGTTCGTCGCTGCGACGCAGTTGAACAACGCCGAGGACGACCATGCGGGGCGTGGCCGGATCTTGCAGTTCGGCGCCGATCTTACGCCCAAGGGAGAGTTGTGGATCGACGAGACCACGCACCTCGTCGGCGGTCTCAAATTCGATTCGAACGGTGTTTTATGGGCCTTCGACAGCCATGCCTTCGTCGTGCTCAACATTCATCGGGATGGCCGAATCGTCCGACGTCCCGAGTTCGGCGCACGCGCGTTTTCGCACGTGAACTTCGCCGCAGACGGCACTCTGCTGATGGGGGAGCACGTCGTCGGCGAGTCGATCAAGCCTGAGGTCCAGGCGCGCATGAAGACGCGACTTCCCTTCATGCCCGGCACGACGCGTTTCGGTGACGGACACGTATTCCGATTCACGACAGACGGCAAGCTCATCAAAGAATATGCGACACAGACGCACGGTGGCATGGGCGGATTCCTCGGCGTCACCATGTCGGCGCTGTCACCCGATCAAAAGACGCTCGTGTATTGCTCGGAAACCGGCACGCGGTTGATGCGTTTCGATCTCGTCAACGATCGACAGTTGCCCGATCTGCAAGCCATCCAGCCGCCGTTTCCGCCCGGGCCTCCGCCGATGTTCTTCGGCATGGCGTACGCAGCGGACGGTACGTTGTACGCGTTGCGCGGCGGATCGATCCATCTCGTCGATTCGACGGGCGTCACGACTCGGCAGATTCCGCTCGAAGGTTTCGGTTGGGCGATGATCGAGCTGGCGTCAGACGGTCGTCACGCGTTCGTGAGCAATTTCTTCACGGGCGAGGTCGCGAAGATCGATCTCGACACCGGTGCGAAGGTCGGTGCCATCGCCACACAGGCGCCGAAATCGGTCGCGGGTCTCGCGGAGTATCGCTACTCGTAGCGAAGCGCTTCGATCGGATCGAGCTTGGCGGCCTTGGAGGCCGGGGCGATACCGAAGACCACGCCGACGAGGGCGGAGAATCCGGCGGCCGCCAGCATGACCCACACGGGGACGTGCGCCGGCGGGAAGTTCGGAATCAAGGATGCGATGCCCATGCCGGCGAGTAATCCGAGCACGATACCGATGAGCCCGCCGAGCAACGAGAGCAGTGCGGCCTCGAGCAGAAATTGCACGAGGATGTCGCGACGGGTGGCGCCGAGCGCCTTCAGAATACCGATCTCTCGCGTCCGCTCGGTCACCGACACGAGCATGATGTTCATGATGCCGATGCCACCGACGAGCAGCGAGATGCCGACGATGCCCGCGAGCACGGCGGTCGCCGTCGCGGTAATCCGGTTGAACTGCTGAACAAAAGAGTCGGCGGCCTTGATTTCGAAGTCGTCCTCTTTCCCGGGTTCGATACCGCGCGAGGCGCGCACCGTGCGCATGGCGCGTTCCTTCACGAGATTCACCTCGGTGAGGTTCGTGACCGTGAACGAGACTTCCATGAACGTGCGTTCGAACGTTCCGGTGAGCGAGCGGGCGACACTGAATGGAATGAATACGCGATTGTCTTGGCTGAATCCGAAGATTTCGCCGCGCTTCTCGAGAAGTCCGATCACCCGGAACCATTCACGACCGATCAGGATGAACTCGCCGACCGGGTTCTGCGGCATTTTAAGTTCGTCGCGCACGTCGGTGCCGATGACCACGACGCGTCGGCTATTGCGCTCGTCGCTCGCCGTGATGAAGCGGCCGACCGAGGTGTCGACCCCAAGAACGTCCTGAGCCTCCTCGGTGGCGCCGAGCACTTGAGGGGTCACACTGCGTCCACGGTAAAGCGTGGCACCGAGCGGTGCACTGATGATCGGCGCAACGCGCTCGATTCCCGATACTTTGAAGCGCAGCGCGTCGACATCCTCAAAGGACAGTCGATTGATCTGCCCGCTGCGGAAGTTCTCTTGTTCGTTCTTGGCCTCGAGCGTCAGCGTGTTACTGCCGAGATCCGAGAACTGATTGCTGATCGAGTCCGAGAAGCCTTGCAGCACCGACACCACGGCGATGACGGCCATGGTTCCGATCAGAATGCCGAGCGTCGTCAAAAAACTGCGGAGGCGATGCGCATTGAGACTGGCGAGGGCGGCTTGGAAGGCTTCGGCGATCACGTTCATCGGCAGATGACCTCAGGCAGCGCGCGCCGGGTTTTGATAGTCCTCGACGATCCGACCGTCGAAGACGCGAATCGTCCGCCGGCAATGCGCCGCGATATCTGGCTCGTGGGTCACCACCACGACGGTCTGGCCCTGCGCGTGCAGCGCATCGAAGAGGGCCATGATTTCCGCTGACGTCCGTGAGTCGAGGTTTCCGGTCGGCTCGTCCGCCAAAAGAATCGAGGGTTCACCAACGAGGGCGCGGGCGACGGCGACGCGCTGACGTTGTCCGCCCGACAGCTGATTCGGGCGATGGTCGAGACGATCGCCGAGTCCCACCTTGCGCAGGGCTTCGGCAGCACGTTCTCGCCGCTCCGCCGGTGGCAGACGTCGATAGACGAGGGGCTGCATGACGTTCTGAAGCGCGGTCTGCCGCGGCAGCAGATGAAAACTTTGAAAGACGAA
>JBMTZJ010000073.1:0-7469 GCA_049455515.1 Steroidobacteraceae bacterium
CCGACGTCGCGTCGGCTTGCATGAAGGTGATATCCGAAACACCCAGCGATCGGGCGCGCGCATGACCGTACCGCAACATCGGGGCGGCCACATCGATCGCGATGATCTCCGCCTCGGGAAATGCCGCGCGCAGCGGCAAAGTGTTATGTCCGAGTCCGCAACCGAGATCGACGATACGCCGAGGCTTGAACTGCGGATGTTCACGCTTCAACCAATCGACCAAGGCTCTTCCAGCGGCGTCGTTCCAAGGGCCGGCGGCACCCCCGGTGGTCGCGTACATGCCGGCATCATAGTTGGCGGGATTGGTGACATCGTCCGCCATTCGCTCGGCAGCATAGCCACCTCGCATGAGGTGGGTGTCGACGGCCGAGACGTATCGAGGCGTCTCGAGCGTGGGGTTAAGTCGAAGCGTTGCAGCGTCTTCGTTCAGGGCTCGCGCGCGATCGCAGAGCGATGCGGCCTCACGCGCCACGAGCTGTCGACCCGCATGCTGGCGGATCTCCATGTTGTTACGACGCACGAGACTGAAGATCCGATAAGCCGGCTCACGTTGCATGGCCTCTGCCACGTCATGACGGTCGAGCGGCTCCCGGCCCTGACGCAGACGAAACCCCTGACGGGCGCGCGAGTCGTACGCCGCCTTCACCTTCGGCGCCAGAACTTGCGCCACCCGCGCGTTGATCTGGGCGACGACGTCGAACCGCGCCATATCGTCGTGCTGGGCGGCAGGCAGCACATCGTGCCGGCCGATCGTGTGCCAAGGCGCAGGTGAACTCATGACCGGCAGGCTAAACCAGCATCTTGATTACGGAAAAATCGATTATTCTTTACTTATAATTCGGTTTTTCCGAATATTTAATGGCGATGCGCCACCTTAACTACACCCACCTGCTCTATTTCTGGACCGTGGTCCGCGAGGGCGGGGTCGCACAAGCGGCGACGGCCCTGCACCTGACCCCCCAAACCGTTAGCGGTCAAATCAAACTCCTCGAGGACCAGCTGCAGGGGGCGCTACTGGAACGCCAGGGGCGTCGACTCGTGCCCACAGAACTTGGACGCATTACTTATGCCTATGCCGAGGATATCTTCCCGAAGGGCCTCGAACTCGCTAGCGTCCTGCGAGGGGCGCGGACCCGCGGCAGTCGCGCCGTCGCCATCGGCGTTGCCGACGCGGTCCCCAAACTCGTCACCTTTCGCGTGCTCGAACCTCTGCTGACGGGCGACGGACGATTTCACGTGACCTGTCACGAAGCGCCGCTCCCAGCCTTGATGGCCGATCTTGCGGCACACCGACTCGACCTCGTACTCGCCACCAGCGCCGCACCCACCGACACGCCGATCAAGGCGTTCAGTCACCTGCTCGGCGAATCCGAGATCGGCTTCTTCGCGACGAAATCTTTGGCGGCTAAACTCCGACCGGGGTTCCCGCAGAGCCTAACCGACGCACCCCTGCTCTTACCCACCGACCGCAGCGCCAATCGACGGGTGCTCGAGAGCTGGTTCGAGCGTCAGGGCGTTACGCCCCGCATCGTCGGTGAGCTCGACGATAGCGCCTTGCTCAAAACTTTCGCGCAACACGGTGTCGGGGCCTTTGCCGCGCCGCTCGCGATCGAAGCCGAAATTCTTAGACAGTACGACGTGGTGAGCTTTGGGCGAATCGCAGAACCCAAGGCGCGGTTTTATGCCATTTCGACGGAGCGTCGAATCAAACACCCGGCGGTCGCGATCATCACCGCCGCGGCGCGGACCGAACTCTTCTCCTCAGAATCCGATACGTCGGTCGTCAATCGACCCGATTCGTCCACACGCCCTCGAGCTCGCCGGACTCGCTAACCTCGAGACGGACTTCGATTGGTCTGCAACACACTTGGCAATCTTCGATGTACGCACGTGACGCATCGGTGAGGTCGAGCATCGAGCCGTAGGGCTCACCGCACCACGGACACTGCAACTCCACGAAAACGCCGAGTTCTGCCGTCGCGCCCTCGCGCCCGCCCGGCTCGAACACCGGCTCGAGACCGTACAGCGCATCGATGGTCGCTGCGTCGAGCTTCATGATGTCCGACAAAAAAGGCTTTTCCATGGGTCGATGATAAACTCGAACCGGCCTTGCAGGCATATGGGGAGATGCTATGAATGGTGTCATGCTTTCGGTGCGCCCAGCCTCGATTGTCGCACTCACGATCCTTGCGCTCTCGCTATGCGGCACTGCGATCGCGGACAGTCTTTCTTCCGCCTCACAAATCAAAACAGGCTCCCTCATCACGAGCCATCGTGACTTTTGCACGATCGTGCAGCGTAGGCTCGTCGACACGACGTTACCCATCACCAACCAAATCCAGCCGACCAAAGACGCGTTCAAGGAATCCAAAGCGGCAGCCAATCCGCTCGTCACGCAGCAGTTTCTCGAGCGCGATGCTCAAGGTCGCCTGATCGGCATTTCTTGTAAGACTAAGAGTGCCGATCACCTTCGAGCCGAGCACGGCCCATCGGCAGCGCGTGATCCAGCGCTGCCGCCCCGCAGCTGTCGAGATCAGCATCGCGAAATGGTGAACCAGATTTGGGCCGCGACAGAACCGAAAGATCGTGCCGCCTCAGTCTTCGCACCCCATCAGGTCATGCTCGATGCCGACACCGCGAGCTATACAGGCTCCGGCTGGATCGGTTCATTGGCCGAGGCGTATCTCGGTGACGATGGCAAACTGCATCTACGCGCCTCGGCACTCTTCGCGGAGTGGGAAGACTGGAGATGGAAGATCATGCCGAAGAGCTTCCGCGGTAATCACTACTGCCAACTCGTGGCACCCGAACGCATCCGCGCGCTGATGCTCGGCGAGGAGCGTCTCACGCGTTGACGATCGTCACCTCGAGATGCTTGCTCGCCTTGAGCGAGCTCGAGATGAGGCAGACCTGCTCCGCCTTCGCAAGCAGCATACGGGCACGCTCGGCATCCGCTCCAACCGGAACCGTCAGAGTGGCGTGCACCGTGAATTCCGTGAATTGACTCACGCGCTCCACGCGATCGAGCTTACCCGCCACCTTGCAGTCGAGCTGGACCCACTCGAAACGCGACGCAGCGGCCACGGCACGGAAGCTGAGCACCAAACAATCGACCAGCGCAGCCGTGAGCAGGGTCTCTGGAGACCACTTGTCACCAGGACCTCCGAACTCTGTGGGCGGCTCACTCGGCAGCGCAGGCAAGCCCGGCGACTCGAGACTTACGGCGCCGGAGACCCCCGCCGAGGCGCTGACCGTATAAACGTGCGGAAACGGGTGCATAAGACCTCCCAAATAATGCTCTGAACGATGTGGGGCCATTATCCCGCAGGATCGGTGCCCCCGCAGGCTCTCCGGCTTGCTGCAACGTGCAGCGACGCTCAAAATGTCGTGATGTCTGAGCAATCTCGCAGCGGCCCGCGCCGACTCCCCGCCACGACCGATGCCTCCCGTGAAGCACGCGACGACCGGCGAAGTCGCCTGCGCGAACAGGGTTTGGAGATCGACGCCCTGTGCGGTGCCGGGCCTGAGCTCGAGCCCGAAAAGCTCGCGGGCAGTATCGAGGGCTTCATCGGTTTCGCACAGATGCCACTCGGCGTCGCCGGCCCCGTACACATCAAAGGACTCCATGCCTCAGGGGATTTCATGGTGCCCCTCGCGACGACCGAGGGCACTCTCGTCGCCTCTTTCCAGCACGCGTTCAATGTCATCAACCGCTGTGGCGGCACCCACGCCGCGTGCAGCCGTCAACTCGTCGGCCGAGCGCCCTGCTTCGAATTCACCGATCTGCCGACGGCCATGCGCGTTGCCGAATGGCTGCCGTCGCAATTCGCCTCGATGCAGACCGCGGCCGCCTCGACATCGCGATTCTGTCGATTGCAGGGCCAAAAGATCTCGGTACTCGGTAACACGATTTACTTGATGCTCGAGTACTCGACGGGAGATGCCGCCGGTCAAAATATGGTGACGCTCGCGACGCAGGCGGTCTGTCAGCAATTGCTGCCGAGCATGCCGGCACAGCCCGTCAGTTGGCTGCTCGAGTCGGCGCTCTCGGGCGACAAACGTTCGTCAGCCCAGGCCTTCCTTGGCGCGCGCGGGCGAAACGCATCGGCCGAGATCACGATTCCGGCGCGTACCGTCAGTCGTTACTGGCGCGCCGATCCCGCCGCGATGGCGCGCTGCTGGGATCAGGCCGTCGCGGGCGCCGCGCAAACCGGAGCCGTCGGCCTACAAGGTAACGTCGCGAACGGTCTCGCGGCGCTGTTCATCGCCTGCGGCCAAGACGTCGCTTGCGTCTCCGAGGCCACGACCTCCATCACGCGTTTCGAAGTCACTGCGAACGGCGATCTCTACGCATCAGTGACACTCCCCAATCTAATCGTCGGCACTGTGGGCGGCGGTACGTTTCTGCCGACCGCACGCGAGTGTCTCGCCATGCTCGGCTGTACGGGCACGGGGACGGCGGCCAAGTTCGCAGAGATCTGTGCCGTGGTCGCTCTCGCTGGCGAGCTCTCCCTCATTGGCGCGATGGCGAGCGGCGCTTTCGCCAATGCCCATGCCACGGGCGGCCGGAAAGGCCGTGGAACCGGCGACTCCTGAGCATCTTGACCGAGCCCAACTCAAAATCTTTGAGCGCGACGCCGGCGGCACCCAAGCGTCGCAAGCCGCTGCGACGTTTCTTTCTGCATAAAGTGCTACCCCCGTTCGGGTGGCGGATGTATCGTGCGCTCGGTCGATCCTGGACGTACGACGAACAGGACGTGTCGATCCTTCGCGATCTCGTCGCGGCCAAGCAGCCGGTGGTCGGGGCGTTCTATCACTCTCGTACCTTTGCGCTGCTGCATTACTTCAGCTTGCCTGCGCAGGGACGCTGGATTCTCATGTGCTCGCAAAGTCGTGATGGCGAAGCGATGGCCCGTATCGAAGAGGGCCTCGGCTTTCGCGTGGCGCGCGGATCCTCAGGAAAAGGCGGTGCGAGAGCGCTAGTCGAAATGATCAAAGCTCAGCGCGAGGATCGAGGGCTCAATTCCTGCCTCGCCATCGACGGCTCTCGCGGGCCGCGCGGTATCGCCCAACTTGGCACCGCCACGCTCGCTCAAAAAACCGGCAGTCTTTTGTTGCCCGTTGCAGCATCGGCGTCGCCGTGCTGGCGCTGGAGCGCCGCTTGGGATCGAACGATCATTCCCAAACCGGGCGCCACCGTGAGCGTTCGCATCGGCCAGCCGATCGAAGTCCCCTCCAAACTCGACGAAGACGGATATGAATCCCTGCGTCGACTCCTCGAGGAGCGGATGTTCTCGCTACACGCCGCCCTCGACCAGCACACCGGTTATCACGATCCGGAACCGCTTCGTGTTCCGGCAGTCTGAACGCTTTAGTCCACCATGATCAGGCCTTATCTATGCGCAAACTGCTTCCTCTCGTTATGAGCACCGTACTCGTCTCGGCCGCCGCTGCCGCCCCCAATGCTTTGCTCGCACCGTGGTCCGGACCGTATGGCGGCGTGCCGCCCTTCGACCAAGCTTCACCCGCGCTGCTGGCACCGGCGCTCGAGGCGGGTATGGCCGAGCATCTCGCCGAGCTCGATCGCATCGCCAACGATCCGGCCCCGGCGACTTTTGCCAATACCATCGCCGCGATGGAGCGCTCGGGCCGCGCCCTCGATCGTGCCGCGACCGTGTACTACATCTTCGGTTCCACGTTGAGCGATGAGGCCGTACAACAAGTCGAGCGCGTCATCGAACCGAAGATGGCGGCGTTCCGCGACTCCATCACGCAGAACGAAAAGCTCTTCCGTCGTATCGCAGCCGTCTATGAAAAACGCCAGACCTCAGGTCTCACCGCCGAAGAGCAGCGTCTGACTTGGCTCACGTACACCAACTTCGTTCGAGCGGGTGCAAAGCTCGACGCTGCGTCCAAGAAGCGTCTCGCCGAGATCAACCAGTCGCTCGCGGGTCTGTTCACTCAGTTCAGTCAAAACCTGCTTGCCGACGAGAGCGAGCGCTATACCGTTCTGGAGAGCGAGGCAGATCTAGCCGGGCTCCCTGCGTCCTTGCGCGCGGGCTTTGCGGCCGATGCGGAGCGTCGCGGAAAGAGCGGCAAATGGATCGTCGCCAATACGCGCTCCTCCGTTGAGCCGTTCCTCACGTATTCCACGCGACGCGACTTGCGTGAAAAAGTGTGGCGAGTCTTCGTCAATCGAGGCGACAACGGTGATGCGCGCGATAACAACGCGATCATCAGTCAAATTCTTCAGCTGCGTGCTGAGCGTGCCAAGTTATTGGGCTTCGAAACCCACGCGCACTGGCGTCTCGAGAACTCCATGGCGCGTACGCCTGAACGCGCGATGCAACTGATGGAAGCCGTATGGACTCCCGCGGTGGCCCGAGTTCGCGAAGAAGTGGCCGACATGCAGCGCGTGGCGGATGCCGAGGGCGCCCGAATCAAGATCGAGCCTTGGGATTACCGTCACTACGCCGAAAAAGTGCGTAAAGCGAAATACGACCTCGACACCAATGAACTTAAGCCCTACCTGCAACTCGAAAAGCTGCGTGAGGGCATGTTCTATGTCGCCGGCGAACTCTTCGGCATGACCTTCACTGCGTTGCCCGAGGGGAGCGTTCCGGTTTATCACCCGGACGTTCGCGTCTGGCGCGTCGATGACAAGGCCGGCAAGCTCATCGGGCTCTGGTACTTCGATCCCTATGCTCGCGTCGGCAAGCAGTCGGGTGCCTGGATGAATGCCTACCGAAACCAGGAACGTTTCGATGGCGACGTCAAAACCATCGTCTCGAACAACTCCAACTTCGTGAAGGGCACACCCGGCGAGCCCGTGCTCATCAGTTGGGACGACGCGGTCACGCTCTTCCACGAGTTCGGTCATGCCCTGCACGGGCTCTCGAGCAACGTGAACTACCCGAGTGTGTCGGGCACGAATGTGGCACGCGACTATGTCGAGTTCCCGTCACAACTGCTCGAACATTGGTTGCCCGTCAAAGAAGTGCTCGATCGATTCGCGGTGCATTATCAGACCGGCAAGCCGATCCCCGCCGAACTGGTTGCCAAAGTCGAGCGAGCAAAAACCTTCAATCAAGGGTTTGCGACCGTCGAGTATCTGTCGGCGGCGCTCGTCGACATGAAACTCCATCTCACTGCACGCCCGGATTCACGAATTGATCCTGACGCCTTCGAACGTGACACGCTGGCCAAGCTTGGTATGCCGGCGGAAATCGTTATGCGTCACCGGACCCCTCAGTTTGGTCACATATTTTCGGGAGACGGTTATTCAGCCGGGTACTACAGTTACCTTTGGTCCGATACGCTCACCGCCGATGCTTGGGAGGCCTTTACCGAAGGCAAAGGCGCATGGGATCGCGAGATCGCCAATCGTCTAAGAGACCACGTTTTCTCCGTCGGTAACACGATTGACCCGGCGGATGGCTATCGAGCATTCCGCGGTCGCGACCCTCAAA
>JBMTZJ010000074.1:0-7416 GCA_049455515.1 Steroidobacteraceae bacterium
CAGCCGAGCGGTGACGCGTTCGATCGCGCACTCGCCGAGGCGCAGGGTCTCGGTAGCGGTGAGACCACGCTGCGCGACCTCACCGACGCCATTGCCGCCGCCAAGAACGACAAGCGCGTGAAAGCGCTCGTGCTCGAGTTCGATGAGATGTCAGGCGCCGGCCAACCGACACTCGACGAATTCGCCCGAGCGATCACCGACTTCCGCAAGTCGGGTAAGAAGGTCGTCGCGACCGGTCTCGGTTATTCCCGCGACACCTACTATGTCGCCGCGCATGCGGATGAGGTCTACCTCGATCCGCAGGGGCTCGTGGTGCTCGAGGGTTACGAGCGTTATCGCAACTACTACAAGTCGGCGCTCGACAAGCTCGGTATCGATATCAATGTTTTCCGAGTCGGCACGTACAAGAGTGCCGTAGAGCCCTACATCCGTGACGACATGTCGCCCGCTGATCGCGAGGCGAGCCAAGCGTTCGTCAATTCCCTTTGGGAAACCTACGTCGGGGTGGTGGCCAAGGCGCGAGGCCTGAAGCCCGAAGATCTTCGGACCTACGCTGATACGCTCGCCACGCAGGTGAAGGCGGCGAAGGGCGATACGGCCAAGGTGGCGCTCGACGCCAACCTCGTGACGGCGCTCAAGACGCCGATTCAAGTCGAAGAGCGTGTCATCGCCTTGTCTTCGAAGGACGAGGACACCGAGTCGTATCGTTCGGTCAATCTCAAAGATTATCTGCGCGTCGTGCGCGCGGAGGACAAGATTTCGCAGCACCCCGATTCGCGCATCGCCGTGATCGTCGGTTCCGGCGAGATCGTCGATGGCGGCGGTGGCGGTGGCGTGATCGCCGGCGACGACACCGCCGAGCTCATCCGTAAAGCGCGTCTCGACAAGGACATCAAGGCGCTCGTGTTGCGCATCGACAGCCCGGGCGGAAGCGTCACCGCCTCCGAAAAAATCTATCGCGAGCTCGTCGCCTTCAAGCGCACGAAGCGTCCGGTCGTCATCTCGATGGGCGATCTCGCAGCGTCGGGTGGCTATTACATCTCCGCGCCCGCTGACGAAATCTGGGCGAGCCCGGCGACGATCACCGGATCCATCGGAATCTTCGGTTTGTTCCCGACGGCGCCGCGTACGTTCGAGAAGCTCGGTATCGGTGTCGATGGTGTCGGCACGACGCCGCTCTCGGGCGAGCTCCGAATCGATCGCCCGATCGGTCCGGCGGCCTCGATGTTGCTGCAGTCGACCATCGAGCACGGCTACGAAGAATTCCTGGCGCGCGTCGCACTCGGTCGTAAAAAGACTCGCGACGACATCGACAAGATCGCGCAGGGCCGCGTTTGGACGGGTCGCGACGCCTTGCGTCTCGGTCTCGTAGACAAGCTCGGTTCGCTCGACGAGGCGGTGGCCTCTGCCGCCAAGCGCGCCGGGCTTGCAGAGGGCAAGTACGAGCGCGACTATCTCGAAGCCGAGAAAAGCTTCGCGCAGCAATTGCTGACCAATCTCGAAGCCAAGACGGCCGCGCTCGTGCTCAAGACGATCAACGCCGACGCCTTCGGCGGCTTCGGCTTCGGTTCGGTGGCGACGCTCGATGGTCCGACCCGTGCGGCCGTACTCGCAGCCCGGCGCGACTTCGGTCCCATCGAACGCAGCGTGTTGCGGTTCAACCGATACGCAGTACAGGGTCAGGTGTACGCGCACTGTTTCTGTACGCCGTACTAAGGGTTCTCAGCGGAGCCCCGCATGCACGTCTCCGATCAGCGGACCAACCGTTTGTTCGTGGTGCTCGCGGGGTTCTTTCTAACTAACGCGCTGCTCGCCGAGTTCGTCGGCGTCAAAATTTTCTCGCTCGAGGCGACGCTCGGGATCGACCCCGTCGAGTGGTCGTTACTCGGTGTCTCCGGAACGCTCAACTTCACGGCCGGCGTACTGCTCTGGCCCGTCGTCTTCGTGATGACGGACATCATCAACGAGTATTACGGTGTTAAAGGGGTACGGCTCGTATCGTGGGTCGCGGTCGGATTCATCTCGTACGCGTTCATTGCGGCGTACATCTCGATAGGGCTGGCACCGGCGGGGTTCTGGATCGAGGCCAACCGATCACTCGGCGTTCCGGATATCCAGCATGCGTATGCGCAGGTGTTCGGCCAAGGACTGTGGACCATCATCGGATCCATCGTCGCCTTTCTCATCGGGCAGCTGGTCGATATCACGGTGTTCCGAAAAATCCGCGCCGTCACGGGCGAGAAGTTGATTTGGTTGCGCGCCACGGGATCCACCGCAGTCTCGCAGTTCATCGATAGCTTCGTAGTGCTGTACATCGCGTTTGTGCTCGGTCCGCAAAAGTGGCCGATCCCGCAATTCCTCGCCGTGGGCACAGTCAACTATCTCTACAAAATGCTCGCGGCGATCGCACTCATCCCGTTGTTGTATCTCGCGCGGCGGCTCATCAAAAGTTATCTCGGTCACGAAGAGGCCGAGCGGCTCAAAGCGCTCGCGCACTGACTTCCCCTGGGCCTTCGATGACCCGTCCCGCGCCTCGGCTGCTCAGCATCATCCCGCCGATGACGCAGCTCAACACGCCGTATCCGTCAACGGCCTATCTCACCGGGTTTCTGCGTTCTCGCGGCTTTGATGCGAGGCAAGAGGATCTCGCGCTCGAGCTCGTGCTCCGGCTACTGTCCGCGACGGGGCTCGATGCGGTGCGTGACGCGTGCGTACGTGTGCTAAAACGACGGCGCGGCCCGCATGTCGCGCGTTTCCTTCGTGAGTTCGATCGATACCGCGCCACCATAGACGGTGTCATCGCATTTTTGCAGGGTCGTGATGCCACACTGGCTCACCGTATCGCCTTGCGACAGTTCTTGCCTGAGGGCGCGCGCTTCGCCTCGCTCGAGAACTATGTCGCTGCAGAAGAGGGCGGTGATCCGCTCGCATGGGCCTTCGGCGCGCTTGGGACGAGTGATCGCGCCCGTCATTTCGCCACGCTTTATCTCAACGATATCGCCGATGTCATACGCGAGGCGATCGATCCGCGGTTCGAGTTCGTGCGTTACGCGGAGCGGCTCGCCGCCAGTGCGCCAAGTTTCGATCCGCTCGCGGCGGCACTTGCCGCACCGCGCACCTTAATCGACGAGGGGTTGCATACGCTGACCGTCGAAGCGATCGAACGACACCGCCCGGATATCGTCTTGTTGTCGGTACCGTTCCCAGGAGCCCTATACGGGGCGTTCCGCATCGCGCAGTCGATACGCGAGGCCGCTCCGGAGACCACGATCGTCCTCGGCGGTGGCTACGTGAACACGGAGCTGCGCGAACTCGCCGAGCCGCGCGTCTTCGATTTCTTCGATCAGGTGACCCTCGATGACGGCGAGCGACCGTTGCTTGCGCTCATCGAGGCCTGGCAAGGGCTGCGTCCGCGAGATCACCTGGTCCGTACCTTTGTCCGTGATTCGGGAAAGGTGCGCTATCTCGATATCAAAGAGCCCGGCGTCCCCTTCGCCGAGGTGGGCACGCCGACGTGGGACGGACTTCCGCTACGGCGTTATCTCTCCTTGCTCGATATGCTCAATCCGATGCACCGACTCTGGTCGGATGGGCGTTGGAACAAGCTCACCGTTGCGCACGGCTGCTATTGGAAAAAGTGCAGTTTTTGCGATATCTCGCTCGACTACATCTCGCGCTATGAAACCGCGAATGCCACCGTGCTCGTCGATCGCATCGATCAGATCATTGCAGAGACTGGCGAGACCGGATTTCACTTCGTCGATGAGGCAGCGCCGCCCAAGGCGCTCAAAGCGGTGGCGCAAGAGCTGCTGCGCCGAGATCGTCAAATCTCATGGTGGGGCAATATCCGGTTCGAGAAGTCGTTTACGCCGGAGGTGTGCGAGCTGTTGGCCGCAAGCGGATGCATCGCGATCACGGGCGGCCTTGAAGTCGCCTCAGATCGACTGCTCTCGCTCATGAAGAAAGGCGTGTCGGTCACACAGGTGGTACAGGTCACGCGTGCGTTCAGTGATGCGGGCGTACTGGTCCACGCTTATTTGATGTACGGCTTTCCGACGCAGACGGTGGCCGATACCGTCGATTCGCTCGAGTACGTGCGGCAGATGTTTCTCGAAGGGTGCATCCAATCGGGCTTCTTTCACCGTTACACCTGCACGGTTCATTCGCCCGTGGGCCGCGATCCTGCCGCCTATGGGGTCACGCTTGCACCCTTGCCCAAAGGCCGCTTTGCGCGCAACGACATCCACTTCATCGATCCGAGCGGGGTCGATCACGATGCGCTGGGTCAAGCGCTCAACGCGGCGCTCTACAACTATATGCACGGCGTCGCGCTCGAACGGGACGTGCGCGAGTGGTTTCTGCCGTACGTCAAGAAAGCACCGAAGACCACGGTGCCGCGCGATTTCGTGCGGCGAGCGCTCAGCCAAACACGGCGTCGAGCAGCGATCTGATCGATCGCCAGTCGGTGACATCGAACGTGACCGAGCACCAACCTGCGGTGGCGAAGCCGCCGAACGTGGCATACGCGGGAAATTGTTGAGCCCAGCGTAGGGCGAGTTCAGAGAGTCCGGGGTTGTGTCCGACGAGCAGCACATGCGGCGCATCGTCGGCACACTCGGCGATCACTTCGAGCACGGTCGGCCAGTTGGCGTGGTACAGGCGCTTCGACGTCAACACGATGGCAGCGGCGCCAAGCTGCGCTTGCAGCACATCCGCCGTCTCGCGCGTACGTTGTGCTTCACTCGCGAGTATGGTGTCCGGTGGAGGTATAGAGGCTTTGATCGCAGCCGCTGAACGAAGCACCTCCGTGCGACCCTGTGCGCTCAGCGCGCGATGGAAATCTCCCCCTGCGGCGTGCGGCTCGGCGTGGCCATGCCGTACGAGGGTGAGACGCTTCACGGAGCCTGGACCTCGATACGCCCGTTATGCTCGCGCACGGCAAAGATTTTGAGTGGCTCATACGCCGGCGGCGTTAGGGCGCTACCGGTGCGCAGACAAAACTTAGCGCCGTGTCGAGGACAGACCACGACGCCACAGGGCGTCGCGGCGTCAGGCTCGACGTCCGCGCCGGACAAGGACTCCCCGTCATGGGTACAGCGGTCTTCGAAGGCGTGCAGAATGCCGTCAAGCTGTACCACAGCGACATAAAAGCCATCGACCTCGGCGTCGAGTCGACCGCCGTGGGCGAGCGTCGCCGCATCGCCGACATCGATCCAGCGGCCAATCGCCTCCATCTCTACAGCATCCCGGTCTGTAGGCGGGCGGCTTCGGACATCATCGACTGATTCCAAGGCGGGTCGAATACGAGTTCGACGTCGGCTTTCGACACCGTCGGAATGATCTCGATTTTTTCGCGAACGTCCTGCACGAGTACCTCGCCCATGCCGCAGCCGGGCGCGGTGAGTGTCATCTTGATGCCGACCGTTCGCGTCCCGTCTTCGTTGGAGAGCACCTCGCACTCGTAGACGAGACCGAGCTCAACGATATCGATCGGAATCTCGGGGTCGTAGCATGTTCGCATTTGTTTCCACGCGAGCGCCTTGACGTCCTCTTCCGTGGCATCCGGCGGCAGTTCGGGCGGGACGAAACCTTGTTTGCCGATGGCATCGGCGTTCTCGCCCGAGAGGCGATAGAGATTCCCCTCGATGTATAGCGTGAAGCTTCCGCCCAAGGCTTGGGTGATGAACCCGGAGAGCCCGGCTTTGAGTTCGATCTGGTCACCCGAGGGCACCATGACCGCCGGCGTATTACGGCTTAGAACGAAGGCTTCGTTTTCGTGACTGCGCATGGGAGTCGAGAGGTCGGTTATTCGGTGGAAACGGTTGCGGGCGCGACAGGCGTCTCGCCGCGACGGTCTGTACGATGCTGCAGCGCCGCATCGAGGGTATGCCAGCAGAGGCTCGCGCATTTGACGCGCGCCGGATACTCACGAACGCCCGCGAGAGCCGCCAACTTACCGAGCTCGGCGGGCGGCACCGAGGCATCACCGTGGGCCGTCAGCGTGTGGTGCACGAGTTCGCTCAAATGTTTGATCGTCGTGTCGTCTTTTCCTTTGACCGCTTCAGTCATGAGCGAAGCCGAGGCGGTCGAGATCGCGCAACCCTTACCCTCGAACTTGATATCGATCACGCGATCGCCTTCGACGCGAAGGGTCAGTGTGAGGCGATCGCCGCACAGGGGGTTATTTCCGTCGGCAGACGTGTCGCAGGGGTCAAGCCGTCCGAAGTTCCGCGGGTGTTTGTTGTGATCAAGGATCACGTCCCGATAAAGGTCTTTGAGATCCATCAGCCGAATACCTCGCGAGCGCGACCGAGGGCCCGCACGAGCTGGTCGATGTCTTCGTCGTTCGAGTAGCAGCCGAACGAGGCGCGCGCCGTGGCGGGCACATCGAAGAATTCCATGACCGGCATGGCGCAGTGGTGTCCGGTACGTACGGCAACGCCTTCGTCATCGAGAATCGTGCCGAGATCGTGGGGATGTACGCCCTCCAGCACGAACGAGATCACGCCCGATTTCTCTCGGGCTTCGCCAATGATCTGCAGCCCGTCGATCGCCTTGAGTGACGAGGTGGCGCGAGCGAGCAGGCGTTGCTCGTGGGCGTGCGCGCGTTCGATTCCGAGTGATTCGAGGTAATCGATCGCGGCTGCGAGTCCGACGGCGCCCGAGATGTTTGGCGTCCCCGCCTCGAATCGGTAGGGCAGCTCGTTATAGGTGGTTCCCGAGAAGCTGACGGTGAGGATCATGTCTCCGCCGCCTTGCCAGGGTGGCATGTCGCGAAGCACGGCTTCGCGCGCCCAGAGCACGCCGATACCCGTGGGCCCGTAAAGCTTATGGCTCGAGAACACGTAGAAGTCGCAGTCGAGTTTGCGGACGTCGATTCTTTGATGGGCGACCGCTTGAGCGCCGTCGATGAGCGTCAACGCCCCGACGGCGCGAGCGGCCGCGATCATGTCTTGAATGGGAAGCACGGTCCCGAGGGCGTTCGAGACCTGCGTGAACGCGGCGAGCTTGGTGCGCGGCGAGAGCAGGGCGCGAAAGCCGGCGAGATCGAGCTCACCGCGTCGATCGATCGGCGCCACCTTGAGGGTCGCCCCGGTGCGCTCGCAAAGCATCTGCCAGGGTACGATGTTCGCGTGATGCTCCATCCAGGTAATGACAATCTCATCTCCGGGGCCGAGCCGTCGTCCCCAGGACTGCGCGACGAGGTTGATCGACTCGGTCGTTCCTCGCGTGAAAATGATTTCCTTGAGGCTGGCCGCATTGATGAAGCGGCGTACGCGTTCGCGCGCACCTTCGAACGCGTCCGTTGCTTTTTGGCTGAGCTCGTACACGCCTCGGTGAACGTTCGCGTGACTCGTGCGTTCGTAGTGATCGACCGCCTCGATGACCGCGAGCGGACGCTGCGCAGACGCGGCG
>JBMTZJ010000075.1:0-7409 GCA_049455515.1 Steroidobacteraceae bacterium
GAATATACGTACCGCACCGATAGCGAACTCGGCACCCTCATCGCACCCGACTTTGCGGGGGCCTGCCGGCAGTTGGATGACATGATGACGATGGACGTGCTGAGGGACGGCGCGTGGGGATGGGTCGACGATTGCGAGAGCGACGACCACTACGAGGTCGGCCCGCTGCCGTTTGAGATGCGGTACCCGGACGCATCAGCGCCGTGACGTCCCCATGCGGGCCCTGTTGAAACGAACGGCCGCCCTGTCCTCTCATTCGTAGAGGATGGGTCGGGTGGAGTGGTGTGGAGTGGATTATTGTGGAGTATTGTGGAAAATCGGAGTGTCTGACTCATGACTCGCGAATTGATTGATGCGTGTTTGCAGCTGGCCTATTCGTTGGTGATGGCCTGGATTATTCGAATGCTGTCCCGTGATGTGTTTCAATACCTGAATCATCGGTTGGATGTGCTCGGGAAAGATGCCTTCCTGTACTATCCGCGGGATCGCTACACGATGACCGAGGATGGCCGCATGATGCGCACGGATGACGAGACGACCCGCCCCGTGCGAGAGTGACGCGGGCCCGCGGAGGCCCTACGGAACGCGTAATTTTTAGTTGTAACTAAAACGGATTTTTAGTTGTAACTAAAACGGAATCTGACCGAGCGCACACGCAAGCGTCCCGTCTAGCCCGACCCCCCGTAAGTTGTTGATTTTCAAGCACTTACGGGGGATCCATGCGTCCCGGAGATGGGGCGGCCCGTCATCCATACAATCTTTGCATGCCAAAACCCCTCGTAAGTGCTTGATTTTCAAGGACTTACAGACCCCCTCGGCTTGACAGCATTCCTCGGTTTGGACTAAGATATCCGTATGATTCCAACGATTCCGCAATCCCGTGCGCTCACGTCGTCACACGTGCCGTCCCTGTCACTCTTCGCGCAGCTCCTCGCGAGTGAGCGGCTGCATATCGCGCAGAGTCGCGCGGTGAAGACGGCGTCGTTCTCACCCGAGCAGCGCGTGTTGACGCTGCCCGCGTGGCAGGGCTGGAGCGATAACGCGTGGCTCCTGTTCATCGCGCATGAAGTCGGCCACGCGCTCTATACGCCGACGGACGCGTTCACCTGCCCCCGCGTGCAGGCCCTGAACCAGCAGTATCGCCCACAGGACGTCATGGTCACCCTGAACGTGTTTGAGGACATTCGCATCGAGCGCAAGATTCGCGAGGCGTATCGCGGGCTGATGGGCGTCTTCAATCGCGGGTACCATGACCTGCTTGGGCGGGATTTCTTCAGCCTGTCCACGTCGGCGTTCGCAGAGCGCGGGGTGCTGGATCAGGTCAACCTGTATGCCAAGGTGGGTCGTCTGACGGGGCTGACGCTGGTCGATCCGTGTGCGGCCGCCTATTACAACGCGGGTCTGGCCGCAGAGACGTATGACGACGTGCTGACGCTGGTCGAGCGCGCCCTGCGGGAACTGTCGCAGCAGCAGCCGTCCCCTGCGCCGCAGCCGCCGTCCCCGGCGTCGCAGCCGCCGTCGTCGCCGCAGGCGGGTCTGCCTGGGTCTGAGACGTCTGACGAGACGACGGGCCCCGAGACGTCGCAGGACGCGCGCCAGACGGACGAGACGGAGACGCGCCAGGACGCGCAGGCGGACGCTGGCGACACGCAGGACGCGTCGGAGACATCGGCGTCCGCGTCGGTGACGGACGCGTCAGAGACGGACGGGCAGGACGCGCAGGACGCGTCGCAGACGCCTGAGTCGGGGCAGACCGCCGACTACACGCGCCCGTTTGATGTCCAGTCGCAGGAGGCGGCCGCACGGGCCCTTGCGCAATCGGCGGCGGATCGCTGGGGCGACGACCATGACGTGATGCTGGCGGGGTCAGATGTCGCGACGCATGCGGGGGATGTCTCGCTGGAACAGTTGATTGGCGCATGGAAGGCGACCGAGGCCCAGCGCGAGGGGTTTCGTCAGATTTTGGCCGAGCAGCGTCGGAATGAGTCGTCCATTCTCGCGTCCATGATTGCCACGTTCCGTGCGAATCAGGCCGCGTGGCAAGCCCAGCGTGTGCAGGTGTCGCGCACGGGGCTGATTGACACCGCGAAGTTGTCCCAGTATAAGCTGACGGAAGACCTGTTCCTGCGTCGTCGGTCGCTGCCGAATGCGCAGAATCACGGGTTTGTGATTCACATGGACTGGTCAGGGTCGATGGATGAGAAGATGGCCACGGTGCTGTGGCAGGTGCTGCATCTCATTTGGTTTGCCGAGAGCATCAAGGTGCCGGTGCGCGTCTATGGGTTCACGGACTCGGGGCGGTCGACGCCGGAGGCGGAGGAGTATTACACGAACCATCGTCGGTCCTACCGCCCCGCGCGACTCGTGGAAGCGTATCGCTCGGATGCGCCGGTCGCGATGAAGCAGCAGGCCCAGGCGCTGCTCCTCGCGACGATTTACCGCTATTCGGGTGGGCTGCACATGGGGTTGTGGGAGACGAAGCTGCCGAAAGCCTTGCGGCCGACGGCCGCGGCCCTGTCCGCACAGGTGTGTGCGTGGGGGATGGAATCCGCGAGTGACGCGCTGTATCATCCCTACATCGCGACGGGCGGCACCCCGCTGTTCAACGCGCTGCATGCGTCGGTCGATCTCGTGCGTGAGTTTCGCATGCGGAATCGCATTGAGCAGTGCGTGTCGGTGTGGCTGACGGACGGCAGCGATACGCATGGCGTGCCGGTCGCGCGACCGGTCGAGACGGTGGCGTACGCGGGGTCGTATTCCACGACGTCGCAGCGGTATTTCGGGCGTCATGACGGCACGATTACCGATCTGCGCTCGGGTCGCCGCGTCACGGTGGAGCATGGCCGTGTGCTGGCCGCGCTCTTCACCCTGCATCGCGCCCTGACGGGGGCCACGGTCATCTGTATTGACATCACGGATCAGCCGCTGGCGTCCTATGCCCGTGTGGTGAGCCATGCGGCGCTTGGAGAGATTACCGCGCAGATGGGTGAGAGTGTCGGGTATGGTGGCGCTGGCCGTCGCAAGGTTCGTGCGAAGCAGACGAAGCAGACCCGTCGGCGCGTCGTGGTGCGCTCGTCGCAGGGCAGTTTCACGGAGACGGGTCTGGTGTGCATCACGAATAAGCAGTATCCCGAGATTGGCTGCGATGCGTATCTGGTGACGCACCCCGCGTGGTGGTCGCATGACGTGCAGCCGCTCTCGGTGAAGGCGGTGCGCGAGCAGGTCGCGTCGTCGGTGGTGGATACGGACGATGACGAGTCGCGGGATGCGCAGGAGGTGCAGACGTATCGCCGTATCGCGCTGAGCCGTACGCTGATTGACGCGCAGGCGCATATCGCGATGCGTCGGTTTGCCGACCTACTGGTGCCGTATATGGCCGTGGGTCGCGAGGATGCGACCGTGTAACCCTCCCGCGGGGGTCATTCCCCGTAAGTGCTTGATTTTAAAGGACTTACGGGAATTCCCCTGAAAAAATGCATCTTTTTTTCGTCCGTAAGTGGTTGATTCTACAGGACTTACGGACACCCTCGATTTGACACGATGTCCGTTTTGTGGGAGAATACTGGCATGCCAATTCACGTATTGAGAACTGATGAGTTTCTGTCTGCCCTGTCTGCGCGTTCCACGTCTCAGCATAGCGGTCACGCGGTTGTGACCCGTCAGGAGGCCGCGGCGGTCGCGGAGTCGCTCCATCTCGCGTTCCCGCGCTGGTTCACCAATGGGGGCACGTTCGCGGTGCCTGGCGCGAAGCGCGGCCTGTTCCGTGTGCCGACCCTACAGGAGTGCGAGTCGCTGAACGTGGGCTACACGTTTCCTGGCAAGCGGGGTCGGCGGCCTGGCGCCACGGTCGTCCGTCAGGCGAAGCCGCGTGTGCCGCGCACGGTGACCGCTCCGACGCCGGTCGCGCCGGTCGAGACGGTGGCCCTGTCGTCGCTCGTGCGCGACGATAGCGCGAACACGACCCTCCAGTCGGCCGTCAGCCAGGCGCTGGGCGTCGATGTCCTGCTCGGCTCGTCGGACAGCGTGCCGTATGTCCCGCAGGTGTCCCCGCAGTACGTGCCGTGGGGGCACTTCACCGACCTCAAAACGCTGATTGCGTCGGGTCACTTCCTCCCCGTCATGATTGTCGGCCCGTCCGGCAACGGCAAGACGGAACTGTGTGAGCAGGTGTGCGCGTCGCTCGGTCGCGAGTACGTGCGCGTCAACATCACGTCGCAGACCGATGAGGACGACCTGCTGGGCGGGTTCCGTCTGCTCGCGGGTGAGACCAAGTTCTCGCTTGGCCCGATTCCGCTGGCGATGCTGCGCGGGGCGGTCGTCAACCTCGATGAAGTCGATCTGGGTGGGGCGGCGCTGATGTGCTTGCAGCCGGTGCTCGAAGGGAAGCCGCTGTATCTGAAGAAGATCGGTCGCTACATCACCCCCGCGCCTGGCTTCACCATTGTGGCGACCGCCAACACGAAGGGTCGTGGGGATGACGGCAAGTATGCCCACACGACCATCATGAACGAAGCGATGTTGGAACGCTTCGCGGTCATGCTGGAGCAGGGCTGGCCCGAGCAGCAGATCGAGAAGAAGATTCTCGCGAACGTGCTGAAGCCGCACGGGAAGCACGATGCGACGCTGGTGAAGCATCTCGTCCAGTGGGCGGATGTCACGCGCAACAATTTCAACCAGCAGTTGTGCAATGACCAGATTGCCACGCGTCGTCTGCTGCACCTCGCGCGGGTGTTCTGTGCGCTCGGCAACGTCGAGTCCGCGCTGACCCATACGCTGTCCCGCTTTGATGCGGATACGGCCGCCGCGTTCAAGAACCTCTGGAACGCGATTCACGAAGATCCGCGCGCGGTGACGAATCCCTCGGGGGCCGCGGTGCCGGTGGAAGTGGAACCGGCCATCTAGTGGGTGTGGGCAGTCTGCCATGACGGCAGTCTGCCCGCATTTTGTAGTTGCGTCGACGTGCGTGTGTGATAGAATAGTGGTTCTGGGGCTGACGCCCCACAAACAAAGAGAGAGAGAAGAAACGTATGGATCGTAAGTATTCGCTGTGGTCACGTCAGGATGATGAAACACTCGTGCAGATGCTCATTGAGCATCAGGGGTCGCTGAAGTCGGCCTGTAAGGCGGCCGCCGCGCGTCTGGGTCGTTCGTATCAGGGCGCCAAGTCTCGCATGCGCGACCTGCGGCAGAACGCCGAGTATTATCGCACGACGTCCGTGTCCGATAACGGCATCCGTCTGGTCGGCTCCCCGGGCGCGTTCTCGGTGCGCTACACCAAGGCCGCACCGTCGCGGCCGCAGAATCTGCTGACCCCGACGACGCCGTCGGCCCCGTCCGGCCCGAACTACACCGTCCAGATCCGTGGGGTCGAAGTGACCGGCTCGTCGCAGGCCCTGCGGGATATTCTGGGGCTGCACTAAACGGCCCGCGTCATTGTTAATGGTAACGAAAACGGAGTATATCATGGAGACAGTAATGGAAACCCCTGTGCAGACGATTGAAACGATTGAGACCGAGACGATTGTACCGACCGTGACGGTCACGCTGTCGGCCCCGACCAGCACGCCCACGCTGGCCGCGGCGTTTGCCACGACCCCGAAGCGGGGCGCGGCGCGGAAGATGCCGAAGGAGCCGGCCACGCTGTATGCGTATGCGGTCGAGCAGGGCGGACGGGTGGCCCTCACCCCCGCGACCAAGGCCGAACTCGTCGCGCGGGGCCTGCCCGAGCATCGCATCGGAAACGCCGCGTATGGCATTCGCAAGTGTTTCGGAAAGACGGTGACGACGGAGCGCACGGGGCGCACCGTGTCCGCGTATCTCATCGCCCTGTAAGACGTGGGGACGGGTTCGTAGCTCAGTGGGAGAGCTGCTGGCTTTTAACCAGTTGGTCGCAGGTTCGATCCCTGCCGAACCCACCATTTTTTCTGTGAGGCCCAATGGATATTACCCTGTATAAGACGACAGACCCGAAAGTGTCCTGCACATTCCCGCTCGCGGACTGGATGCTGATTGATGACTTGTGCACCTATGCCCGGGGCCACTTTGAAGCGACGGATCCGGAGACGCAGGAACGTCTGCTCACGGCGCTGGATCGCATTCAGGAGGCCCTCAACGACGTGTTCGTCCCTCCGGACGCGGGGCTGACATCGGCGCAGCGGGCCCTGCTGCAGGCGGTCCCGCCCTCGCGTGAGGTGCATTGAGATGGCCGTCTATCACCCCAATCGTTGGCCCGTCGCTGAGGCGGATGATGCCCCGTGGGATGACGACGACACCGAATGGGAACGTCGGTATGGGCGCCCTGCGCCGCGTCGCCATCCCTATCGTGAGGATGTGGAGCATGCCGCAGAGGACAGCGAGGATGACGGCCTCGATGATGAGCGACCCTAACCCCGTGTCCTGACCCGTCGTGTGTGGGCTCCGCCCCGAGTGCCGTGCAGAGGTGCTCGGGGCGGTCGTGTGTACGGTGCGGGGCGGACCGCCCCGGCGTGGGGGACTCGACGTCACGATGTACCGACGGGGACCACCGGGGTCCACCGCCGGCATGGTGGCCGGCATGGAAAAAATAAATGAGGGGGGAAATAATGGTACTTTATATACGCCGGCACAGGGGTACCTTAAGGTTCCATCCGTGTAAACCCCCCACCCCAAAATCTCATCCCACCTTTATACCGCTGGCCAAATCGCGCTAGGGGTGTCCCCCCGTCGTTCTCTGACCACTCCGACCATCCTGCCAATATTTTTCTCTAGGAATCCTCCCTTCGATAGACTATCATGGTGTGTATGCATAGGCACAATCGTACGGGTAATCTGTTTAGCCATGAGGCCCCAGCCGAGACGGTCGAACTTCCATCGGTGGCAGGGGCAGCGTCAGGCAAAGAAACGGAACGGCTCGTCAAAGACCGGTTTGATGCCGCAAACATTCCATACCTCACGCGGGATGTCATCACGACGGTGCCGACGATGAGCTATGTGTATGACGAAGACGGCACCCCCATGATTCGGACACCACGCGATACGTACTGGATGTATCAATCTCGGTATCGGAAGTTTGATGGTCTCGTCTAGGCCTCCGCATCGATGCCGTCAAATAGGACTTGCACCACCCCGCAAAACCTCGTATAATAATACGCGTTCGATGAAACGGCGTCTCTCGCCCCTGCGACCATAAACAGCAGCCCAAGAGTACACTGGTATCATCATCCGATAGACGCGCCATGGGTGAAAGAATCATTGGACACGAACGGACAGACATCATGACTCCGAACGAGATGTACGAATACGTGATGAAAGAACACAAGGGCCAGCCGTTCCCCGCAGGTGAAGCCGTGATGGCCCGGGATCCGCGACATGCCTATTGGTATGCCCGGGATGTCCTGAAGGAACCGTTTCCGGCAGGAGAACCCGCGATG
>JBMTZJ010000076.1:0-7141 GCA_049455515.1 Steroidobacteraceae bacterium
TCAAAGAATCACAGACCTTGAGGATCGAGCGCCGCAGGCGCACGAGGTTGGCGTCTCGCCACAGCCCGGGCTCACGGAAACTTGCCCGATCGAAGTCGATGAGAAACCACTGCCCCTGGCCATCTAAAAGAAGATTGTGAGCGTTGAGGTCGGCATGATGTAGACCCACGCAATGAAAGCGTGCCAGCGTCTCACCCACACGCAACCAGTCGATCGCATCGGGCGATCGCTCGAGGGTCTCAGCGAGCGTGCTGACACCCGGTAATCTCTGCGTGATGAGATCACCGCGACTCAAGAGTCCGCTCGGTGCGTAACGTGCAGCCACGACCGGCGCCACTGGTAAGCCAAGACGCTGCAAGCGCTGGGTTACCCTGAACTCCCGAAACGGCCGAGAACGCGTCTCGCCGAGATCGAGGTAACGATCCTGCATCACCGCGGCAGCGAGACCGCCGCGCCGGTAGTGCCGTAACGCGTAGCTCGCGCCTGCGACATCGAAAAAATAGGTATTGCCTCGACCACGCGCTTCACCGCGCAGCATGTCGACTTGACGCAAATACTCGGGATCGAACCAGCGAGGATCAAAATTGCCGACGAGAGAGGGGTCATATAGCATCCGGACACGGCCGTCTTGGATCATGTGCTCCAGCGGTTCGTGCGTGCGACCCTCGTTCATCTTCGCCCTCACCGCCCCAAGATATGCTGCCGCTCATTACGCCGCCCGAGTCCGTTTGCCTCTTGAGGCTTTCGGCCATCGGCGACACCTGTCACGTCGTACCTCTGCTGCGCACCTTGCAGCGCGCTTGGCCCACGACGCGCTTCACTTGGATCATCGGTCGCGCCGAAGCGCGACTCATGACCCTACTGCCGGACGTGGAGTTTATCACCGTAGACAAACGTGCCGGCTTCGCCGGACTCAAAGCCCTGCGCGCTGCGCTGCGCGGTCGGCAGTTCGACGTGATGTTCCACCTGCAATTGTCCGTCAGGGCGAGTGCGGTAGCCGCTCTCGTGCCGGCGCGCGTCAAACTGGGCTTCGATCGCGACCGGGCCCGCGAGCTCCAATGGCTGGTGACGAATGCGCGCATCGCACCCCGCAGTCGCGAGCATGTCCTCGACAGCTTCATGGGGTTTGCGGAGGCCGCAGGCGTATCGCAGCGCGTGCTCGAGTGGAACGTACCCCTACCCCTCGATGCGATCGACTACGCCAAGCGACTCATCCCGGACGATGCACCGCGCACCCTCGTGATCAGCCCGTGCTCGAGCCACGCGCGTCGGAACTGGCTACCGGAGCGGTACGCCGCAGTGGCACGCCACGCCATCGATAAACACGGCATGCAGGTCATCCTGACCGGAGGGCCGAGCGACATCGAAAAAACCATGGCACGTGCCATCGTCGCAGACTGCCCTGCCGTCATCGACCAAGTGGGCAAAGATACGCTGCCGCAGTTGCTCGCGGTACTGGCGCGGGCCGCCGTGTTACTCGCGCCCGACACGGGACCGACCCATATGGCCACCATGGTCGGCACGCCGGTCATCGGGCTCTATGCCGCGACCAATCCCGCACGCAGCGGTCCCTACCTCTCGCGCATGTGGTGTATCGACGCGTTCCCGCGAGCAGCCGCTCAGTTTCGACACCGTCCGCCGGACGCCCTGCCCTGGGCGACCAAAATCGAAGAACCGGGCGTCATGGCCCTCATCGAGGTGGACGAGGTCTGCAACCGACTCGACGCCCTGTTAGCATCGCGTCCATGAAAGACATCCTCGTACCCATCTCTCCGGGCGAACTGCTCGACAAGATCACGATCCTTCGCATCAAGGCGGCGCGCATGACCGATGCCACCAAGGTCCGCAACGTCCGTCTCGAACTCGATCTACTCGAGAAAACCTGGCGCGACAGCGGAGCCGCCATTCCGGAGGTGGCAGCAGACGAAGCCGCCCTGCAGCGTGTGAACGAAGCGTTGTGGGATATCGAGGACAAGATCCGCGACAAAGAATTGGCGCAGGCGTTCGATGCCGAGTTCATCGAACTTGCGCGAGCCGTCTACGTCACGAACGACGAGCGTGCGGCCGTCAAGAAGCGCATCAATGTCGCGCTGGGGTCGCGCATCGTCGAAGAAAAATCGTACAAACCCTATCGCCCGGCCTAGGGTCGCTCAGCGCTGCAGGGTGTATTCGGCTCCGCAGTAAGGGCACTTGGCCCAGCCCGTTTTTTCGATGGGCAAATACACGCGAGGGTGCGAGTTCCAGAGATGCATCTCCGGCATCGGACACGATAACGGCAGATCTTCTGTCGTGACCTGATACTGGTTCTGCGCGTTCGGCTGAATGAGAGGCGTCTTCGACATGACGCAATTATACCGGCGCAGTGACACCCGCAAAGGTGTCCTCCCAAATGCGGGCAACGGCGGCGCGCTCGGCCACGAATTCACTGGCATCGATGATGCCACTCTCCTCGCGTAACGAACGATGGTGGTTGCGCCTGCGGTACGCCCGATAGGCACCCGTGAGCACATCGACCGTCGCCTGAGGAACGAGATCACCTGAGGCGAGGGTTTCGAGCTGGCGGATCGTATCGGAGAACATCAGCACCGCCGGATGTCGCGCGCCCTCACGCAACGCCCAGTACTGCGCGAGGAACTCGATGTCCGCGATACCGCCCCGATCTTGTTTGAGATCGAACTGTCCTGCCTTCGATTTGGCGAGCTCGCGACGCATCCGCTCGCGCATCGCACCCACTTCCTCTCGCAGCGTGTCGCGCCGTACGAACTCGGCGAGAATCCGCACCCGCTCACGCTCGAATCGCTGACGCAGCGACACCGATCCGGCTACTGCACGCGCATGCAGCAAGGCTTGATGCTCCCAAGTCCAGGCCGAGTCATGCTGATAATCGACGAACGCGTCGATCTGCGTGATCAGCATCCCGCCCTTGCCGCCCGGTCGCAGACGCACATCGACCTCATACAGACGGCCCGCTGCCGAATGCACCGTCAGGATATGCACGATGCGTTGCGCGAGCCTCACGAAGAACAGCGGATTCTCGATGGGCCGCTCGCCGGAGGTCTCCTGCATCGCGCCGATCGAGTCGTGCAAAAAGACGAGATCGAGGTCGGAGCCGTAACCGAGTTCGATGCCGCCGAGCTTGCCGTAACCGACGGCACAGACCTCGACCGGCCGCGGCGGCGCGTCGTCCGTCGCGCGGCATGTCGGGATACCGTACTGGCTCGTCATCTGCGACCAGGCTTGCTGCAGTGCTTTCTCGAGCACGAGCTCCGCGATATCCGTCAGCCGATCCGAAACCTGCATCAAGGGAAGACTGCCCGATAGATCGGCGATGGCCACCCGAAACATGGCGGCACGCTTGAATTGAGCCAGTGCCTCGACGAGCCGCTCCGGATCATCACCGTCGACTCGCGCAAGCCGATCGTCGAGATCGGCAAGCAGTTCGGCTCGCGCAGGGGGCGTCGACAACGCCCGCTCATCCAGCAACTCATCGAGCAAGAGCGGATGTGCAGCCAGCTGTTGCACCAAAAAATCACCGCCGCGACACACACTGACGAAGCGCTGCCGGGCCGCAGGGTTTTCGTTGAGTAGCGCGAAGTAGGCCGAGCGTCCGCCGATCGCCTCGAGCACGCGCAGCAATCGACGACCCATGACGAGATGATCGTCATCGAGTGTCAGTGATGCCAATAACTGCGGCAATAACAATTCGAGCCGTCGTCGCCCCGTCGCATCGAGACGTCGCACCTGCGAACTGCCGCGAAAATCGATGAGCAGTTGGGCGAGCTCACTAGAATTCGTCATTCCTTTGGATGCGAGCATCTCGGCCAATGTCTCGACCCCAATGGTTTCATCCCACATCAGCGACAAGCCGGCATTGTCGGCGGCTGCACGGGGTGATTTTTCGTCGGTGCCATCGGCACCTGCAGGAGCGAATACGAGCGCGTTGAATTCACGCTGGACGTGAGCGACGTGACGCTCGTACGCGTGACGCAAGCCCTCCCAAGTCTCATGACCCATCGCACGAGCGAGCTTTTTCTGATTGAGCTCATCGCGCGGCAAAGAATGGGTTTGGGCGTCGGCGATCATCTGCAGTCGATTTTCGAGAACTCTCAGAAAACGATAAGCAGCATCGAGATCACTCACCGCCTGAGGCCGCAGCAAACGACTGCGCGCGAGCTGCGGCAACACCTCGAAAAGCCGCGAGCCCTGCAAGCGACGATCCTGGCCGCCTCGGATCAGCTGCATGGACTGGACGATGAACTCGATTTCGCGAATTCCGCCGGGACCGAGTTTGACGTGATCCACGAGCTCCTTGCGCGCGACCTGCTTCTCGATCAACTGCTTCATTTCGCGCAGTGATTCGAAGACGCCGAAATCGAGATAGCGGCGGTAGACGAAGGGCCTGACCGCCGCGTCGTAGAGGTCGGTATACGCCTCGGGCGCAGTGATCGGTCTCGCTTTGATCCAGGCGTAACGCTCCCAGTCGCGGCCGTGCTGCAGCAAGTAATCTTCGAACGAAGAAAAGCTGCAAGCGAGCGGCCCGGAATCCCCGAAAGGACGTAGTCGCATGTCGACCCGAAACACGAAGCCGTCGACCGTCACGGACGACAAGAGTCGTAACAAAGCTTGCCCGAGACGAACAAAGAATTCCTCGTGACTCACCGGCGATGCATGGATCGTTTCGCCATTCCCGGGAAACAAAAACACGAGGTCGATATCTGAAGAGAAATTGAGCTCGCGACCGCCGAGCTTGCCCATGCCGACGACGACGAGCGGCATGGCCCCACCCTCTGCGTACTGCGGCACGCCGTAACGACCGCAGGTCACGTGCCAGGCGACCTCCATCGCCCGATTGACGGCGTCGTCGGCAAAAGCCGAAAGGTCTTCCAGCGTCTCCTCGAGACTCGCTCGACCGTTCAGGTCACGCCATGCAATCCGAACCATTTCCCGACGCCGCCATCGGCGCAGCCACGCTTGCCACTGTGGCTCGGGGGTATCGAGTGGAGGCGGCTCCTCGCCGCGCGGCCAACACAGCTGCCCGCCGGCGATCCGTAAGCGCTTCAGCGCTCCGGAGCGCGACAAATCAGCGAAAAGCTCGGAATCGCGCGCGATGCTGTCAGCCACGAAGTCGCTGCACGCAAAGGCGTGCGCGGCCTCGTCGCGCCATTCGGAAGGTAATGTGTCGGCCAGGGACTCGGACATGAACGCCAAGAGAATACAAAAAAGCCCCGCACGAGGCGGGGCTATCTCTATGTGCCCCGATCGGAGGGGGAAGATGATCGAGGCACGAGCACGAGACTAATGCCTAAAGCCTTGGCAGTATGTACGGAGTAGTACCTACCGTGATGGACATGAACGTTTCAAGCACCGATTACCGCGCGGCGATCAGCCGATTTTTGACCGGCGTCACCCTGATCACCACCCGACACGAGGGCACTGCCCAAGGCATCACCGCGAGCGCGGTCGCCTCTGTCACGCTCGAGCCGCCGACGCTGCTCGTTTGCCTCAATCGGCAGTCGGGGACTTGCCACGCCGTCAGCGGCTCAGGTCGTTTCTGCGTTCATGTTTTGGCAGACGATCAACTCGATCTTGCGAAGCATTTCGCCTCGCGCACCTCGGACAAGTTCGCAAGCCTCAAAGCCCTCGGCCTCGGCGACTGTCGGGACGGCACGCAGGGCAATCCGATCGTCGACGGCGCCCTCGCCTACCTCGAATGTCGCGTCACGTCGCAGACCGATGTCGGAACCCACCGGATCTTCTTTGGCGAAGTGGTCTCGGTCGACGCACGCGAAGGCTCACCACTCGCGTACTTCAGAGGTCAGTTTGCGAGTCTTGGGGGCGGTAACGCACGCTCGTGAACGGCGGCGGCGGCGAGCAACCTCGACTCGCTGAACGGCACACCGACCAACTGCACACCCATCGGCAATCCCCGATCATCGAGGCCGGCCGGAACGCTGATGGCCGGCAGCCCGAGATAATTAAACGGCGCCGTGCAGCGTACGAGGTCTCCGAGCACCTCCCATAAGCGCGCGCCGGCACCCACATCGGTTTCGTCTCGCCGTGGCACGCGAATGGGCAGCGTGGGCGTCAACAGCAGATCGCAAGCACCGAACACGTCTTTGACGAAGCGCTGCAGTATCGGAACTCGGGCTTGCAAGGCCTCGAGATAGTGCGTGCCCGAAATGGCGAGGCCTGTACTCGCACGAACCCTCACTTGAGGTGAATACTTTGAGGCGCGGGTACGCAGGGTTTCGCTGTGTACGGCTGTCGCCTCCGAGTAGACGATCGCACGACTGAGCTCAGCCAGCTGAGCCGCGTAGGGAATCGCGACCTCGACGATCCGCGCTCCGGCCGCCTCGAATGTCGAAAGCGAGCGCTCACACGCGGCGCGAATCTGTGGATCGAGTCGCTCGAAGAAATGATCGGTCGGAATTCCGATACGCAGGCCCTCGACGCCTCGGCCGAGTACCGAGGCGTAGTCGGGCACGGGACTTCCGGAGCACTGCGCATCCACGCCGTCGCGCCCGGCGACGAGTCGGAGAACGAGGGCGAGATCACGAACCGAGCGCGCGATAGGCCCCAGCACATCGATCGAGGGCGCAAGCTTCATACTCCCGGTGCGGGGCAACAGTCCGTAGGTCGGCTTCAAGCCGAACACGCCCTGTACCGAGGCGGGAATCCGTACCGATCCACCCGTATCGGAGCCGAGGCTCGCGAACGCCGCGCCACAGACCACGGCAGCCCCCGAGCCACTCGAGGAACCACCGGCAATGTAGTCGGGGTTCCAGGCATTACGACAATCGCCCCACGCGGCGTTGTGCCCCGTGGCACCGAGTGCGAACTCGGCCATGTTCAGCGTACCGAGATTGATCGCCCCCGCGCGGTCCAATCGCTCGAGGACGACCGCCGTTCGTGACGCAAGGATCGGCTCGAGGGCTTTGGAGCCGAACGTCGTCACCTGCCCGATCCGATCGAACATGTCTTTGTGCGCGAGCGGCACACCGATGATGGGTGAATGCGGCTCACGGCCTGTCCGCCTCGCCTCATCGAGCACGACGTCTGCCCGCTCTGCGGCATCCATTGCCGCATCTTTCTCGAGGCTCAAAAAGCAATGCGTGCGTGCCTGCGCCCGCTCGGCACGCTC
>JBMTZJ010000077.1:0-7104 GCA_049455515.1 Steroidobacteraceae bacterium
CGCGACCCCCCTCGACGCTTTCGTCAGGGCGATCGCAGTCTGTTGCAATGCGGGGCTACGTCGAAGTACCGCATCGATCGCATACATCGGGACGTCCAACGATCCCAAATCGAGATCGGCGGAGCCGGATATCGCTGCGATCGCCGGTACGTGCGTCGAGACAAGCGCCGATGGCACGGCGGTACCGGCGCGCTCCGCGATATCTTTGGCCAGCGCATCACGAACCTCTTCGGAGCTCTGATAATCGAACCCCGCGAGTTCCATGGTGTTACCGAGCACACGCAAAATCTTCCAGCCCGGCCGCGCCTCGCCGGGTGGCTTGGACACACCGGTTTGACTCTGCCAGCGGCCCTCGAGACTGACGTACGTCCCCGACGTCTCGGCGAAACTGCCCATCGGCAACAAGACATGCGCGAATTTTTTGAGCTCGTCGGTGACGAACGGCGTCACCGCGACGACACATGCCGCCGACGTCAGCGCACGCTCGGCGAGCGCAGGATCCGCCATATCGACCGAGGGCTCGATCGCACCGACCAAGAGATACGCGCGCTGAGCGCGCTCGAGCATGCCCCGAGCATCGAGACCCGATTCGCCTTCAGGGCTCACTCCGCCCGCTTGGCGATGCGGAACGACTCCGGCGAGCCAAGCGCCTGCCGCATTCGCCCCCTCGGCGAGCAATCCGAACGATGCGCCGCTCATCCGAGCGATTTCGGCAGCGATCGATCGTAGGTCGACTGCCGCGGGATGACGAAGAGCCATGGCGCCGAGCCAAACCGCGCGCGAGCTGCCGTGACAGAGCGCCTGCGCGGCGGACCGTTGAGCATCCGTCACCGTGACACCACGCAACACGTTCGCGTACGCCTCGCCCGGTCGGGTGTTCGTCGTTTCACAAACCGCCGCAAGAATACCGGCGAGTTCGTGGACCCATTCCGACGGTAGACGCGTGATCTGCGATTCGACCGGAAAGCGATATTCGCGAACCCGCGAGTCGACGAACGCCACCTTCGCGCGCGCCTTGACGGCGGCCTTGCGCAAGCGATGCGCGAGGATCGGCAACTCCGAACGCAGATGCGATCCGATCACGAGCACGCCGGAGAGCGTCTCGACGTCGGCAAGCGACACGCCGAGCATCGGCCGCAACGGGTCGGCCGTGCGATCACGAAAATCTCGTGTGCGAAGGCGATGGTCGATATTCGAGGAGCCCAACGCACGCGTGATCTGCGCCGAAAGCGACATTTCTTCGATCGTGCACGAGGGATGAACCAAGGTGCCGAGCGATGCGCCGGCGGCGCGCAAACCGCGCGCTGCCGCCGAGAGCGCCTCTTCCCAGCTCGCCTCCCGCCACGTCGACCCCTCGCGCAACATGGGCTTCAAGAGTCGATCGTCAGCGTGGAGACCCTCGTAGCTGAACCGGTCACGATCGGCGATCCAGGTTTCGTTGATGTCATCGTTCGGTCGCGGCACGACACGCTTTAACTTTCCGCGCAACACGTGACCGAAAAGATTGGAGCCGATTCCGTCGTGCGGCGCGACGAACGGCACTTGCGTCATCTCCCAGGAGCGCCCCTGATATCGGAACGGCTTGGAATTGAGCGCTCCGACGGGGCAGAGATCGATGATATTCCCCGAGAGCTCGTGATCGACGCTGCGCTCGATCCACGTGCCGATTTCCATGTTCTCGCCGCGACCGGTGGTCCCGAGCTCCGGGATACCGGCGATGTCCTGACCGAAACGAACGCAGCGCGTGCAATGAATGCAGCGCGTCATGTCGGTCGAGACTAGCGGTCCGAGATTTTTATCTTTGACGACTCGCTTGCGCTCGGTGAAACGCGAAATGTCACGACCGAAACCGAGCGCGAGATCTTGGAGCTCGCACTCGCCACCCTGATCACAAATCGGGCAATCGAGCGGATGGTTGATCAGCAGGAACTCCATCGTCGCTTTCTGGGCACCGATGGCCACCTTCGATTTCGTGAAAATCTTCATGCCCTCGGCGACGGGCGTCGCACAGGCCGGCAGGGGCTTGGGCGCTTTTTCGACTTCGACGAGACACATCCGGCAGTTTGCCGCGACCGGCAATTTGTCGTGATAACAAAACCGCGGCACATAGGCGCCGTGCCGATCGGTCACGTGGATGATCATCGCGCCCTTGCGCGCCTTGACGGGCGTCCCGTCGACTTCGACGTTGATCAGATCGTCTTGCGGATTCGCTGCCATGTCCCGATGCGTGCGGCTCAGGCCGCCTCCCGTTGACCATCCACGAGGCTGCGGCCACCATGCTGGATCATGTACTCGAACTCATGCCGAAATTTTTGAACGAAACTCTGAACGGGCCACGCTGCCGCATCACCGAGGGCACAAATCGTATGGCCTTCGATGCGATTCGCCACATCGACGAGCAACTGCAGATCGTCCATTCGGCCCTGCCCTGCGATGATTCGCTTGAGCACTCTGTTGAGCCAGCCGGTCCCTTCCCGACACGGCGTGCACTGTCCGCAAGACTCCGATTTGTAAAAGCGCGAGATACGCTCGAGCGCTCGAACCATGCAGGTCGTCTCGTCCATCACGATGACGGCTGCAGAGCCCACCGAGGATCCGACGCCACGCAGCGAGTCGTAATCCATGTTGACGCCCATCATCACGTCACCGGGAACCACCTTGACGGAAGATCCGCCCGGGATGACCGCCTTGAGTTTGCGCCCTCCGCGAACGCCACCGGCGATCTCGAGTAAATCTCGGAACGGGATGCCGAGCGGCAGCTCGTAGTTGCCCGGCTTCTCGACGTGTCCGGAAACCGAAAAAATGACCGTGCCTCCCGCGTTGGTCGTCCCCAGCTTCGCGAACCACTCGGGCCCCTTGCGCAGGATGGTCGGCACCGACGCGTAACTCTGCGTATTGTTGATCGTGGTCGGCTGACCATACAGACCAAACGCAGCCGGGAACGGCGGCTTGAAGCGTGGCTTGCCTTGCTTGCCCTCGAGCGATTCGAGAAGCGCGGTTTCTTCGCCGCAGATATAAGCGCCAGCGCCCACGAAGGTGTACAGATCGAAATCGATTCCCGACCCTTGAACGTTCTTGCCGAGCAAACCGGCTGCGTAGGCCTCTTTGACGGCCGCCTCGAAACGCGGGACGGGCTCACCCAAAAACTCTCCACGAATGTAGTTGTATCCCACCGTCGCGCCCATCGCGTATCCGCCGATGGCCATTCCCTCGACGAGCGAATGCGGATTGAAGCGCAGGATGTCGCGATCGTGACAGGTACCGGGTTCGCTCTCGTCCGAGTTGCACACGGCGTATTTCTGCATCGGGGCATTACGCGGCATGAAGCTCCACTTCGTTCCCGTCGGGAAGCCGGCGCCTCCTCGACCCCGAAGTCCGCTCGCCTTGACCGCCTCGATCACTTGTTCGCGCGTAATCTCACCGGCCAGAATTTTTTTCCAGGACGAATAACCGCCGATCTTGAGGTAGCTCTCGAGCGTCCACGAACGCTCCATCGAGAGCGGCTCGAACACCACGAGGTTCATTCGATCACGCCAAGTTTGCATTGCGTCACTCATGTCGAAAGTCTCACTTAAGGCCGTCGAGGATCTCGTCGACCTTCGCGGGCGTCAGATGCTCGTGAAAGACGTGATCGACCATCATCATGGGCGCGCCCGTACAGGCTGCGAGGCACTCTTCTTCCTGTTTGAGGAAAATTCTTTGATCCGGAGTGCTCTCGCCCACTTTGATGCCGAGCTTGCGCTCGCAATGCGCGAGGATCCCCTCGGCTCCGTTGAGCCAGCAGCTGATGTTCGTGCACACGCTGACGTGATGACGCCCGCAGGGGTGCGTTTCGAACATCGAGTAGAACGTCGCCACTTCGTAGACCTGAATGGACGGCAAGCGTAAATACTCCGCCACGGCGTCCATGATTTCCGGCGTGAGAAACCCGTTGTTCTGCTCCTGCGCAAAACGCAGTGCAGACAACGTGGCCGAGCGTTGCCGCCCAGCCGGAAAGCGCGCGATCCACTCGTCGATCTCATGACGGGTGTGCTCGGTGAGCAGCGCCACCTTCTCCCCGTTACCGGGCTCGAAGAACTGCCCATCGCTCGTCGGTACACGATGCGTCGAGAGGCTCATCGATCGATCTCTCCGAAAACAATGTCCTGCGTGCCGATGACAGCGACGACGTCGGCCAGCATGTGCCCCGTCACCATCTCCTCGAGCGACGCCAGATGCGAAAATCCCGGCGCGCGGCATTTGAGGCGGTACGGCTTATTGGCGCCGTCGCTCACGAGATAAATCCCGAATTCCCCTTTAGGCGCCTCGACCGCAGCATAGGTCTCACCCTCCGGCACGCAGTAGCCTTCGGTCATCAGCTTGAAGTGGTGGATGAGCGATTCCATGTCGCCCTTCATATCTTCGCGCCGAGGCGGACGCACTTTCGCATCGGCGAGCATCACGGGGCCTGGGTTCTTTTTTAGCCACTCGACACACTGGGCAACGATGCGATTGGACTGACGGAGTTCTTCGATGCGCACGAGGTAGCGGTCGTAGCAATCACCGTTCACCCCCACGGGAATGTCGAAGTCGAGCTTGTCGTAAACCTCATAGGGCTGCTTTTTGCGCAGGTCCCACGCAATCCCCGACCCGCGCAACATCGGCCCCGAGAACCCGAGTTGCTTTGCACGCTCGGGTGTCACCACGCCAATGTTGACGGTGCGTTGCTTCCAGATGCGATTGTCGGTGAGCAACGTCTCGTACTCGTCAACGGCCTTCGGAAACCGCCGTGTGAAATCTTCGATGAACTCGAGCAAACCGCCGCTGCGCGCTTCGTTGAGGCGATCCGCCTCTTTCTGCGTACGCCAGCGCGAAGCCTGATAGCGCGGCATCTCGCGCGGGAGATCACGATGCACGCCGCCCGGCCGGTAATA
The DNA here is from genome assembly GCA_049455515.1 of Steroidobacteraceae bacterium. GTDB lineage: Bacteria > Pseudomonadota > Gammaproteobacteria > Steroidobacterales > Steroidobacteraceae > UBA964. The sequence goes on from JBMTZJ010000077.1 coordinate 4,914, forward strand.
GGTCGCGTGCATACGCGTGCCCGACACCGCCTCGTAGCAATCCATCAGATCTTCGCGTTCTTTGAACGCGAGCAAGAACACCGTCATCGCGCCGATATCGAGCCCATGCGCTCCGAGCCACATGAGGTGATTCAGGATGCGCGTGATCTCATCGAACATGACGCGGATGTACTGAGCACGAATCGGCGGCGTCACACCGATGAGCCGTTCGATGGCGAGCACGTAGGCATGCTCGTTGCACATCATCGAGACGTAATCGAGGCGATCCATGTAGCCGATCGACTGATTGAACGGCTTGGACTCCGCAAGCTTTTCGGTCGCGCGATGCAAGAGACCGATGTGCGGATCGGCTTTTTGAATCACCTCGCCGTCGAGCTCGAGCACGAGACGCAGCACGCCGTGTGCCGCAGGGTGCTGCGGCCCGAAATTCATGGTGTACGACTGGATCTCGGCCACGATGTCAGCCCGTCGCCTTGGCGCTGTCGTCAGCGCGACCGCTCAGTGCCGGGTCGTAGCGATTATCGTGGCGAATGACCCGCGGCACGAGCGTACGCGGCTCGATGCTGACGGGCTCGTAGACGACGCGCTGCTTCTCGGGGTCATAGCGCACTTCGACGTTACCGATGAGCGGAAAGTCCTTGCGGAACGGATGACCGATGAATCCGTAATCGGTGAGCAACCGACGAAGGTCCGGATGACCTTTGAACAAAATACCGAACAAGTCGAACGCCTCGCGCTCGAACCAGTTGGCTGCAGCCCAGATGCCGACCAACGAGTCCACCATCGGCTCGTCGTTGTCGGGACAAAACGCCCGAAGCCGAATTCGTCGATTGAACCGCACCGACAACAAATGAACCACTACCGCAAACCGACGACCAGGCGCCGACGGGTCCATCACGCGCCGATCGACGCCGCGCGAAAATCCGGAGCCCGTAGCCGAAAAGGTTTTCCACTCCGTTCGACCGTAATGGAGGTAGTCGAGTCCACACAGGTCGATGAGGGTATCGAAGCCGAGCTCAGGATGATCCCGCAGCGCAGTCGCCACCGCGAGCAGTTGCGGCGCCTCACACTCGAGCGTGATCTCATCCGGCAGCGAATCGACGCGACGCGCGGCATCGCCAAGCACGGTCGACAACACGTCAGCCCATGCGATCCCGGTCACGGATTCACCACCGAGCTCGTCCGAGCGATTTTTTTCTGCAGTTGGATGATGCCGTACAGCAGAGCCTCGGCAGTGGGCGGACAGCCCGGCACGTACACATCGACGGGAACGATGCGATCGCAGCCCCGCACGACGGCGTACGAATAATGGTAATACCCACCGCCGTTGGCGCAGGACCCCATGGAGATCACCCAACGCGGCTCGGGCATCTGGTCGTACACCTTACGCAGCGCGGGCGCCATTTTGTTGACCAGCGTCCCCGCGACGATCATGACGTCAGACTGCCGAGGACTCGGCCGGAACACGACGCCGAACCGGTCGAGGTCGTAGCGAGAGGCTCCCGCGTGCATCATCTCGACGGCGCAACACGCGAGACCAAAAGTCATAGGCCACAGCGAACCGGTTCGGGCCCAGTTGACGAGATTGTCGACCTGGGTGGTGACGAATCCGCGTTGCGCGAACTCGTGAGCTGGCGCCTCTTCGGTCAGTCCCACTCCAGCGCTCCTTTCTTCCACTCGTAGATGAAGCCCACGATCAGAATGCCGAGGAAGATACCCATCGACACGAGGCCGAACCCGCCGATCGAATCGAGCGAGACAGCCCAAGGGAACAGGAACGCGATTTCCAAATCGAAGACGATGAAAAGAATTGCGACGAGGTAGTAGCGCACATCGAACTTCATGCGCGTGTCTTCGAAGGCCTCGAAGCCGCACTCGTACGCCGAGAGTTTTTCGCTGTCTTTGGGGGCGCGGGAGAAGTATCGACCGAAGCCGGTGCCGAGGACCAGCAATACCGCCGCGAGGCCCGAGGCCACGCCAAGAAAAATGAGTGCAGGCAAGTAGTTCGACAGCATTCGATTACGCCCTTGCACGAACGCAACCAACGGTTACGCAACCCCCGTGCTTAAAGCGCGCGAATTGTAGCAGGATGTCGAACGAGTTTGGTGCGGACGGGGAGACTCGAACTCCCATACCTTGCGGCGCTAGCCCCTCAAGCTAGTGTGTCTACCAATTCCACCACGTCCGCGAT
>JBMTZJ010000078.1:0-7095 GCA_049455515.1 Steroidobacteraceae bacterium
CCTTCGCTGATCCCCGACTCGATCACTTCCCAGCGATCGTCGGAAAGGCCCGTGACGACAGCCGTCTTGCGCGCCACGCCACCGTCGCTACGCCAAACGTAGCGCTTGACGACATTTTTCTCTGGCGTCTCGGTCACGACCGCCTCGACGGGCACGGCAAGCTGACGTTTGCCGTCGCCGAGATAAATGAGTGCGCGAGCGCTCATGCCCGATCGCAGGAGCAAATCTGCGGGTGCGTCGATCGCGAGCGTGACCTTATACGATCGGCCCTGACCATCGACGGTCGGGGTGAGGGCGATCTTTTCGACTGCGCTCGGAAGCGCGGTATCGGGGTAGGCCGCTGAAAAAACATCAGCCCGCTGGCCGAGCGTGATCTTGGCGACATCAGCCTCGTCGACTTTGACCTCTGCGGTGATCGCCGAGACATCCGCTATCTTCATGAGCTGTGCGCCGGCGAGCGATGCCGTCGAGGGAATGGCGACCTCACCCACCTTGATGGGTAATGAGACGATGCGTCCTGCGATGGGCGCCCGAATCTCGGTTTTCGCGCGCTGTTCCCTCGCGTCGCCGAGTACGGCACTGGCGCGTTGTAGCGCCTCTTCCGAGCTCCGCAAGTCAGCCTCGGCAACGATGAACTGATTACGGTCTTCGTCGAGTCGATTTTTGTCGATGAGATTCGAGGCGGCGAGTTTTTGGCTGCGTTCGTACTGTTGCTTGCGCAACGCTACGACAGCACGTTGGCGATCGATGCTGATGCGATTCTGTCGGACGCTCGCTTCTTCGCGTGCAATGACGTTGTTGTAGGTTTCGGGATCGAGGCGCAGCAGCAACTGTCCTTTCGCGACGTTGGCCCCTTCTTCGACGAGGATGCTCGCGACCCGCGCGGTGACTTCCGCGGTGAGATTGACCTCGGTGCGATACGCGAGCGTTCCCGAGGCCAGGATGCTCGGCCGGACGTCCTGCGGCGCAGCCGTCGACAAGTCGACCGGCGTGGCGCCGGCGTCCGAAAACTGGCGACTCACGAGCACCGCGATGAGGATGGCGACGACAATCCCGCCACCGACCCATCGTTTGTTGAGCTTGATGTTCTTGAGCGATTGGATGTTCATGGGGTCCTTTGGGGCATCTCGTGCGGGTTCTAAGTGTTATATTTAACTACAACAGTATAACAGCGTCAAGGTGAGGCGGCGCATTGTGCCCGATTGATAGGCCGGTACACTCGAGTTCGAAGTTTTCGAGGGCAAAGTCATGAAAAGGTTCGTTTTTGCCGCACTCTGGCTCGCGCTCTTGTCCGCCTGCGGAACGGGACTCGCCCGACGCGACGCGTTGGATCTCAAATACGTCGATTACGCCGGCGAGCCGGTCGACCAGATCCGCTCGATGCGGGGATTGGACGGCTGGACGCCGGTGTCACGCAACCAACTCGTGATCTGGACCGGGCACAACGAGGCATGGCTGATCAAAGTGTGGGACGGCTGCATCAATCTCAGTTTTGCGAACGCGATCCAAGTCACCCAAACCGGTCGAACCATCACGCGTTTCGACAAGGTGCTCGTGGAAAACGAGTCGTGTCCGATCATCGAGATGCGTCCGGTCGATGTGGTGCGCATGAAGGCCGATCGCAAGGCAGCGCGCGATACGGTCGCAAAACCCTGATGCTCTATTCCATTGGCGAGCGACGGCCGGACGTCGCACCCGATGCTTACGTCGCGCCCTCGGCCGACGTCATCGGCAGCGTCAGGCTCGCCGCAGGTGCTAGCGTGTGGTTCCACGTCGTCCTGCGTGGCGACAACGACTGGATCGACATCGGTCCCGGAACCAATATTCAGGACGGATCGGTCATCCACACCGATGAGGGCGTACCCACGCGTCTCGGTGCCGGTGTGACGGTGGGTCACATGGCATTTTTGCACTGCTGCACCGTCGGTGACGAGTCGATGATCGCCAACGGCGCCATGGTGCTCGACCGCAGCGTCATCGGCAGGCATTGCATCATCGCCGCCGGCGCGCTCGTACCACCCGACAAAGAAATCCCCGACGGTAGCGTGGTGATGGGATCACCCGGAAAAATCGTGCGCGAAGTCACCGAGCGCGATCTCGCCCTCATTCGCGGTGCGGCTGCGAGCTACGCGCAGCGCGCGCAGCACTACCGAGAGTCTCTTAAGGCGTATCCGTAATCGGGCGGGTCGTCGTGACGCCGATATCGCGAACGAACGTCAGAATCCAGTCGCGTACCCGTGGCGTGTCATCGGGGGCCAGGACGCGACCGGCAAGAACGTGATTCGACGGATCGCCGCTTTTCTCGACCGCAATCAGCGGCTTGATCGGCGAGCCGAGCCTCGCGTGGCCCTTCAGGATTTCCTCCGCGCTCACCACACGATCGTTCGGTGAGTAGATCACGAGGGTCGGGATGCGGATATCTTCGAGCGGTGACCGGCGTACTTCGCGGACCAGTGCCATCATCGGCAGCAGTGCCTGCGAGGGGTATTTCCAAGTCCAATATTTGGCCTGCTCGGCGTTGTGCGGCACCCAGCGATACTCATCGCCGATAAGCAGTTGCAGCAGTTGCGCGCCCCAGGGGCCCGCGAGCAATTCACCCGATTGCGAACGGGGTCCGAGATTCGGAGAAATAAGGATTTGGGCGGCGATAGCCGCGGCATCCCGGCGCTGCGCAAGCCACAGAGCGAGCGTTCCGCCCGTGGACGTGCCCACGACGAGCACGCGCTCGCCGATGCGATGTCCGATCTCGAGCGCCTCTCGCGCATCGCGCAGCCAATCCTCGCCGCGGACTTCGCCCATCGCGACAGCGGGTCGGCCGTGTCCAGTGAGCCGGGTGTAAAACACGTTAGCGCCGAGCGCGTCGGCGAGGTCGTCACAGAGCGGATCGACCTCCTGACGCGTTGCGGTGTAGCCATGCAAATAAATGATCGAGACGGGTGTTCGACGGCGATCGTCGTGGGCCCAGCGGATATGTTTTTCGGCGCCGTCGACGACATCCCCAAATCTTTGCTCGGTGTCAGCGAGCCACTGCTCCAATTCGATGGTGTCCTCTGGAACGGCGAGGGCGGCGTCTCGCGTATCGAGCGGTTGAACGGGACCGGCGAGGTAGAGCAGGGCGATCAGCGCGGCGGTGGTACCCAGCGCGAGCAGCAGGCGGCGTATCATGCGAGCTATCGTACTGCAGCAGGGGATCGCGTGAGCCGTTTGCGAGCGCCGGAATGGGACCGTGAGGGTGCCGATTGGCCGAATCGCGACGCCAGTCGTTTCGTCGAGGCGGCGGGGCTGCGCTGGCACGTACAAGACGCGGGGCGGGGACCGGTGTGTTTGTTGGTCCACGGAACCGGTGCGTCGACGCATTCGTTTCGCGACCTGCTGCCGAAGTTGACGCCGTTCTTTCGCGTCATCGCTCCTGATCTTCCCGGCCACGGGTTCACCTCGCGACCCGCAGACGATCAGGGCCTTTCGCTACAGGGAATGGTCGAGGGTCTCGCGCAATTACTGACTGCACTTGGCGTATCGCCGCAGCTGGTGGTCGGACATTCGGCAGGGGCCGCCATTCTTTGTCGCGCCTGTCTCGATGGTCGGATGCATCCCGCTGAAATCATCAGCCTCAACGGCGCACTGCTGCCGCTCTCGGGATTCAAACATCCTGCCGTGACGCCGTTCATCCGGGCCATCGCGAGCAGTGATTGGGTATCGCGTTTTTTTGCGCGTCGATTCGAGTCGCCCGATGAGGTGAGTCGACTGTTGGCGGCGACAGGATCGACGCTCGATGCCGCCGGGATGGCGTTTTACGGTCGACTGTCCCGTTCACCTGCGCATGCTGGCGCAGCACTCACCATGATGGCCGTTTGGGACGTTCGCCCGTTGGAGCGTGAACTTTCGAGGCTAGCGATTCCTTTGACCCTCGTGGTCGGTGCCCGCGATCGAATGATCCTGCCCGGCGAGGCGGCTCGCGTGCAGCGGCTCTTGCCTTCCGCCGAAGTCGTTCAGTTTCCGGATCAGGGACATCTGCTGCACGAAGAGCGGCCTGATTTCATTGCCGATTTGATCGTCTCTCGCGCCCGTTCGCGGGGTGTGCTGATTCCATCCTGACGGCGGTCGGAGTAAGGTGAGCGTCGATCGTAAGGCTCGAGGTGATTTCGCTTGTCGCTGCCCGCCGTCCATCCGCTGCGTGAAGAGCTGCACGACGAAGTGCACGCGCGGCCGCCGTTGCCCCTCGCTTCGCCGTGCAGAGTGTCGTGTTTGGCCTTGCTGTCGGGTAATGAATCTCGACATGACGAATGGAGAATGCTCCGAGAACTCGGCGCACGTTTTGGCGTATCCATCGACGAGACGCCGTCCGGCTATCTCTCTGCAGATTTCGGCGTCTTTCATCTCAAGTGGGAGCGTCACACGGAGTTTTCTCGTTACGTTTTCAGAGTCGAGGGTGCATCTGACTCGCCCTTTTCGAGGCCCGCCATCGCTGCCGTACCGGAGGCGTGGATTCACTCGCTGCCCGGCCGCACGATCTACGCCGGTCACGTCGAAATCTTAGCCGCGCGTGCGTGTGATGAGTCCGATTTGGCTCAGCTCTCCAAAGAAAGCTTCGGCAATCGACCGTTGGTAGGCTCGGTGGTTGCCGATGAGACGGCGATGGCGATCACCGATTTCCGTCTCGATCCGCAAGGCTACAGTCGCACGGTCGTCGTCGACCGAAATTTGAAGCCGGCGCAGGCGGGGCGTCTCGTGCAGGCCTTACTCGAGGTCGACATGTACCGGATGCTCGCATTGCTCGCTTTTCCGGTGGCTCGCGAGCTGGCGCCCGTGCTGTCCCGTAACGAGCAGGAGCTTGCGCAGATCGCCAATCAGTTGGTTAAAGCGGATTCGACTCTCGAGCCCGAGTTACTCGATCGCTTGACCTCGCTGCAAGCTGAAATCGAGCGTCTGGAGGCCGATCATCGATATCGATTCAGTGCCGCGCGGGCGTACTTCGACATCGTGCAGAGCCGGCTCGCCCAATTGCGCGAAAGTCGTTGTGGTTCTCTTCAGACCTGGAAGGAATTCATGGAGCGGCGACTCGCGCCGGCGATGAATACCTGTGATGCCGCGATGACGCGACTCGAGTCGCTGTCGCAGCATGCGACGCGTGCCACCCAGCTGCTCTCCACGCGTATTGGTATCACCCGCGAAACGCAGAATCAGCAATTGCTCGAGTCGATGAACCAACGCGCCGCAGCCCAGCTGCGCTTGCAGGCGACGGTCGAAGGCCTCTCGGTCGCGGCAATCACCTATTACATTGTCGGTCTCATCAAGATTCTTTCAGAGGGATTGGTCGAATCCGGCTGGCCGATCGACTCGGGCGTCGTCACGGCGATCAGCATTCCCCTCGTCGGTGGCCTGGTTTTTGCGGCGGTGCGAAAAGTCCGCCGTAGTGTGGCGAAGCAAACGGGAGTCATTCAATGAGCGGCGGGAATCGAGCCATCGTCATCGGTAGCGGGTTCGGCGGTCTCGCCGCCGCGGCACGCCTCGGCGCGAGGGGCTATCGGGTGACCGTGCTCGAAAAACTCGACGCGCCCGGTGGGCGAGCCTACGTCTACCGAAAGGATGGTTTCACCTTCGATGCGGGCCCGACCATCATCACGGCGCCTTATCTCTTCGCCGATCTCTGGAAGTTTTGTGGACGGAATATTTCAGACGACGTGACCTTGAAAGCGATCGATCCGTTCTATGAGGTGCGTTTCGATGATGGCGACGTCTTTCGTTACACCTCCAATCTCGAGTTGATGCGCGAGCAAATCGCCCGAATCGAGCCGAGGGATGTCGAGGGCTTCAATCGCTTTCTCGGTGTGAGCAAAAAAATATTCGAGGTGGCGTTCAAGGGTCAGGCAGAGCAACCGTTTCACGAGATCGGCACCTTGTTACGCGCGGCGCCCGACCTGATCCGGCTCGGTGGATATCGCTCGGTCTACCAAGAGGTCAGTCGATATTTCCACAGCGAGAAACTCCGGGTGCTTTTCAGTTTTCATCCGCTGCTGATCGGTGGTAACCCGTTCACGACGACGGCGTACTACTGTCTCATCGCCCATCTCGAGCGTACGTACGGCGTCCACTACGCCGAGGGCGGAATGGGTGCGTTGATGCGCGGCATCGTCAAGCTGGTAGAAGCGCATGGCGGTGAGATTCGCTGCAATGCCGAGGTGTCGGAGATTTTGGTCGAAGAGGGTGCTGCGGTCGGCGTACGCCTCGCGAGTGGTGAGGAGATGCGTTCCGATATCGTCGTGTCGAACGCGGACTCCGCGTGGACCTACGGTAAGTTGCTCGCGAAACATCCGCGACGACGATGGACCGATGCCAAGCTTGCGCGCGCAAATTATTCGATGAGCTTGTTCGTGTGGTACTTCGGGACCAACCGACGATGGGACAACGTTTATCACCACACGATGGTGCTCGGCCCGCGTTACCGTGGCTTGTTGGACGACATCTTCAAGCGCAAGGTACTCGCCAAAGATTTCAGTCTCTATCTGCATCGTCCAACGGCGAGCGATCCGTCTTTAGCGCCGCCCGGTTGCGATTCGTTTTACGTGCTGGCCCCCGTTCCGCATCTGCAGAGCGGCACCGACTGGCGTGAGCAGGCCGAACCTTATCGCTTGGCGGTGCAGCGACGTCTCGAGGAGACGATGATGCCGGGCCTCGGCGAGTCGATCGTGACTTCGCACATGCTGACCCCCCTCGATTTCCGCGACCGTCTCTCCTCGGTCAATGGTGCAGCGTTCGCGATGGAGCCTAAGTTGTTTCAAAGCGCCTGGTTCCGACCGCACAACAAAAGTGAAGAGGTACGTGGGCTCTATCTCGTCGGAGCGGGAACCCACCCAGGCGCCGGGTTACCCGGTGTCGTGTCCTCGGCGAATATTTTGGACCGGATCGTACCGTCACCCGGCGGTTGACCTGTCGTCAGCCGAAGTCCTCAGATATTCGACGAGCAGCGATCCGTCCCGACAGCGTCGCCATCGGGACGCCGGGCCCGGGATGCGCAGAGCCGCCTGCAAGATACAGTCCCTCGATCGCCGTGATCGCGCCCGGGCGCGCAAAGCTGGCGAACGCGCCGTGGTTGGC
>JBMTZJ010000079.1:0-6940 GCA_049455515.1 Steroidobacteraceae bacterium
CCGAACCTTCCTGGAGATTGTCCATGAGCGCACTGCGCTCGGCAGAGAACTCCTGCTCGACGACCGCACGGCGCGAAACGACGACGTTATTGCGCTTTTGATCCAGCTTGATGACCTTGAACTCGAGCGGCTTGTTCTCGAGGTACGCCGTATCACGCACGGGACGGACGTCGACGAGCGAACCCGGCAGGAACGCGCGGACGTGCTCGATCTCGACGGTGAACCCGCCCTTCACGCGTCCGGTGATGATGCCGATGACGATTTCGCCCTTGGAGAAGGCGTCTTCGAGGCGGGTCCAGGTGCGGGCACGCTTGGCCTTGTCGCGGGAGAGTCGAGTCTCGCCGGTGCCATCTTCGACGGAGTCGAGAGCAACCTCGACCATCTCACCCACGGTTACTTCGATTTCGCCTCGCTCGTTCTTGAACTGCTCGACGGGGATGACGGCCTCGGACTTGAGACCGACGTTGACGATGACCATGTCACTACCGACATCGACCACGAGACCCGACAGGATCTGACCCGGGCGAATACGCTGGCTGGCCAGACTCTGTTCGAACAGTTGCGCAAAAGATTCAGTCATTTGTTTACTCATGCGATGCAAAGGGCACCGCGCCTGCTGTCCCGATCGCCACGTTTCGTGGAACCACGGGGTTGACGACACAGCCGAGCGACGAGCACCCGGCCACCCAAAAAACCGATCGAAAGTTCCGTGAGGGTCAGCGCCAGAGGGCGCGCGAGCGTCCGAGTTCGATCACCCGTTCGACGATCTCGTCGACCGGGACACCGGTCGAGTCGATCACGAACGCGTCGGACGCAGGCCTGAGCGGTGCCACGCTGCGGGTTGAATCCCGCAGGTCGCGCTCGGCGATCTCCCGCGAAAGGGCGGCGAGACTAACACCAGAATCCTTGTCTTTCAACTGCTTATAACGCCTTTGGGCCCTCTCCTCGGCGCTCGCCGTGAGGAAGATTTTGAGCGGGGCGTCCACGAAAATGACGGTCCCCATGTCGCGCCCGTCGGCGATCAGACCCGGGGGGCGAGCGAAGGCCCGCTGACGGTCCGTGAGGGCCGCGCGAACTTCGGGCCAGGCCGCAACCCTCGAGGCCCCCTGCCCGGTTTCCTCGGCTCTTACGAGGCCCGTGACCTCCCGTCCGGCGAGCTCGATACGCTCCTCGCCGTCGTCGCGCGCCCCGAAGACCACGTCCATCGACCGCGCCAATGCGACATGACCCCCGACATCCTCAGGGGCGAGTCCTGCGAGTTGACCGGAGACCGCGACCAAGCGGTAGAGCGCGCCGCTGTCGAGCAGGTGCCAACCCAACCGAGACGCGAGCCGTCGACACACGGTTCCCTTCCCGGACCCCGAAGGCCCATCGACGGTCACCACCGGCGTGGCCGCGCTCTGCGAGATCGACATCGGTTAGGTCCTCTCGCCTTCCCGGATACCCAATCCGCAGGCCCTTGCGAGCGCAGCGAATCCGGGGAACGAAGTTGCGACATTGGCGGTATCGAGGATCTCGATCTCTCCGGCGGCTTGTAAAGACGCGACGGCAAAGGCCATCGCGATCCGATGATCGCCGTGGCTGTCGATACGCCCGGCTTGAAATACGGGCCCTGGACCTGCCCGCCCATCGAGACGCATGCCGTCCGCGAGCAAACGGTGAGACACACCCAAGGCAGTCAGTCCCGCCGACATGGTCGCGAGTCGGTCGCTTTCTTTGACCCGAAGCTCTTCGGCTCCCCGTAGAAGAGACGGCCCCTCCGCACACGCCGCGGCGATGAAAAACACCGGGAACTCGTCGATCGCCAAGGGCACGAGCTCGACGGGTACCTCGATCCCGCGCAAGGTCGATGGCCGAACGAGAAGGTCTGCCGTGGGCTCGGGGCCGCGCGTGGCGAGATTCGACACCGTGATATCCGCGCCCATGGCCCTCAGAATCTCGAGGAGCCCGGTGCGTGTCGGGTTCATGCCCACGCCGCGCAACTCGATCGATCCTCGGTTAGCGATACAGCCCGCGACCAAGAAAAAGGCTGCAGAGGAAAAATCCCCCGGGACCGTCACATGGGTTGCCCGCAGACGTTGACCGCCACGAACGCGGACGGTGCCGTGATCGCGTTGAAGCTCGACGCCGAAACCCTCGAGCATCCGCTCGGTGTGATCGCGCGTCGGCGCCGGCTCGGTCACCTCCGTTACGCCGTGGGCGCGTAGCGCGGCGAGCATCACGGCGGATTTCACTTGCGCGCTCGCCATCGGCATCACGAAATCGATGGCCCGAAGCGCAGGTGTTCCGCGAATCACCACGGGAGGCTTGCCATCACGGGTTTCGATTCGTGCACCCATCAGTCGCAACGGCGCCGCTGCGCGCTCCATCGGTCGGCGCATCAGCGACTGATCGCCGACCAGAATCGAGTCGAAGTTTTGCGGTGCGAGCAGCCCCATGAATAGCCGCATCGCCGTGCCCGCGTTTCCCATGTCGAGCGGCTGCTCAACGCCCTTTAGACCTTCGATCCCGACGCCGTGCACACGGACTTCGGAGTCGGTCCGATCGATGCGCACGCCGAGCGAGCGCAGCGCCTTGAGCGTCGCAAGACAATCTTCGCTCTCGAGAAACCCTTCGATGGTCGTCACGCCATCAGCAAGACCGCCCAACATCAGGGCGCGATGAGAAACAGACTTATCGCCCGGAACTCCGACATGTCCCCGAACAGCCTGCTCGGGCGAGACGATCCAACGCTCGACGGTGGCGGCGGTCACAGCACCGCGCGGGGGTACGAACCCAGAATACGAAACAGGGAAGCCCGCGATTTCAAGCCTTGCAATGCACGCGCGAGCGCCGGGTCGTCCCGGTGACCTTCGAGGTCCATGAAAAAGACGTAGTCCCATTTTCGACGCTGCGACGGTCGAGACTCGATGCGCGTCAAACTCACACGATTTTTGGCGAGCGGCTCGAGCAACCGATGCAGCGCACCCGGCGATTCGGTATGCCCCGTCGACACCAGAAGCGTCGTGCGATCGTGACCGCTCGAGCCGAACATCCGACGACCGATCACCAAAAAGCGCGTCGTGTTGTCCGGTCGATCTTCGATGTCGGCCGACAAGATGGTGAGTCCGTACACCTCGGCGGCGGTTTCTCCGGCGATCGCCGCCGTGCCCTTTTCGTCACGCGCACGCCGCGCGGCCTCAGCGTTGCTCGACTCTGCAATGAGCTCGACATCGGGCAGCGTTTCTTTGAGCCACTGTCGGCACTGCGCGAGCGACTGCGGATGACTGCAGATACGTTTGACGTCGCGAAGGCTTTTCATTCGACCCATCAAATTTTGACGAATGCGCATCTCGACTTCGCCACAGATATGCAGCGGCGATGTCAGAAACCGATCGAGCGTATGGTTGACGCTGCCCTCAGTGGAGTTTTCGATGGGTACGACTCCGAAGTCGGCGTGGCCCGCTTCGACCTCGTGGAACACTTCGTCGATCGTCGAGAGCGCCAGCGCGCGCGCCGAGTGGCCGAAATGCTTGTAGACCGCGGCCTGCGAAAAGGTGCCTTCGGGTCCGAGAAAACCGATCTTCAACGGCTCCTCTTGGGCGAGACACGCCGACATGATTTCGCGGAAGAGACGGACCACTTCCTCGTCCCGCAACGCGCCGGACTTACGCGCCGCCGCGTTGCGATCGAGCGCCATGCGCAACACCTGCGCCTCGCGTTCGGGACGATAAAAATCGACGAGCCGACCCTGCTTACCTTTTGAGATACCGACTTTTCGCGCTAGACGCGCCCGCTCGTTCAGCAGCTCATGAAGGCGGCGGTCGACCTCGTCGATACGCGTACGTAGCCCGGAAATCTCGCTGGGTGCGTCCGGCTTACGGCGACTTCGGGCGGCGGGCGTCTTGCTGCGGCGTGCCATGGTCAGATTCCGTCGGTCTAAATCACTCGAGCCGAGAGTACGCCGTCGATCGCTCGAATGCGACCCAGTAGCGCCGCATCCACCGCACCCTCGACGTCGATGAGCGTATACGCCACCTCCCCGCGCGACTTATTGAGGAGCTCGGAGATGTTGATCCCCGCCCCGGCGAGCAACGTGGACATCTGACCGACCATATTCGGCACATTGCTGTTGGCTACGGCGATTCGGGCGGTGCCGGCGAGGCGCGGTAGGTGCGCGTCCGGGAAATTGACGCTGTGCCGAATGTTACCGTTCTCGAGATAGTCGTGCAGCGTATCTGCGGCCATCACGGCGCAGTTCTCCTCCGCCTCACCCGTCGAGGCTCCAAGGTGCGGTAAGGCGATCACCTTGCGATGCCCCTTGAAGGCATTCTTCGGGAAGTCACAGACGTACGCATGTAAATAACCCGAATCGAGCGCGGCCAGGACGGCCCCTTCATCGACGATGGGTGCACGCGAAAAGTTGAGGAGCACACCGTTCTTCGGCATGAGCGCAAGTCTTCCGGCGCTAACGAGCCCACGCGTACCCTCGGCGAGTGGCACGTGAACCGATATGAACTGGGATCGCGCAAACAAATCATCGAGCGACACCGCCTGCTCGATGGTCGAAGACAGTTGCCACGCACGTTGCACGGTGATTTGAGGATCGAAGCCGATCACTCGCATCCCGAGTCGCTCTGCGACGTTGGCGACCTCGACTCCGATCGCTCCGAGACCGATGACGCCCAAGGTGCGTCCGGGTAATTCGAAACCCGCGTACTCTTTTTTTCCTTTTTCAGTGGCTTCGTCGATCGCTTTGTCATCACCCGACAAAGCGCGCGCGAAGTCCCACGCTTGAACGATATTCCGTGCGCCGAGGAAAAGGCCCGCCACCACGAGTTCTTTGACGGCATTGGCATTCGCGCCCGGCGAGTTGAAGACGGGGATTCCTCGCTGGGTCAACGCGGCCACCGGAACGTTGTTGGTGCCCGCACCGGCGCGAGCCACCGCCATGACGGAGTCCGAGATCGCCATGGCATGCATGTCGGCAGACCGAACGAGAATGGCATGCGGATCGGCGATGGCCGAGGCGACCTCGTAACGATCGCGAGGCAGTCTTTCGAGCCCGCGCAGACTGATGTTGTTCAGGGTTTGAATGCGGTACGACATCACCGCCCTCAACCGTATCGACGTCGAAACTCGTCCATGAAGGCGATCAGGGCGTCGACGCCTTCGACAGGCATCGCGTTGTAGATCGAGGCCCGCATCCCGCCCACCGAGCGATGGCCCTCGAGGTTCGCAAGACCCGCTTTCGCCGCCTCGGCACAGAACACTTTTTCAAGATCGGGGTTCGGCACCGTAAAGGGCACGTTCATCCACGAGCGACACTCTCGCGACACCGGGCTGCGATAGAACCCGGACGCGTCGATTGCCGCATAGAGCCTCTCGGCCTTGAGACGATTTCGCTCGCCGATCACCTGGAGCCCGCCCTGCCGCTTGAGCCAGTCGAACACGAGACCCGCCATGTAGATCCCGAAGGTGGGCGGCGTGTTGAGCATGGAGTTTTCTTTGGCCATCGCGGCGTAGTCCCAGATCGGCGGCGTTCCTGGCCGCGCCTTGCCGATCAGGTCGTCGCGAACGATCACTACAACCAGACCCGAGGGGCCGATATTTTTTTGAGCGCCCGCATAGATGAGACCGAACCGGGTGACATCGACAGGCCGCGACAGGATCGTCGACGACATATCGGCGACGATCGGCACGCCGCTGCTCTCAGGAATGTAGGGAAACTCCACGCCACCGATCGTCTCGTTAGGCGTGTAGTGCAAATACGCTGCGCCCGCGGTGGGTCGGAGCGACGACGCGGCCGGAACGGTCGAATAATTCGAGGCGGCCTCGTCGGCGAGGACGTTGACCCTGCAAAACCGCTTGGCTTCGACGATGGCCTTTTTAGACCACGCGCCGGTGTTGATGTAATCGGCGACGGCATCGGCCGCAGCTAAATTTTGGGGGATGGCGGTAAATTGACCCGTGGCGCCGCCCTGAAGAAAAAGCACTTTGTACTGATTAGGGATCCCCATCAACTCACGAAGGTCACGCTCCGCGCGCTCGGCCACGGCGACGAAGGCCTTACTTCGATGACTGACCTCCATGACCGACATGCCACTGCCCTGCCAGTCGAGCATCTCATCTCTCGCCTGCTCGAGTACCTCGAGCGGCAACGTGGCAGGACCCGCGGCGAAATTGAAGACACGCATCGCGGAGACCTGACCGAGGCTCAATGAACGTTGGGCGCGTCGGGCGCCGAGGCGGGCTCGCTCCCGGGAGCGACGGGCGTCTCCGGCGTTACGCTCTCGTCGTCGCCGAGTGACTCGATACCCTCGACACTGACCAGACGTTCCCCGTCATCGAGACGAATGAGGCGGACGCCCTGGGTATTTCGGCCGACGATGGAGATCTCGGATACGCCCGTACGCACGAGCGTACCGTTCGAGCTGATCATCATGATTTCTTGATCGGTCTGCACCTGCAGGGCCGCGACCGTCGCGCCGTTCCGCTCGGTCGTCTGCAGCGCGATGACGCCCTGCCCGCCACGACCGTGGACCGGGAAATCTTCGAGGGGAGTCAGCTTGCCGTAACCGTTTTCACTCGCCGTGAGGATGAGTCCATCCCCGACGACGACCAGCGAGATGACCTCCTGACCTTCGGCGAGCTTGATACCGCGTACGCCGGTGGCGTCACGGCCCATCGGACGAACTTCGTCTTCGTTGAAGCGAATGGCCTTGCCACCGTTCGAGCACAAAATAATGTCACGCTTGCCGTCGGTGAGACCGACCCCGACCAATCGGTCACCATCGCGAAGATCGACAGCGATGATGCCCGAGGGACGCGGGCGGGAGTAAGCCGACAACGGTGTCTTTTTCACCGTTCCATGGCTCGTCGCCATGAACACGAAATGCTCGTCGTCGAACTGCTTCACCGGAAGCACGGCGTTGATCTTTTCGCCCTCTTCGAGCGGCAT
>JBMTZJ010000080.1:0-6834 GCA_049455515.1 Steroidobacteraceae bacterium
GCCAAGACGGCCACTGCCGCCAATATTCGTCAGCGGTACTGGCTGGTCTCGGGCATGCACAAGCTCGATGCGCTCACGCGACTGCTGGAGGTCGAGCCCTTCGATGCCATGCTGGTATTCGCGCGGACCAAGAACTCCACCGTCGAGCTCGTCGAGAAGCTTGAGGCGCGCGGCTTTGCCGCGGCAGCGCTGAATGGCGATATTTTACAGGCCCAGCGCGAGCGCACCATTGCGGCGCTCAAGAGCGGAAAGATCGACATCGTGGTGGCGACGGACGTCGCCGCGCGCGGCCTCGATGTCGAGCGTATCACCCACGTCGTCAATTACGACGTCCCTCACGACAGCGAGTCGTACGTTCATCGTATCGGGCGCACGGGTCGGGCAGGTCGATCAGGTGAGGCAATCCTGTTCATCGCAGCGCGCGAGCGAAATATGCTGCGCATTATCGAGCGGGCGACTCGCCAACCGATCGAGCCGATGAATCTCCCTTCGATTCAGGACGTCAACGCGCGTCGCGCAGAGAAGTTTAAAAAAGAATTGAGCGAAATGATCAGCGCCGAAGATCTCGCGCCGTATCGCGGCGTGATCGAAGAATTCATGCGCGAGAGTGGTGCGGATGTATTCGATGTGGCGGCCGCCCTGGCGTCGATGGCGAAGTCGGGGCGTGCGCTATTCATCACCAAACGGTCGCCCGAGTCGACTGTCGACGCGCTGCCGGAGCACGAGTCGTCGGGAGAACGCGAATCGATCGCGCGCAAAACGTCGCGGCCCCGTCGTCCGGAGGGCCCGCAGGCCATTTTTAGGGTCGAGGTCGGTCGCCGACATGGCGTCCAGCCGGGCAATATCGTCGGCGCGCTCGCGCATGAAGGCGATCTGCACGGTAGCGAGATCAACGGCATCGACATCCGGGACGACCATACGTTCGTCCGGCTCCCCGCGGATATCCCGGAGCACGTGCTCCAGCATCTGGCGAAGGTCGTGGTTCGCGGTCGCCCGCTCGACATCGCGCTCGTCAAGGCGAGTCGCGGCCCCGGAAAGAAGCGTCGCTAGCGGGCTTTTCTCTGCGGCATAATCCGAGCATCGCCTTTCAACGATGTCGGGGATCATTCATGTTGAAGTCCTTGCTGTGTGCCGCGCTACTGTCGCTCGTTTTCCCGGTTTCGGCGTTTGCGCAGTCAAACTCCCGCCCGATCACCCACGAAGACCTCTGGCTCATGAAGCGCGTCGGCGCGCCTTCGGTCAGCCCTGATGGTCGATGGGCCGTGTTTTCCGTGACCGACACCGCCTACAACGAGAAAGACCAAATCTCGGATCTTTGGATCGTCGCGACGGACGAGTCGGGGAAAGGTGCGCCGCGTCGTCTGACGGGGACTGCGGGCGGGGAGAGTGGCGTCGAATGGAGCCCCGATGGAACCCGTCTCGTTTTTTCTGCAAAGCGCGAGGGTGACGACACCGCTCAGCTTTACCTGCTCGATCTCCGCGCCGGCGGTGAGGCGCAGCGACTCACTCGACTTGCCAATGGAGCTCGTGCGCCGAAGTTCTCTCCCGACGGTCGCCGACTCGCATTCTCGAGTGCGGATTACCCCGGCGCGAAATCCGAAGCCGACAACCGCCGCATCCAAGGCGAACGTAAAAATCGGAAATGGAATGCTCGGATTTACGATGGGTTCCCGATCCGCAACTGGGATCGATGGCTTGAGGATCTCCGCCCCCGACTGCTGGTCATCGATATTCCGCAGCAAGGTGAGGCAGCGGGTGAGCCGCGCGAACTGCTACGCGACTCGGTGCTCGTCCGCGAGCCGGGTTTTGCAGGCCGCGGCGGTGACGGGGGAGACTCGCTCGACGCGACGTGGACCCCTGATGGCAAAGGACTCGTGTTCGTGGCGAGCATCGATCGCCATACGGCGGCGTTCCGTTTCACCTCATCTCAATTGTGGTTCGTCGCGCTGGACGGTGGCGAGCCGATACGGCTGAGCGGGGACGAGAATTCTTGGTCTCAACCGACATTCACGCCCGACGGCAAAACTTTGGTGGTGGGGATCGATCGGAAAAGCGATCAGGTCTACATGCCGAGCGAACTGGTTGCGTTCGCGTGGGAAGGTCCGCGCGCCGCTGAGGTCACGTTGAAGCGCGGGCGCGAGATCACTCGCGGGATCGATCGTTCGGTCACCTCGTTCGCGATTACTCCCGATTCGCGAACGGTCTATTTCCTTGCCGAAGAGGCCGGCCACGAAAAACTCTTCGAGACCAGTGTTTTGAGTGGGGCGCCCCGACGCGCCTTTGACATCGAGTCGGGTGTCTACACCAATCTTTCGATTGCAACGGCTTCGCGCCGACCCGTCCTGATCGCCAACTTTGAAAGTGCGACGCGCCCCCCGGAGGTGGTTCGTCTCGATGCCTCGCGAGGCGGTCACTTGGCGTTGACTGAGTTCAACGAGGCCAAGGCAGCGACGCTCGATTTAGCGCCGGTCCGCCATTTCTGGTTCACGAGCAGTCAGGGGCGCCGTATCCACAACATGCTAGTGGTGCCACCCGCGTTCGACCCATCAAAGAAATATCCGCTCTTCGTCGTCATTCACGGCGGTCCGCACACGATGTGGCGAGACCAATGGGTCACGCGCTGGAACTATCACCTCTTGGCGCGTCCGGGTTATGTGGTGCTGCTCACGAACTACAGCGGGTCGACGGGCTTTGGCGCAGCCTTCGCCCAAACGATCCAAGGCGATCCGCTGCGAACTGCCGGTGCAGAAGTGAATGAGGCTGCGGACGTCGCGCTGCGCGATCACGCGTTCATCGACGGCAATCGTCAGTGTGCAGGCGGGGCGAGCTATGGCGGGCATCTGGCCAACTGGCTGCAGGCGACGACCACGCGTTACCGCTGTCTGATCAGCCATGCCGGACTCATCAACCTCGAGTCCCAATGGGGCACGAGCGACACGGTGTACGGTCGCGAGGTGAACAACGGTGGACCGGTGTGGGAGCAGGGGTCGGTGTGGCGTGAGCAAAATCCGATCCGTTACGCCGCCTCGTTCAAGACGCCGACTTTGGTGACCATCGGTGAACGCGACTTCCGCGTGCCGCTCAACAACTCCCTGGAATATTGGACGGTGTTACAGCGGCAGCAGATTCCGAGCCGCCTCGTCGTCTTCCCGGACGAGAATCATTGGATTCTCAAGGGTGAGAACAGTCGGCTCTTCTACCAAGAGGTTCACGATTGGCTCGCGCGCTGGCTCACGAGCCCGGGCGCCGCCTCGACGACCCCAGCCTCCGAGCCCTAAAAATCAGGCCCCCGGGGTACCCCATGGCGCCCCAGGGGTGTTTCTATTATCATGGGCGGCCCTCGCGGCTCCTCGGGCCGTGAGGGAGGGTGGATTCCCCGGTTGGGGTGTCGGCCCAAGTGCTTGATTTGAAAGCCCCCCGAGGGGCTTTTTGTTTTTGGGCCCCTGGCCGGGGCGGGTTTTCGATGGAGGGGCCTTCGTGGCCCTTTTTCATTCCCGCAAAGGAAGGCTCGCGAAGGACGGAACGATGGCGACTGCAGCAGCGATACGCGACAAGCTCATCGGGCTCCTCGAGCCGCTGATCGAGCGTCTGGGCTACGAGCTGGTCGACATCGAATGGGTGTCGGTGCCTCGCTCGGGCGTGCTGCGGATCTTCATCGATCAACCGGCCGCCAAAGGCGGGCACATTGGTGTCGAAGATTGCGAGACGGTGAGCCGAGAGGTGTCGGCTCAACTCGATGTGGAGGATCCGATCAGCGGAGCCTACAACCTCGAGGTGTCATCGCCGGGATTCGATCGAGTGCTGCGCAAGCCTGCGCACTTCGAACGATTCGTCGGCGCCAGAGTTTGGGTGGAGTTGAAGGTGCCTCGCGAAGGTCGTCGTCGATATACGGGCGATCTCTCGGAGGTTGACGAGTCGGGTTGTACGGTCGTGGTCGACGGGCAGCCCGTGAGAATCGGGTTCGCCGAGATCGGCAAGGCGCGCCTCGTCGCGTGAAAGAGGACAGAAGACGATGAGTAAGGAAATCATGATGGTCGTGGATGCCGTCTCGAACGAGAAGGGCGTCGACAAGGAAGTCATTTTCGAGGCCCTCGAAGCGGCACTCGCCTCGGCAACGCGCAAGAAGCACGGCGAGGAGTGGGACGTGCGCGTCGCGATCAACCGCAAGACTGGCGAGTACGACACGTTCCGTCGCTGGAAAGTTTTTGCCGACGATTCCAAGGAGCTCGAAATCCCCGACCGTGAGTTGCGTCTCGAGGATGCGCTCGATGTCGACAAGAAGGCGCTCGTTGGCGGTTTCGTCGAGGAGCCCATGGAGTCCGTATCGTTCGGTCGTATTGCCGCCCAGCAGGCGAAGCAGGTGATCGTGCAAAAAGTGCGCGAGGCCGAGCGAGCCCAAGTGGTCGAGGCGTACAAGGATCGCGTGGGTCAGCTCGTCAGCGGCGTCGTGAAACGCGTCGATCGCAACGGGATTTTCGTCGACCTTGGCGGTAATGCTGAAGGTTTTGTTTCTCGGACCGACATGATCATGCGCGAGCAGGTCAAGCCGCAGGATCGTATCAAGGCCTTCCTCAAAGAAGTGCGCTCCGAGCCGCGTGGTCCGCAGTTGTTTCTGACGCGCTCGGCTCCCGAGTTCCTGATCGAGTTGTTCAAGCTCGAGGTGCCCGAAGTCGGTCAGGGTTTGATCCAGATTTTGGGCGCGGCGCGCGACCCCGGCATTCGCGCGAAGATCGCCGTTCGCAGCAACGATCCGCGAATCGATCCGGTCGGTGCGTGCGTCGGTATGCGAGGGTCGCGTGTTCAGGCGGTGTCGAACGAGATCGCCGGCGAGCGCGTCGATATCATTCCATTCGACGAGAACCCCGCGCAGTTCGTGATCAACGCGATGTCACCGGCTGAGGTGATCTCCATCGTGGTCGACGAGGACTCACACAGCATGGACATCGCGGTGTCCGAAGAGAAGCTCTCGCAGGCCATCGGCCGTGGCGGTCAAAATATTCGACTTGCGAGCCAGCTGACCGGCTGGGAGCTCAACGTGATGACCGAGTCCGACGCCGAGGCGAAGAGCGAGTCGGAGGCCAGAGCGCTCGTCGAGAACTTCATGAAGCAGCTCGACGTAGACGAAGACGTGGCGACCATCCTCGTTCAAGAGGGTTTCTCGACCGTCGAAGAAATTGCGTATGTGCCGCAGGGCGAGCTCAATGCGATCGAAGAGTTCAACGAAGACATCGTCAAAGAACTGCGCAGTCGCGCCCGAGACGTTTTGCTGACTCAAGCGATCGCGAGCGAAGAGAGTCTCGACTCGCAACTGCCGGCGGACGATCTGTTGTTGCTCGAGGGAATGCAGCCGGATCTCGCGCTCGCGTTGGCGCGGCGCGGCGTGCGTACTCGCGAGGATCTCGCCGAGCAGGCAGTCGACGATCTTTTGGATATTCAGGGGCTCACGGCGGACGAGGCCGGCAAGCTCATCATGAAGGCCCGCGAGCATTGGTTCGCGCCGGGTCACGGTTGAGAGTAGACCCCACAGGAACCTGATATGGCGGATGTAACGGTTGCCCAATTTGCCGAGGTCCTCAAGGTACCGGTCGAGAAGCTGATCACTCAGCTGGCTCAGGCGGGTATCGAGGTCAGCGGGCCCAACGATCGCATCAGTGACGATGCGAAACTCGTTCTGCTGACACACCTGCGGCGTAGTCATGGTCAGGCAGAAGAGGCCGGAGCCGCTGCAGCGGCTCCACGCAAGATCACGTTGCAGCGCAAGCAGCAGAGTGAAATCAAGCTCGCCGGTGGCGCCGGCCGTGCCCGAACGGTCAACGTCGAAGTGCGCGTCAAGCGCACCTACGTCAAGCGTGACGTGCTCGAAGAGCAAGCCAAGGCGCAGGGTGAGGACTCCGAGAGCAAACGCCGTGAAGCGGAAGAGGCGGCTCGCCTCGAGCGGGAACGCCAGGAGCACGAGCGACGCGAGGCGGAGCGTCTCGAGGCGGAAAACCGTCGTCGTATCGAAGAAGAAGCGGCCGCGCGTCGCGCAGCCGACGAAGCCCGTCGTGCAGCCGAACAGCGCGATCGCGATCAGGGCGAGTCCGAGAAAGCCGGTCGCGCGAAAGCGCCTGCGGTCACCGAAACCCGTACTGCGGAAGCTCGGCCGGGTAAGGCATCGGGTGGCGAGGCCGATCGCGATAAACGGACCCGCTATGGACGCGAAGAGCTGCATGTCAGTACCGACGCGAGCTCGCGCCTCAAAAAGAAAAAGAAGATCCGCGAGCGCAAGGCGCCCGTCGGGATGGAGCAGCGTCACGGCTTTGAGTTGCCCACTGCGCCTGTTGTTCGTGAGGTGATCATCGGCGAGACGATCACGCCGCAAGAACTCGCTCAAAAAATGGCGGTCAAGGCGACCGAAGTCATCAAGGCCATGATGAACATGGGCGTGATGGCGACCATCAACCAGCCGATCGACCAAGACACGGCGGTGCTCGTCGTCGAAGAAATGGGTCATACCGCCAAAGTCGTCAAAGAAAACGAGCTCGATACGGATATCCAAGGTGGTGATGGCGAGCCGATCGATTCGATCGCCCGGCCGCCGGTCGTGACCGTTATGGGTCACGTCGACCACGGTAAGACCTCCTTGCTCGATTACATCCGCAAGACCAAGGTGGCTTCGGGTGAAGCGGGCGGAATCACTCAGCACATCGGTGCGTATCACGTACAGACCGCGAAGGGCGGCGTCACGTTTCTCGATACGCCGGGTCACGCGGCCTTTACGGCGATGCGTGCGCGCGGCGCCAAGGCGACCGACGTCGTGGTGCTGGTGGTCGCTGCCGACGATGGCGTGATGCC
>JBMTZJ010000081.1:0-6768 GCA_049455515.1 Steroidobacteraceae bacterium
GGATCATGTTGTTGATCCCAACGAGCTCGCCGCGAAGATTGACCAAGGCGCCACCTGAGTTGCCGGGATTGATCGAGGCGTCGGTTTGAATGAGGCTTTCGAACCCGTCCGGGTTCATCCCTGAGCGACCCAGCGCACTAACGATTCCGTACGACACCGATTGCTGAAGACCGAAAGGGTTGCCGATCGCGGCGACATAGTCGCCGGGCTCGAGCTGGTCGGAATCGCCGAGAACGATCTGCGAGAGATTGGTCGCTTTGATCTGAATGACGGCAATATCGGTTCGCGGATCGCTACCGATCACTTTGGCGGGGAACTGCCGCTGATCGGATAGCGTGACGGTGATCTCACGCGCGTTTTCGACGACGTGCGCGTTGGTGATGATGTGACCCTGCTTGGCGTCGACGACGACACCCGAGCCCGCAGACTGGAAGGGGCGCTCGCGAGTCCCGGCATCCGGTGGGACATTGAAAAACCGCCGAAAGAACGGATCGTCGAACAAAGGATTTCGTCCTTGCTCGCGGACAGCGCCTCGAATCCCGATGCTGACGACAGCCGGAGAGACGCGTTTGATCATTGGCGCGAGCGACGGCATCGGCGCGACCGTGCGCGCGTTCGAGGCTGGCGCATCTGCGCCCTGCGCGATGGCACGAGAAGGGGTCGCTGCGGCGAGCGCGGCGGCCGCCAGAGTTCCGACGAGGGCAATGCGACGCATCAGGCGGCTCTGGCCTTGGCGAAAGAAGGGCATTTCGAGTCTCCGGAGTGGGTCAGCGTCGACAAAACGGATATGCGGATCTTCGAGTTTCTTTCAAGAGGATAACTTGTGGGTACCGTGTGAAAAGGCACAAAAACACAAGATGTAGTTACTCGGGGTCAAACCGCGAGATTCTCAAAATCTACTATTGCGCAATAATTTTTTAGGCCTAAAGTATTATAACCTGTTGATTTATATTGTTTTTTTCAGTACTTCCGAATGGGAATCAAAGTCTTGACGCTCTCCGGAGCCATGCTTACTCTCTCCCCCACGACACTACATCTTGTGCGCCCCCAGGGGCCGGAAGAAAAAGCGTCGGGGGTGGGGAATCGGCCGTTTTTGCGCGGCTAGCCAATAAAGAAAACAAGGTCTGCGCAGGTCCCGTGGGCGGTCTTGTCGGCTTTCATTGGGTTTCTCGTCGTTTTGTGGGCTTTTTATTTGGAATTTGAGGGCCGGCTCAGGCATGAACAGCGTTGTGAAGCTCGAAACCAAGGACGTCGACACCATTCCGTTCCAGGAAGCGTCGACCGACATCTGGGATAAAAAATACCGCCTTGTTTCGAAGAGCGGCGAGCCAGTCGATAGAACCATGGACGACACCTACCAGCGTGTCGCCCGTGCGCTTGCGGACGTCGAGGCTCCGGCCGAGCGCGAGCAGTGGTTCGAGCGTTTTCTTTGGGCGTTGCGTCGCGGAGCGATTCCAGCCGGGCGCATCACCTCGAATGCCGGCGCGCTCGAGCACAAACCAGCGACCTCCACGATCAACTGCACGGTGTCGGGAACCATCCGCGACTCGATGGACGACATCCTCAACAAAGTTCACGAGGCCGGCCTCACGTTGAAAGCAGGCTGCGGCATCGGCTACGAGTTCTCCACGCTGCGTCCGCGCGGTGCATACGTGTCGGGCGCCGGCGCCTACACCTCGGGCCCTCTGTCGTTCATGGATATCTACGACAAGATGTGTTTCACCGTGTCATCGGCCGGTGGCCGTCGCGGTGCGCAGATGGGCACGTTCGACGTCGGCCATCCCGACGCAATGGAATTCATCCGTGCCAAGCGCGAGAACGGACGCTTGCGCCAGTTCAATCTGTCGCTGCTCATCACCGACGAGTTCATGGCGGCGGTGCGCGAAGATCGCGAGTGGAAACTGGCCTTCCCTGTGCTCCGCAAGGAGTTCGAGGCTGAGAAGCCAGATCTGTCCGACGAGTCCAAGTACGTGTGGCGCGAGTGGCCTTACTCGGAAAACTTCGTCGTCGGTGAGAGCGGGCTCGTCGCCTGCAAGATCTACAAGACGGTGCCCGCGCGTCGCATGTGGGACGTCATCATGTCGTCCACCTATGATTTCGCTGAGCCGGGGTTCATCCTCATCGACCGCGTCAACGAAATGAACAACAACTGGTGGTGCGAGAACATCCGCGCCACCAACCCCTGTGGCGAGCAGCCGCTGCCGCCTTACGGCTCTTGCTTGCTCGGCTCGGTCAACTTGACCCGCTTCGTGCGCAATGCGTTCACGGAACAAGCCGAGTTCGATTGGCAGGAATACCGCGAGGTCGTCAAAGTATTTACCCGCATGCTCGATAACGTCGTCGAGGTGAATGGCCTGCCGCTCGAGGGACAGCGTAACGAAATTCTGCGTAAGCGCCGTCACGGCATGGGCTTTCTGGGTCTCGGAAGCACCATGACGTTGCTTCGCATGAAGTACGGCTCGCCCGAGTCGGTCCAGTTCACCGAAGACGTTTCACGCGAGATGGCCATTGCGGGCTGGGAAGCCGCGCTCGATTTGTCGCGCGAAAAGGGTCCGGCACCGATCATGAACGAAGAGTTCACTGTCACCGGCGAGATGTTGCGCAAGCGTCCGGAGATGGCTCGGGACGGGTGGAAGATCGGATCAAAGATTCCGGGTCGAGTTCTGCATGCGCGTTACAGTCGTTACATGCAGCGCGTTGCATCTGTCGCGCCCGCTCTCGTCGAGCAGCTTGCTTTGGTCGGCGCGCGCTTCACGCACCACACCTCGATTGCTCCGACCGGCACGATCTCCCTGTCGCTCGCCAATAACGCGAGTAACGGTATCGAGCCGTCGTTTGCGCATCACTACTTCCGCAACGTGATCCGCGAAGGCAAGAAGTCCAAGGAAAAAGTCGACGTATTCTCGTTCGAACTGCTCGCTTATCGCGAGATCATCAATTCCAAGGCGATGCCGAACTCCACCAATCCGTCAGAGAAGCTGCCGGAGTACTTCACGACGGCCGACGACATCACGCCGATCGAGCACGTTGACATTCAGGCGGCCGCTCAGAAGTGGGTGGACTCCTCCATCTCCAAGACCGCGAATGTCCCGACGGATTTCAAGTACGAGTCCTTCAAAGATATCTACCTCTACGCTCACGAGAAGGGGCTCAAAGGCTGCACCACTTTCCGGTTCAACCCCGAGGCGTTCCAAGGCGTACTCGTCAAGGAAGAAGATCTCAAGAACACGACGTACGTATTCACGCTCGAAGACGGCTCAGAAATCTCCGTCAAGGGTGATGAAGAAATCGAATACGACGGTGAAAAACATACTGCCGCCAACCTGTACGACGCCTTGAAAGAAGGCTACTACGGCAAGTTCTGAGGATGAGTTCGACCATGGCCGCCATCAAGATCGATCGAAAAATTTCCAAGTACCGTGTCCAAAAGCCGGGCACCGAGCCCGCTGCTGCCCCCGTCGTCGCCGAACGTACAACGTCTCACGGCGGCAAGGTCGTTCGTCTCACCGAAGAAGTGCAACGTCCCGAGGTGTTGATCGGCTCCACGTACAAGATCAAAACGCCGGTATCGGACCACGCGATGTACGTCACGATCAACGACATCATTCTCAATGAAGGCACCGAGCACGAGCAGAGACGACCGTTCGAGGTGTTCATCAACTCGAAGAACCTCGATCACTACCAATGGATCGTTGCGCTGACGCGCATCATCTCGGCGGTGTTTCGAAAGGGCGGCGACGTCACGTTTCTCGTCGAGGAGCTGAAGGCGGTTTTCGATCCTCGCGGCGGTTATTGGCAGCCCGGTGGAAAGTTCATGCCTTCGATCATCGCCGAGCTCGGTCATGTCATCGAGAAGCACCTGCAGACCATCGGTCTGCTGGGTCGCCAGGAGCTCGACGAGCATCAAAAGAAATTGGTCGAAGAGAAACGAGCCGAATTCGAGGCACGTGCGAAGCAAACGGATGCCTTTGCGAAATCGCACTTTCCCGAGGGTGCGCAGCTGTGCTCGAAATGCAGCACGGCGGCAGTCGTCATGATGGACGGCTGCATGACGTGTCTCAATTGCGGCGACTCGAAGTGCGGGTGACGCCTTGCGGCGCCTGGCACTCGCTCTAGCCACTCTCCTCACTCTTACGGTCTTGGTGTCGCCCGCGCGCGCGGCGGGCGAGGCGACGATCATTCCGCCGGAGCGAAGCCCTGCTGCCGAGCCAGTCTCCCGCGAGATTCCGCGACCTCCCGAGCTTCAGCGAGATGTCGATTTCTGGATTCGGGTTTATAGCGAAATCACGACATTGCAGGGATTCATGCACGACGAGCGCCATCTCGGCGTCGTGTACGAAGCCCTAGACCTGACCCTCGCAGGGCCTCCGGGCTCATCTCAGCGCCGCGAACTCATCACACGATCGAGAGATCGTTGGGTCGCCGCGCTTGATGCGGCCGTGCATGCGCTCGAAGGGGGGTCAGCGGACTCCGTCACGGGCGATGCGCGTCGGGTGCTTCAGCTGTGGGGAAAAGATGCGACCCCAGCCCGGCTGCGGGAGGCTCGCGCGGAAGTTCGATTCCAACTCGGACAGGCTGACCAATTTCGCGCCGGAATCGTACGGTCCGGAACTTGGGAGTCCCATATCGCACGGACCTTCAATTCTTTGGGACTGCCCCCGGAGCTCGCGGCGCTGCCGCATGTCGAGTCGTCATTCACCCCAACCGCCTATTCGAAAGTGGGCGCCTCGGGGCTATGGCAGTTCATGCGTTCGACCGGGCGTCTCTACATGCGGGTCGATGACATCGTCGATGAGCGCCTCGATCCGTTCCGTTCCACAGAGGCTGCAGCCCGATTGCTGCTCAGTAACTATCGCCTTCTCGGCAGCTGGCCCTTGGCGATCACCGCGTACAACCATGGTCCCGGTGGCATGCGTCGGGCGCGACAGGTGATGGGCACGGACGATTTCGCCGTGATTGCCCGTAACTACCGTAGCCGTACGTTCGGGTTCGCATCCCGAAATTTTTACCCGTCCTTTTTGGCGGCCCTGACCATCGATCAAGATCCGCAGCGCTATTTCCCCGGTGTGACGCGCGCCCCCGAGTTGCGTTTTCACGAAGTCTCGATGCCGGGATACGCCGATGTCTCGCGTCTGGAAAAAGCACTGGACGTGCCGATGGGGCAATTGCGCGAGCTGAATCCCGCCCTGCGACCGGCCGTTTGGTCGGGTGAGCGTCTCGTTCCTCGCGGATACCGTCTGCGACTACCGGCCGAGCGCGCCGTATCTTCAGAAGAATTCGTGGCACGGGTCGGCGCGGATCAGATTTACGTGGCACAGATCGGTCCGCAAGCTCACAAAGTAGGGCGCGGCGAGACCCTCCACCAAATTGCCCGTCGATACGGCATGAACGTTCGTCGGCTCGCCGAGCTCAACGGGCTTGATCCGGCGGCCAAATTGCAGCGCGGCAGGGTGCTTCAGCTACCCGGAGGGCGTCCATCGACCTTGGCCGAGCTCGCAGTTCAAACCCCTCCGGCCGCCGCAGACTCCAGCCTGTAGGGCGCCCTCGATCCGCCGACCTATAATGTGGGGCATGTGGCGTCTTGCCATCTTCCTCACGCTCTCTTTCGTTCTCTGCGCGCCCTCGGCCAGGAGCACGATTCAGCAGTTACCCACGGCGACCGAGGTCGTCGTGCATAAGTCTGCTCGTCGTCTCGAACTCTGGCGAGGCTCCACTTTGCTGCGCTCGTATCGGGTATCGCTCGGGCTGCGGCCCGAGGGTCACAAACAGCGCGAGGGAGATTTTCGAACGCCGGAAGGCCGTTATCTGCTCGACTCGCGTAATCCCCGAAGCGACTTTTTTCTGTCGATCCGTGTGTCCTATCCCAACGAGCGCGACCGTGCTCGAGCGCGTAAAGCGGGTGTGCCGCCCGGTGGTTTGATCATGATCCACGGTTTGCCCAACGAGCCGCGTTGGACGCCCGAGCACTATGCTCGTGAGGATTGGACGGACGGCTGTATTGCACTCAGCAATGCCGACATGATGGAAGTCTGGATGCTCGTCGCCGACGGCACTCCGATCGACATCCGGCCCTGATTCGGAGATTGTCTTGGAAACCAGTATCGTCATTCCCGAAGTCGTCGATGCCCGCGTTGCACCGCGAGGCGCGCTCGAGAGTCTCTCGCAGGAGGAAATCGAGAAACTTCTCTCGACGGGACAAGGCGGCCTTTATCCGCTATTTCGACAATGTGCTCTAGCGGTTCTCAACGCCGGTAGCGATACCGATGACGCGCGAGAAATCTTCGAGCGTTACAAAGATTTCGATATCCGTATCCTGCGTCACGCATGGGG
This sequence comes from Steroidobacteraceae bacterium, assembly GCA_049455515.1. Taxonomy (GTDB): domain Bacteria; phylum Pseudomonadota; class Gammaproteobacteria; order Steroidobacterales; family Steroidobacteraceae; genus UBA964. The sequence continues at coordinate 6,331 of JBMTZJ010000081.1, forward strand.
GGTAAAGCTCGAAATCAAGAACGCACCTGCGAAAGCGTTCGTTGATGGGCAGATGATCCGCGGTACGAAGGAGTTGTTGTTCGCGGTATTGAGGGACATCGTCTACACGGCGAACGAAATCGTCGATAGCGGACGCTTCGATCTCAATCGCCCCCAGTCGATCACCAACGCAGTGTTCCACATCCTGCGAAACGCACGATTACTCGACCACAAGATCAGACCGAATCTCGTGGTCTGTTGGGGTGGACACTCGATCAACCGCGAGGAGTACGAGTACACCAAGCGGGTGGGCTACGAGCTCGGTTTGCGCGGGCTCGACGTGTGTACGGGATGCGGGCCCGGCGCCATGAAAGGCCCTATGAAGGGCGCGACGATCGGGCATTCGAAACAGCGCATCAGCTCGGGTCGATACGTCGGGCTGACAGAGCCCGGAATCAT
>JBMTZJ010000082.1:0-6603 GCA_049455515.1 Steroidobacteraceae bacterium
CCTCGACCCCGGCATTATGAGTGCCGTGCTCTAACCAGCTGAGCTACCTTTCCAATTCGGCGGCCGAAAAGGGCCGCGAGTTTGGTCGGCGGCGCCCCGCCCTGTCAAGGCAGGCTCAGACCCGGGTCAACCAGCCGTGCAGATCGGGTGCCTGCCCCTGCTGAACCGCCACCAGGGCCGCTCGCAGCTTCAGCGTCTCAGGACCGACCTGACCGTCACCCACCGGATGCGCCACACCCTGACGCACGAGCGTACCGACACTCGAGAGTACGGCCGCAGTACCCGAAAGGGCTGCCTCCCCGGTCTTGATCCACGCCATCATTTCGTCGACCGAAAATACGCGCTCCTCGATGCGATAGCCCATGTCGCGCGCGATGGTGAGCAGTGAGTCGCGTGTCACGCCGTGCAGGAAGCTGCTGTCGAGACTGCGGGTGAGGATATGACCCGGACGAATCAACAAAAAGTTCGAGGCACCGGTTTCTTGCACCTCGCCGCCCGGACAGAAGAGCACCTGATCGACGCCATGCGCCTTGCGTGCGGCGAGTGTCGGCCCCATCGCCGCGGCGTAGTTGCCGCCCGTCTTGACCATACCGAGATGCGGCGCACAGCGCTGCGCGTGCTCCTCGACCAAAATTTTGAGCGGTCGAATACCGCCGGCAAAGTAATCCCACACGGGACTCGCCAGCACGACGAGACACGCTTCGTTTGAGGGCGTGGAGGCGGCACCGATATTCGGCATGGTTCCGAAAAGCAGCGGACGCAAATAGAGTGCACCCGGGACCTCCGGGACCTCGGCGCGAACGCGATCGACGAGCGCATTGACCATGTCGGCCAGCAGTTGCGGATCGGGCTCGGGAAGAATCAGCGCCTGCGCGCTACGACGCATACGCTCGATATGACGCGCCAGGCGAAACACCTGCACGGATCCATCCGGATGCCGATAAGCCTTGAAGCCTTCGAAGCAGGAGCTGCCGTAATGCAGCGCATGCGCAGCCGGATGGATTTCGAGCGCGCCTGTCGGTCGCAATTCCATCTTCGACCACGCGCCATCGCGGTACCAGGCGATCGCCATCGTATCGGTGAGAATGCTGCCGAAGGGCGCTTTCTTGGGGTCAACCGTCATCGTTTTCTACTCCGAGTCCGAGACGGCAATGATGCACCACCGGCGGCTGCGATGGGGAGTCCGAGGTCGATGCCGGCGAGCTCAAAGCCACGCCGATAGTCGCGGATGTGCTTCTCGCACCAGGTACGGGCCGCTGCGGCATCACCGCGCTCGACCGCCTCGAGAATGCGTCGTTGCGCAGCAGCGATACGAGACCGCGCTTGCGGAACCGCCTCGATGAGTCGCAGCAGTGATGAACCGAGAAGCTGCAGCAGAGGCTCTTGGCTGAGCGAGAGGACGTTGTTCGACGCCGCCGTCGCCAAGGCACGAAAAAACTCAGCAGCCTGTTGGGCGGCCTGCGACGTATCGTGATGCTCCGCGTCGGCGACGACCGCAGCGAGCACTGCGAGATCTTCCCGCCTGCGACGTCGGGCGGCGAGCTCGGCAACCTCTGGCTCGATGATCGTCATGGTCTCCCACACTTCCGCGACCGTTGCTTGATGGAGCGTGAGCGCACGCGTTACGCCGCTGGCGACGGCGATCCGATCGGGACGACTCACCATCATGAGTTTCGAACCGCGTTCACGTCGCAGTAGACCCGCAGACTCGAGCTCCCGAAGCGCTTCGCGGATGGTCGAGCGGTGTACGCCGAGCTGTCGCGCGAGCTCGAGCTCTGCGGGTAACCGCTCACCGGGCTGCAGCGCACCGTCGGTGATACGCGCCGTGAGGACAGCTGCAACCTTGCGATAGGCGGGCTCGAGTTTGAGCGGTGAGAAAGGTTCGGTCATGCGCTCTCCGCTCAGGCCGTACGCTCAAAGAGCTCACGGCCGATGAGCATGCGACGAATCTCCTGAGTCCCTGCGCCGATCTCGTAGAGTTTCGCGTCGCGAACCAAGCGGCCGGCCGGGTAATCATTGATGTAGCCGTTTCCACCGAGACATTGCAGCGCCTCGAGAGCGACCTTCGTCGCTTTTTCAGCTGCAAAAAGAATAGCGGCCGCCGCGTCGTGACGACGGCATCGTCCCTCATCGCACGCCCGACCGACGGCATAGACCAAGGATCTCGCGGCCGCAAAGTCCGTGTACATGTCGGCGATCTTGGCTTGCATCAACTGGAAGCTGCCGATCGGCGCGCCGAATTGCCGGCGATCGTGGACGTACGGTAGCGCGAGATCGAGCGCAGCGGCCATGATGCCGAGCGGACCGGCCGCCAACACGGCGCGCTCGTAGTCGAGCCCGCTCATCAGCACCGCCGTGCCACGATCGACCTCGCCGAGCACGTTTTCCGCTGGCACGCGACAGTCGTCGAGCACGAGCTCGCAGGTGTTCGAACCGCGCATCCCGAGCTTATCGAGTTTGGGTGAGCGACCGAATCCCGGAAAACCCGCCTCGACGATGAATGCCGTCACACCTTTTGGTGCGAGCGACGGATTGGTGCGCGCGTAGATCACGAAGACGTCGGCGTCAGGCCCGTTCGTGATCCACATCTTTCGTCCATTGAGCACGAAGTGATCGCCGCGCCGTTCGGCTCGCATCTGCATAGACAACACATCGGAGCCGGCGCCCGGCTCCGACATGGCGAGCGCACCGATCCATTCACCGCTCACGAGAGGCGGCAGATAGCGATCGCGTTGGGCATCGTTGCCGTTGAGCCGGATCTGGTTGACACAAAGATTGGAGTGCGCGCCGTAACTGAGGCCGATCGACGCCGAGGCACGGGAGATCTCTTCCATGGCGACGATATGGGCGAGGTAACCGAGATCGCTCCCACCCCACCGCGCCGGCACGGTGAGGCCGAGCAGACCCTGCTCGCCGAGCTTGCGCCACAGCCCGGCTGGAAAATCATTGAGTCGGTCGACCTCGGCGGCAATCGGAGCGATCTGCTCCGTCGCGAAACGACGGACGGTATCGCGCACTTCGGCCAGAGTGTCGTCCTGCAGGGGATCTAAGAACAGTTCTGCTGCCGCCGACATGGCATTGCCTCCGCACCAAGAATGGTAGTATTGTCCGACAATAGTGCAACCCCGGGCGGGTTTTCACAAGAGGGGCCGGCATGGCGGTCATCGAATCGACGGTCGATCGAAATAGCGCTCAGTTCGCCGCGCGCGCTGACGCGATGCGAGAGCTGGTGGCGGACCTGCGGCAAAGACTGCAAGAGGTCTCGGTCGGCGGCGGCCCCGCGGCACGCGAGCGCCACGTGGCGCGCGGGAAACTGCTTCCGCGGGAGCGCATCGACATGCTGCTCGATCCCGGAACGCCCTTTCTAGAACTCTCGCCACTTGCGGCGCACGACATGTACGGCGGCGAGGCGCCGGGCGCGGGGCTCATCACCGGCATTGGTCGTATCGCCGGTCGCGAGTGCGTCATCGTCTGCAACGACGCGACGGTCAAAGGCGGCACCTACTACCCCATCACCGTCAAAAAACATTTACGCGCCCAAGAGGTCGCTCGGGAAAACCGTCTACCGTGTGTTTATCTCGTCGACTCGGGCGGTGCCAACCTTCCCAATCAAGACGAAGTCTTCGCCGATCGTGAACACTTCGGACGCATCTTCTTTAATCAGGCGAATCTCTCGGCCGAAGGCATTGCGCAAATCGCGGTGGTGCTCGGCAGTTGTACGGCTGGCGGTGCGTACGTGCCCGCGATGAGCGACGAGTCGATCATCGTGCGCAATCAAGGTACGATTTTTTTGGGCGGACCACCGCTCGTCAAAGCCGCAACGGGCGAGGATGTCTCGGCGGAAGATCTTGGCGGCGGTGACGTACACACGCGCCTCTCCGGCGTGGTGGATCATCTGGCGGCCAATGATGCCGAGGCGCTCGGACGGGCGCGGCAGATCGTCGGCGCGCTTAATTCGACCAAACCCTTGGGACCGGTTCTTCGTGAGTCCCGACCGCCGCGCTACCCGATCGAGGATCTTTACGGCCTCGTCCCCACCGATCTGCGTACACCCTTCGAGGTGCGTGAGGTCATCGCGAGACTCGTCGACGACAGCGACTTCGACGAATTCAAAGCACGCTACGGCACGACCCTCATCACAGGGTTTGCGCATCTCGAGGGGATGCCCATCGGAATCATCGCCAACAACGGCATCCTCTTCTCCGAATCGGCGCAGAAAGGCGCGCATTTCATCGAGCTCGCCTGTCAGCGTCGGATCCCGCTGGTGTTCCTGCAAAACATCACCGGGTTCATGGTCGGCCGGAAGTACGAAAACGAGGGCATCGCACGCCACGGCGCGAAGATGGTGACGGCCGTCGCCTGTGCACGCGTTCCGAAGCTCACGGTCGTCATCGGCGGAAGTTTCGGCGCCGGTAATTACGCAATGTGCGGACGCGCCTATGCACCACGATTTCTTTGGATGTGGCCGAATTCGCGGATCAGCGTCATGGGTGGCGAACAGGCGGCGCAGGTTCTGGCGCGCGTACGAAGAGACGGTATCGAATCGCGAGGCGGAACCTGGAGCACGGACGAGCAAGACGCGTTCATGGATCCGATCCGACGCCAATACGAGACCCAAGGCCATCCCTACTACGCTACGGCGAGACTCTGGGACGACGGCATCATCGATCCGGCCGATACCCGTCGAGTGCTGGCGCTCGGACTCGCCGCATCGCTCAACGCGCCAATTCCTGAGACGCGCTTCGGCGTCTTCCGTATGTGAGGCCGCCATGCCGATCTCCTCAAAAGCGATCGACTACACCGTGAATGATGGCGTCGCGCGGGTTTGGCTCGCGCGTCCCGATCGACGCAATGCGCTCGACGAGACGCTGATGAGCGATCTCGGCACGATCCTGCATGAACTTGGCGATGACGACACTGTACGCGTCATCGTCATCGGCGGGCTCGGCAAAGCGTTTTGCGCCGGCGCAGACCTGCACTGGATGGCGCGAGCCGCCGAGTACGACCGGGCGAAGAATCTCGAGGACGTCGCGCGCCTCTCGACGTTACTGCAGACCCTCGATCATCTCCCCAAGCCCACCCTCGCTCGCGTTCACGGCGCGTGCTATGCCGGGGCGACCGGTCTCGTGGCCGCTTGCGATTTGGCTGTCGCGGCCGACGATGCGCGATTCTGTTTCTCGGAGGTTCGCCTCGGCCTCGTTCCGGCAACGATCTCTCCGTACGTACAGCGCGCCATGGGCTATCGGGCGGCGCTGCAGTACATGCTCACGGCCGAGGTCTTCGATGCCGTCACGGCGGTGCGTACCGGACTCGTCAACGAGCACGTGCCGATCGAGAAGCTCGATACGCGTATCGATGCACTCGCCAGTGCCTTGCGTAGTGCCGGCCCGCGAGCGCTCGCTGAGACCAAGCGCTTACTGCGCAGCATCCATGGCAGACCGATCGACGCCTCGGTGATGCAGCAGACCATCGAATGCATCGCCGATGCGCGCGTCTCGCCCGAAGGTACCGAAGGCATCCGCGCCCTACTCGCTCACGAAAAACCGCGCTGGAGCGATTCGTGAGCGCCGGGAACTCGAAACTTCCGCGCCGCCTGCTCATCGCCAATCGAGGTGAGATTGCCTGCCGCATCATCCGAACGGCAAAGAAATTGGGGCTCGAAACCGTCGCGGTCCATTCGGACGCCGACCAGAATGCGAGGCACGTGCGCCTCGCCGATCGGGCGGAGCGCATTGGCCCCGCCGCCGCGCGCGAGAGTTATCTCGATATTGCAGCCGTCATCGCGGCGGCTCAGCGCAGTGGCGCCGATGCCGTGCATCCGGGATACGGATTTCTTTCCGAGAATGCAGCATTCGCCGAGGCCTGCGAAAGCGCCGGTCTTCTCTTTGTTGGCCCGCCCGCATCCGCCATCCGTGCGATGGGCTCGAAATCGGAAGCCAAGCGTCTGCTCGAAGATACCGGCGTACCGCTCACACCCGGTTATCACGGCGAGCAGCAGGACGCCGATACCTTGCTCGCGGAGGCTGATCGCATCGGTTACCCGATACTCATCAAAGCGAGTGCGGGCGGTGGCGGTAAAGGCATTCGTCGCGTCGACCGACCCGAAGATTTCGTCTCGGCACTCGCCTCCTGCCAACGCGAGGCGAACGCGAGCTTCGGTGATTCCAAAGTATTAATCGAGCGGTACATCACCCGACCCCGTCATATCGAGATTCAGATCTTCGCCGATCGCCACGGCCACATCGTTCATCTCGGCGAACGCGATTGCTCCATTCAGCGACGACACCAAAAAGTGCTCGAAGAAGCGCCGGCGCCCGGAATGACGGCGGAGCGTCGCGCAGCGATGGGGCTCGCTGCGATCAATGCGGCGAGACGTGTCGGCTACGTGGGCGCCGGCACCGTCGAGTTCATCGTCGAGCCGGATGGCACGTTCTATTTCATGGAAATGAACACGCGGCTGCAGGTCGAGCACCCTGTTACCGAGATGATCACCGGCGTCGACCTCGTCGAATGGCAGCTGCGGGTGGCTGCTGGAGAGCCCTTACCCCTCGAACAGCACGAGATCGCCTTATCGGGTCATGCGATCGAGTTGCGTCTCTACGC
>JBMTZJ010000083.1:0-6466 GCA_049455515.1 Steroidobacteraceae bacterium
CGTGAAGCCTGCTTCCGCGCGTTTCTCGATAATCATTACGTCGGCATGGTGCTGTTCGTCGGCATCGCTCTCGCGACGGCCCAACGCTGAACCTCTGCGAGACCCGCCGCGAGCAGCGCGTCGCGCGCCGCATCGAGCGTCGCTCCGGTGGTGAGTACATCGTCGATCAACGCGATACGACGTACACCCGTTGATGCGATTCCGGCGAGACCGCGAGGACTGACGACAAACGCACCCTCGACGTTTAGACGTCTTTCGGCGGCGTGCAGTCCGGTTTGCGAGGGCGTGGCGCGGATGCGTGAAAGCCAGTCAGGATGTACGGGCCGATGCAGCCAATGTCCGACATGCGTCGCGATGAGTGCCGATTGATTGAACCCCCTGCGACACACCCGCTCCGGATGGAGCGGTACGGGAATCAATGCTTCGGGCGGTTCGTAGCCATGCAGCGCGCCCGCGAGCATCCCCCCGAAAAGACGCGCAGCCCGCCGGTCACCACGATATTTAAGTGTTTTCAGGGTGTCGGCGATCGGATCACCATAAATGAATGCGGCAAACGGCGACCGCTCGGGGTCGGCGCACGGACTCCAAGGCAAGCCCGACAGACAGTCGGTACAGAGATCGATGGGGCCGAGATCGCCCTCTCGCTCACAAAAGTAACAACGCGGCGGTAGGCAACTGAAACTCCATCGAGCTCGCCAAGGAAGCGCCGCGCCATATTGGTTAAGCCAGCGCGCTACCGGGTGAATTGTCGACCTCGCAACGATGTTCAAGTTGACAGTCTCCCCCGCCCTTGAGGAACATCCCCATCGAAAACGCCAAAGGCTGCCCGCAGACCTCGTCCGACGGCAGTCCTCAAATCTCGTCATCGCTCCGGGAAACACCATGACCGAACACGCCGTCCGTCACGATTGGTCCATCGAGGAAGTCCAGGCGCTGTTCGCGCTGCCTTTCCAGGACCTGCTGTTCCGCGCGCAATCGGCGCATCGCGCGCATCAGGCCGCCAACACCGTACAGATGAGCACGCTGCTGTCAGTAAAAACCGGCGCATGCCCCGAGGACTGCGCTTACTGCCCCCAGAGCATTCGCTACGACACCGGCCTCGACCGCGAAGCGCTGATGGCCGTCGCGGATGTCGCCGATCGGGCTCGCGCAGCCCGGGATGCCGGAGCAACCCGTTTTTGCATGGGCGCGGCCTGGCGTTCTCCCAAGAAAAAAGACATCGATGTCATGACCGCGATGATTCGCGAAGTGAAATCGCTCGGTCTCGAGAGTTGTGCGACGCTCGGCATGCTGACGCGCGAGCAAGCCAAAGAATTGCGCGAGGCGGGTCTCGATTACTACAACCACAACATCGATACCTCGCCCGAGTTCTACGACAAGATCATCACGACTCGGGATTTCCAAGATCGTCTCGATACGCTCGAAGCGGTTCGCGAAGCAGGCATGAACGTCTGCTGTGGCGGTATCGTCGGCATGGGCGAAACAACGAAAGATCGTGCTCGCATGCTGCAAGTGCTCGCCAATCTCCCGCAGCATCCAGAAAGCGTACCGATCAATCAACTCGTGGCGGTACCCGGGACGCCGCTGGCCAATCAAGCACCGATCGACCCGTTCGACTTCGTTCGCACGATCGCCGTCGCACGCATCCTCATGCCGAAGTCTGCCGTGAGGCTGTCCGCCGGCCGCGAGCAAATGTCGGATGAACTTCAGGCATTGGCGTTCTTCGCTGGCGCGAACTCCATCTTCTACGGCGAGAAATTGCTGACCACGGGTAATCCCGACGTCGAACACGATCGGGAATTGCTTGAGCGTCTCGGAATGCGTACCGCAACCGGAGCGCCCGGTGCGCTGCACGCCTGAGACGATCGCTGCCGCCCTCGGCGAGATCGACTCCCGCCAACTGCGCCGTCATCGCGAGCTCTCGCCAGACGGTCGTTTAAATTTTTGTAGTAACGACTACCTGGGTCTTGCGACAGACGAACGAATCGCGAGTGCGATGGCGGAGGCCGCGCAGCAACTTGGAGCGGGCGCTGGCGCCTCACATTTGATCAGTGGTCACACCGCAGAGCACGACGCGCTCGAGCGGGAGCTGGCGGAATTCATGGGTCGGGAGCGGGCGTTAGTGTTCTCGACCGGCTATATGGCGAATCTCGGCGTGCTGTCGGCGCTCGCCGATCGACGCGACCTACTGATCGCTGATGAGCTCAATCATGCCTCGTTGATCGATGCTGCTCGACTCGTGCGTAGCGCATCCCACCTTCGCTACGCTCACGGCGATGCAGCAGCTGCAGCGTCGCTGCTCGACACACATGCCCCCGCCATCGCCGCAGCAGGCGGAGGCTCGTTGGTCATCACCGACGGCGTGTTCAGCATGGACGGTGATATTGCGCCACTGCCAGCACTCGCCGCGGCGGCGAAGAAACACGAGGGATGGCTCGTCGTCGACGATGCGCATGGCATCGGCGTCATCGGCGCAACAGGCCGCGGTAGTTGTGAATTCCTCGGCTTGAGTCCGCGCGAGGTGCCTGTACTCGTCGGCACTTTCGGGAAGGCGTTCGGAACGTTCGGTGCCTTCGTCGCCGGAGATTCGGATGTCATTGAGCTCTTGATTCAGCGGGCGCGAACCTACATCTACACCACGGCCTTGCCACCGGCCGTCGCGGCAGCGACGCGTATGGCGCTTGCAGTCATCAAGCAAGAGCATTGGCGACGTGAGCACTTGAATTCTTTGGTTGAGCGATTCAGGGCCGGTGCGAAAGCGCGTGGGCTGACGTTGTCGGGCTCGACAACCCCGATCCAACCCATGATTCTCGGATCATCCGAAGCGGCGCTCGCAGCGAGCGGACAACTTTCGACGGCCGGTTTTCGTGTCACGGCGATACGACCTCCGACGGTTCCGCAAGGTACGGCAAGATTGCGAATCACGCTGTCGGCGGCGCATACCGAGGCGCAGGTCGACAGCTTGCTCGCCGCGCTGGAGGCGGCAATATGAGTCGGCCGGTCTACGAGGAGTTACTCGGTCGCCTCGATCATTTCTCCCTGAGTCCGGCGGTCGTGCTCGACATCGACGGGCAACGGGCGGGACTACCGGAGGCGTTGCGTGCAAGGTTTGCCCGAGCACGCATTATCTCGACGGGCCAAGCCGAGAAATCCGCCGGAGTGTTCGCGTCGATGTTCGAGCGTATCGTTCGACGCGGGTCGCGGATCGAATACATCGATGCGACGCTCACTCGATGGCCGCTCGACGATCAAAGCGTTGATCTCGTTGTCGCCAACGATTGGGCGCCGGGGATCGAGGCGCTCGATGCGTCCCTGAGTGAGATTCACCGGGTGTTGTTGGATGGGGGGCTTTTTCTTTGTTCGTCCCCGAGCGCGACAGCCGTTCGAGGACAAGCGGATATCCATGACCTCGGTAGTGCATTGATGAGAGCGGGGTTCGTCGAGCCGGTACTCGATATCGACAGATTCGAGCGCGATGATCGCGAAATCATTTACGTCGCCGCGTTTTCCGGAGGCGGAAGACGTCGGACGAGTGACGGCGAGGTAGTCGTGCCATTCCCGAAGAGTTCACGGCGATGACCGGACGTATCAACGGTGTCTTCGTCACAGGAACCGATACCGAGATCGGTAAGACGTTCGTATCGACCGCGTTGGTCGCAGCGGCGCGAGCTAAAGGACTGCGGGTGGGCGTGATGAAGCCCGTCGCGTCCGGCGCTGAGCGCAGTCCGACGGGCCTGCGGAACGACGACGCACTCGCACTGATGGCGGCCGCGGGCGAGTCGGACTACGAGGCGACGAATCCCTACTGTTTTGAGCCTCCGATCTCGCCGCATCTCGCGGCAGCCGAAGCGGGGATCGAGATCGACCTACGGCGGATCGTCGCCTTGGCCCACGACCGCGCAATAAACTGCGACTGGCTGGTGGTCGAGGGAGCCGGTGGGTGGCGTGCGCCGCTCGGCCCCGGCCAGAGCATCGCGGATCTCGCGCAAGCCATCGCCCTGCCAGTGTTGCTGGTGGTCGGGCTCCGGCTGGGATGCCTCAATCACGCGGTGCTGACTGCCGAGGCGATCCGTCATTCGGGGATCACTCTCGCCGGTTGGATCGGCAATCGGATCGATCCGACCCTGTCTCGAAGCGAAGAAAATCTCGCGACTTTGGAGTCCCTGCTCGGGGTACCGCCGTTGGCCGTGTTCCCCCATGGCGCGGACGACCCCACGCGCCTCCGGCTCGGCAGGCAAGCGCTTGACCGCCTGGTGGTTGGCTAAAAGAACTCTGTCTGAGGCCGTAAGTGGTTGTATAGGTTGAAATTTAATTGGTCGGTAGCATCCGGTTGCCAGCGGAGGCCCTGAGCCATGCCCGAGTCCGAAGCCCGCATCGAAATCGCCCCCCATTGCTCGCTGTCGCCCCGCGGGGCGCGCTGGTTTTTCATCAGCGTTTGTGTGGCCTCGCTCTCGATCGCCCTGCCCATTTCGCTCATGGGTTTCTGGCTGGTTTTGCCGTTTGCAGGGCTGGAAATCGCGCTCGTCGCCTGGGCGCTGCGAGTCAGCATGGCGAGGCGGCATCAGCGGCAAACCATCATCGTTTCCGATGATCTCGTCACCATCGAAGATGTGTCACCCCCGAATCACCAGCGTGTCGAGTTCCCGCGACACTGGGCTCAAGTTAGAATTCGCACCGGGGGTTCACCGCTGCATCCGAGTCGACTGACCGTCGAATCGCATGGTCGCGGCCTCGAGATCGGTTCGTTCCTCAATGAGCAGGAGCGGCTCAGTCTCGCCAAGCGACTTCGTCGCTTGATTGGCCGAATCGCTGAATCCCCGCCGTTGCATATTGATCGACCAACCGGATAAGCCATGACCAAACTCGTTCGCTCTGCCCTCTCCGCCGTCTTCGCGATGCTGGGCAGCCTTGCCCCACTCACCGCCCACGCCGAATGGGGCAACCTGAACATGCCGGTGGGCGTCACCGTGTTGTCCAAGGAAATTCACGCACTGCACATGACGATTTTCTGGTGGTGCGTGGCCATCGGCGTGTTCGTATTCGGATGGATGATCTGGTCGCTGGTCGCCTTCCGCAAATCGCAGGGTGCAAAGCCCGACACGACCATGACCCACAGCACCAAAGCTGAAATCATCTGGACGGTGATCCCGGTTTTCATTCTCGTGATCATGGCCATTCCGGCGGCACGCACGCTGATCGCGATCGAGGACACCCGTAATACCGAGATCAGCATCAAGGTGACCGGCTACCAGTGGAAGTGGCACTACGACTACCTCGGGGAAGATGTGAAGTTCTTCTCGGCTCTCGATCGTGCGAGTGACGAAGCGCGTCAACTCGGCTCAGGCGTCAATCCGGAGTCGGTCGAGAACTATCTGCTCAACGTCGATAACCCACTCGTCGTACCCGAGGACACCAAAGTTCGCGTACTGCTGACCGCGCAGGACGTCATTCATGCATGGTGGGTTCCAGACTTCGGCATGAAGAAAGACGCGATTCCCGGCAACGTCAACGAATTGTGGTTCAAGGTGGAGAAAGGAAAAACCGGTCTCTACCGCGGTCAGTGTGCGGAACTGTGCGGACGTGACCACGGCTTCATGCCCATCGTGGTCAAGGTCGTCACAAAAGAGGAGTACCGCAGCTGGCTCGCCAGCCAGAAGGCCGGCGCGTCCGCTCCCGCTGAAACTACCGCTGAGCCCGTCAGCGATGCGTCGCCGACCGTCGCCGCCCTTCCCGCAACACCGCGCGGCTGAACGACGCCCCATCGCTAGTCAAAGAATTCAACGCAAGAAATAAATCGAGAGAGCACGAATACCATGGCCAACACCGCGACTCACGACCACGCGCACGATCATCACGATCACAAGCCGCAAGGCCTCAAGCGCTGGCTCTATGCGACCAACCACAAGGACATCGGCACGATGTACCTGGTGTTTGCCTGCGTGATGTTCTTCCTCGGCGGCGCAATGGCGCTCGTCATTCGCGCGGAGCTCTTCCAGCCCGGATTGCAGTTCGTCGATCCGGGCTTCTTCAATTCCATGACCACCATGCACGCGCTGCTCATGATTTTCGGCGCGGTGATGCCGGCGTGGACGGGCCTCGCCAACTGGATGGTGCCCATGCAGGTCGGCGCCCCCGATATGGCGCTGCCCCGACTCAACAATTTCAGTTTCTGGCTGCTGCCGTTCGCCTTCACGCTGCTGTTGCTCACACTCTTCGTGCCGGGCGGCGCCCCCGCGGGCGGCTGGACGCTCTATCCGCCGTTGTCGCTGCAGGCCGGTGACAGTTTCCCGCTCACGATCTTCGCGATTCACCTAATGGGTATCTCGTCGATCCTCGGTGCGATCAACGTGGTCGTCACCATTCTCAACATGCGCGCGCCGGGCATGGGTTTGCTCAACATGCCGCTCTTCTGCTGGACCTGGCTCATCACGGCCTACCTGCTGATCGCAGTCATGCCGGTGCTCGC
>JBMTZJ010000084.1:0-6290 GCA_049455515.1 Steroidobacteraceae bacterium
TGGAATACCGGGGACTGCGCACGGACCACATCACCGTACGAACCTCGAGCTACACCGGGATCGATCAAACCGACAAGACGGTGCGCGTTCACGCGATGGACTACCTGGTCTCAAAAGTGACGAGCGAAGACCACGTGTTGCTCGTCGACGATGTATTCGATTCGGGTCGTAGTATCGAAGCCGTACTCGATGAATTGCGGCGACGCTGCCCCTCGAACTATCCGAAAGACGTGAAGATCGCGACGGTCTATTACAAGCCCTCACGCAATCGCAGTCGGCGGACACCTGATTGGTACGTGCACGCCACCGATCAGTGGCTCGTTTTTCCGCACGAGCTGGTCGGACTCACCGAGATGGAAATCGCTGAGCACAAACCGAGGAGCGCAAGACGCGCGTATCCGGGAGAAGAGCCCCGCGTTAAGTCGACCGAATAGTCGGCGCGATTCGAAGCTTTCCCGTCCGCTCGAAAAGGGCGGCGACCTCGAGCAGACGAGCATCATCGAAACGTCGGGCGATCACCGTCATCCCGACGGGCATGCCGCGTACGAGACCGATGGGCAAGGTCACACTCGGATAGCCCGCAACGGCCGCGGCAGACCCGAGGACGGACCCACCGAGATCGTCGCGGTCCCCGAGCACATGATCGATCAACCCGCTGGGGCCAGAGCCCGGCGCTACGATGACATCGACCCGTAACTCGGCGAAAAGCTTTTCGAGACCCGCCACCTCGACGAGCTGCCGCAACTGCCGCAGGGCGTCGAGATATTCCGGATCGTCGAGAGTGCCCTTCGCTTGGGCCAGCTCAAAAATTTCCTGACCGAAAAACGGCATTTCCCGATCTTTGAGACGACGGTTGAATTCGATCAAGCTCTCGAGCGAGCGCGTATCGGTCAGGCCCGCCGGGAGCGCCCCAAGATAGGCGTTGATCGAATCTTTGAACTCGAAGAGCAGTGCGGTGTACTCGGCTTGCCCGGCCTGGCGCAAGGCGGCCGGGAGCGGCGCATCGATCGTCGCCGTCGAGCACTGTCGCCAAACGTCGATAGCCTGCGCGTAGAGCGCAGCGACTTCGGCACGCATCGTACTCGCAGCGGGAACGATTCCCACACGCCAATCACGGGCCGGCATGAGGCCGCCGACGGGCGTTCGGCGTGGCGAATCGAAGATGACGTCAGCAAGTAGACGCGCGTCCTCTACCGTTCGCGCCATCGGTCCGGCGACATCCTGACGAGGGGATAACGGAACGATGCCTTGCCCACTGACCGTTCCGATCGAGGGTTTGAATCCCACCAAGCCGTTAACAGATGCCGGCGACAAAATAGAGCCGTCGGTTTCGGTTCCGATCGCTGCGGCTGCCAGAGATAGCGCTGCTGCCGTGGCGGACCCGGAGCTGGAGCCCGACGGGTTACGTTTCGGATCGTAGGCGTTACCCGTTTGTCCGCCGATGGCGCTCCATCCACTGCTCGAAAACGTAGAGCGAAAGTTGGCCCACTCACTGAGATTGGTTTTACCGAGGATGATCGCGCCTGCCGCGCGGAGTCGCGCCACCAGCGGGGCGTCCTTCGCGTGGAATGCGTTGGCGAGCGCCAGCGAGCCTGCTGTCGTCGGCATCCGGTCGGAGGTCTCGATATTATCTTTGATGAGCACCGGAATGCCGTGTAGAGGGCCGCGCACGCGATTCGCGCGACGTTCCTTGTCGAGCGTACGAGCGATATCGAGGGCGTCCGGGTTCACCGCAATGACCGAGCGGTAAGCAGGGCCTTGTTGGTCGAGCGTGGCAATACGATCTAGGTACGCGCTCACTAGAGCCGCCGAGGTCAAGGTCGAGCTCAATAAACGTTGAAGCTGGGCGATGCTCGCCTCCGCAGGATCGAAGTCTTTCGCTCGGGATCGCTCTTCCGTACTCGCCATAGAGATCGACGAAGCCAAGCTCGTCATCACGGAGGTGGTGGCTGCAGACACGATAAAGTGGCGACGTTTCATGGAGGGGTTCCCGTTCGAATGCGTGCGATCGTCGATTCGATCCACGCCTGCGCTTCTTCGTTGATTTCGCGCGGCTCGCGACCGGCGGCGTCTATCGGCGGTCCGACGATGATACGAATGGTCCCCGGTTTTTTCATCAGACCGCGTCGGGGCCAGTAGTAGCCGGCATCGTGAGCGACCGGCACCACTTTGCATCCCGCGCGACTTGCGAGTAGGGCGCCGCTCACGCCGTATCGACGCGTTTCCCCGGCCGCGACGCGAGTCCCCTCGGGAAAAATGAGAATGGAGAGCCCTTCAGCGAGTCGGCTGCCGCCTTGGCTTACGACTTGATTGACGGCGGATGTTCCTGCGCCGCGTTTGACGTCGATCGAGCGCAAGAGCCAGAGCCCAAAGCCGACGAACGGGATGTACATGAGTTCGTGTTTGAGCACGATGACCTTGGGCGGCCCCACCAGAAACTGACCGAAGGTTTCCCAGGCCGAGGAGTGTTTCCAGTACGCCACGTGGGGCTCGGCGGGAATGTTTTCGAGCCCCTCGACTCGATAGTCGAGCTTGCAGGTGACTCGCAGGACATCAAAGATTCGCTCCGCATACCACTCGATCAGCGCGAAACGCCGACGATGAGTCATGAAGCCGCCGACGACCACGAAAAACGCCGCGTAGCCGATCGTCCAGAGAAACAGGAAAGTGGTGAAGACGATGGAGCCCAGCGCCTGCACGGAATGCCTCAGCCGGGCAACTTGGAAAAGTCTGCGACGCCGGCGAACAAGCTCCGGACACGCGACACGAGAGCGAGGCGATTCGAGCGCAAAGCAGGATCAGGATCGTTGACCATAACGTCATTGAAGAAGGCGTCGATGGACGGGCGCAGCCCGGCGAGCTTCGCCAGAGCGTCATCGTAGCGCCGCGCCGCAATATCGGCCGTCACCGCTGCCGAAACGGCATCGAGGGCGGCATGCAAAGATTTCTCGGCGTCGATCCGGAGCATCGAAGTATCGATGACCCCCGGTATTTCGCCCGCCGCGGATTTACGCAGAATGTTGGCGATCCGCTTGTTTGCGGCGGCGAGGCTCTCTGCTTCCGGGCGCTCACGAAATTTCGCGAGTGCCTGCATGCGCTGGTCGAAATCCACGACGCCCGTCGCGTCCGCGGTGAGCACGGCTTCGAAGGATTCCGCAGGATAGCCAGCCTCGAGGTAATGCGAGCGCATCCGCTCCTGAATATAGGCCAGTACTTCTCCGGTGGTGTCTTGGGTTTTAACCGGCTGTGCCGCGACCGCTTTGCCGACGAGATCGGCCAGATCGAGATCGAGTTGGCCTTCGAGGGCGATACGGAACACGCCGATTGCAGCACGCCGGAGCGCAAACGGATCTTTAGTGCCGCTCGGTTTTTGACCGATCCCGAAAATGCCGGCGAGCGTATCGAGCTTGTCTGCCAGCGCTACGGCCACACCGATGGGATCGTTGGGCAAGGCATCACCCGCGCCGCGCGGTAGGTAATGATCGCGTATCGCAGCAGCGACCCGCGCGTCCTCGCCGTCACCTGCGGCGTAATACGCGCCCATCACACCCTGTAATTCAGGGAACTCACCGACCATCGCGGAGAGCAGGTCGCATTTTGCGAGCTCGGCTGCGCGCGCGGCGAGCTCGACATCGGCGCCAACCAACGGCGCGATGGTTCGAGAGAGCGCTTCGACCCGCCGCTGCTTGTCGCCGATCGAGCCGAGCTTCGCTTGGAAAGTGACGCCATCGAGCCCTGATCGCCATGCGTGCAGCGGATGACGACGATCTTGCTCATGAAAGAACGCGGCATCGGCGAGTCGCGGTCGAACCACACGCTCGTTACCCGCGCGGACGCGCGATGGATCGCGGCTGTCGATGTTGCTAACCGTGATGAACTGGTTCGTCAGTTCGCCACGAGCGTTTTCGACGGCAAAGTAACGCTGATGTTCTTGAAGTGTGGAGATGAGTACTTCGCGCGGTAACGCGAGAAAGCGCTCATCGAATCGACCCTCGATTGCCACAGGCCATTCGACGAGTGCCGTCACTTCGTCGAGCAGCGAGTGGTCGAGCACGGCCCGACCGCCGAGCGTTTGGGCGCAGGCGAGCACCTGCGTGCGAATACGCTCCCGCCGCTCGTCGAAGCTCGCGATGACGAATCCTTTGGATCGCAGGAGCTCTGCGTAATCGGCGGGCTCGGGGATGGCGATTTCTTGCGGCGCATGGAATCGATGTCCACGCGTCGTGGCGCCCGCCGGTGTATCGAGCAGGCGAACGGGCAGTGTTTCGTGGCCAAAGCGCATCACGACCCAATGCACGGGCCTGACGAATTCGGCATCGCTCGTACCCCAGCGCATACGCTTGGGGATCGGCAGGCCGTCGAGCGCGCTTTGAACGATGGCCGGTAGCAATGCTGCTGTGGCCGCGCCGGGTTTACTGCCTTCGAAATACAGGAACTCGCCTTTGCCCTCGGTGACGCGACCGAGTTGCGCCACCGTGACGCCACAGCTCTCGGCGAACGCCGTCGCCGCACGAGTGGCCACGCCAGATTTATCGAACGCCGCAGAAACGGGCGGGCCACGGCGCTTGATATGCTGTTCGGGCTGCGTCTCCACCAATGCGCGCACGAGCACGGCGAGTCGCCGCGGTGCCGCATAAGAAATGAAACCGCTGTAACTCAACCCGGCCGCTTCGATACCCGTGCGAATACCCTCGGCTAGCGCACGCTCGAGTTCCGGTAGCGCGAGCGGCGGGAGCTCCTCGGTGCCGAGCTCGAAAAGAAAATCGCGAACGCTCATGACGATGTCCCGTCTTTCGCCATGGCGCCCCCGCGCGCCATCGGGAATCCCAGTGCCTCGCGGCTGTCGTAATACGCTTGGGCGACGCCACGCGCCAGCGTCCGCACCCGCAGGATAAATCTTTGACGCTCAGTCACGGAGATGGCGCGTCGTGCATCGAGCAGATTGAAGGTGTGAGAGGCTTTGAGCACTTGCTCGTACGCGGGTAGCGCGAGCTTTGCCTCGAGCAAGCGCAGACACGCGGCCTCGTGCTCATCGAAATGCCGAAACAGCGCGGCAGTATCGGCGTGCTCGAAGTTATAAGCGGATTGCTCGACTTCGTTTTGGTGGTACACGTCGCGATACGTGACGCGGCCCATCGGGCCGTCGGTCCAGACGATGTCGTAGACACTGTCGACACCCTGTAGATACATCGCGAGCCGTTCGAGTCCGTACGTGATTTCGCCAGTGACGGGCCGACAGTCGAGACCACCAACTTGCTGGAAGTAGGTGAACTGCGTGACCTCCATGCCGTTGAGCCACACTTCCCAACCGAGACCCCAAGCGCCGAGGGTGGGAGACTCCCAGTTGTCTTCGACGAAGCGGATATCGTGGGTTAAAGGATCGAAGCCCAACATCTTCAGCGAGCCAATGTACCGATCGAGGATGTCGAGCGGCGACGGCTTCAGGACCACCTGAAACTGGTAGTAGCGCTGCAGTCTGAACGGGTTGTCGCCGTATCGTCCGTCGGTCGGTCGACGCGAAGGCTGCACGTATGCCGCGCTCCAAGGCTCGGGGCCGATCGAGCGCAGGAAAGTTGCCGTATGAAAAGTACCGGCGCCCATTTCCATGTCGTACGGCTGCAGGATGACGCAACCCTGGTCCGACCAGTACTTCTGAAGGGCGAAAACCAGTTCCTGAAACGTGCGAGCCATGGCTCCTGGCGAGCGGCCATCGCCGCGGTCGATCAAAGGGCGGTCAGTATAACGGGTGCGCCACCCCGCTCGATCCTCTAGCATCGACCGATAACGACGGGGGGCGGGGATATGACGACGGAGCGCGCTCGCGACGACGGCGCAGTGAAGGTCGGGATCTGGGAGCTCGCGCCCGGAGTCCAGCGATCCAATTTCTATGCGTTGCTCGGTGTCGCGTTCTTCTCGATCGGCTTGCTGACGCTGGTCGGTAACCTTCGGCCTTACCTCTTCAATTCGATGCTCATGATTCCCGACGATATTCAAGGTCGGGTGAGTGGCGTCATGGACGTCGTCAGCGAAATCCCTGCGTTGTTGCTATCGGGGTTGATCGGCGCAGCGTCGGATCGGCTCGGCAGACGCGTCATCTACGCCATGGGTTTCGCCATCCTCGGGGTCGGCTATTTGCTGTTTCCGCTGGCCGCTTTCAATTGGACACTGTACGCGATGGTGTTCATCACGGCCTGCGGCGCTTCGCTGATCGCAGCGATGCTGGCCGCGGTGATCGCCGATTACCCACGGGAGACTTCACGCGGAAAACTCGTCGGAATCTGCTTTTTTCT
>JBMTZJ010000085.1:0-6252 GCA_049455515.1 Steroidobacteraceae bacterium
TTTTTGGAACCACGGGTATGTGACCGAGGCAGCTCGCGCTGCCATGCTGCACGGCCAAGCCGCTCTTGGATTGCAGACCATTCTCGGCATCACCACCCCCAGAAATGCGCGCTCCATCGCGGTACTTCAAAAACTAGGCTTGTCGTTCGTCGAAGAAAGGTCCCTTGGTGATCGCCCGGAAGTGCTGAAGATCTTCAGTCTTTCGGTAGAATCCGCGGCCTAACGGAGGCCCCGCCCATCATGATCGAAAATACCATCGAAAAAATTCTGTTTGCCTGTCGCTGGCTACTTGCGCCGTTATACCTCGGGCTTTCCCTCGCGCTGATTGCGCTCGGCGTGAAATTCTTTCAAGAAGCGTCTCATGTATTGATGGCGATCGGCACCATGGCCGAAGCGGATCTCGTCCTGGTCGTACTGACACTCATTGACCTCGTGCTCGTCGGTAGCCTGATTGTCATGGTGATGTTCTCAGGCTACGAAAATTTCGTTTCGAGAATCGATGTAGGCGGCGACGCTGACAAACTCGGTTGGCTCGGCAAGCTCGACGCGGGCACGCTCAAACTAAAAGTGGCAGCATCGATCGTGGCGATTTCCTCCATCCATCTGCTCAAGGTCTTCATGGATGTTCGAACGATCGCGAACGACAAAATTCTCTGGTACGTCATCCTACACATGACGTTCGTGGTCTCTGCCTTGCTGCTCGGTGTACTCGACCGCATGTCGTTTGCCGACAAGCGTAAATAAAAAAGCCCGTCGGTTTAACCCGACGGGCTTTGATTAGCCTGTAAAGCCCGATTGTTTTTTTCCGGGTCGGCTCCCGGTTCTACTTCTTCGAACTCCGCTTGGCTGCGCGCTTCTTGGCGCGCGCCGGGCTCTTCGGACGAGTCTTGCCGAACGAACCCTTGTAGATCTTGCCGCGACGGCTTCTGCTATCTCCCTTGCCCATTTCGAACACTCCAATATGTGCGGCGTAACGTTCGCCGTGAGCTGCAAGTGTAGGCCAGTCAGCGGTATCGCGCCAACAGCTTGCCAAGTTGCTTGGCCCCAGGATTGAGGCGCTCGAAAGGAACTTGATTGAGCGGCGTGTCGGGCGTGCGGTTCAGCGCGTGGAATTCCGAATCCTTCGTAGGGCGGCAGTGCAGCAAACCCGTAAGGTATTCACCCTTGGCAATATGCTGCTGAACGTAATCGTGGGCGGCGAGCTCGTCTGAAGGATCGTAGTCTTCTGCGAGTTTTCGTAGTACCACCCGGCTGCCATCGTGGAGCATCACAGGCAGAGCCTCGCCCGCGGCATATTCCGTGCTGATCTCCTTCTTAAACGGCACGAAATCCGCTTCGACCACGAGTTCGTAATGCTCGCGTGAATAGGCATAACTCTTCGTTGACCCTTCGTGGTCGTTGAAGGTGACGCAGGGCGAGAGTACGTCGATAAGCGCGAAACCGGGGTATTTGAGACCCGCCTGAATGAGCGGAACGAGCTGGGCTTTATCACCGGAGAAACTGCGGGCGACGAAGCCTGCACCGAGATTCATGGCCAGCAAAACCGGGTCGATCGGCGGTTGCTGATTGACCTCGCCCTTTTTCGCTTTGGTACCAATATCGGCCGACGCCGAGAATTGTCCTTTCGTAAGTCCGTAAACGCCGTTGTTCTCGATGATGTAGAGCATATTCACGTTGCGACGGATCGCATGGCAAAACTGCCCTAGCCCGATGGACAGGGAGTCGCCGTCACCCGAGATCCCGATGTAATAGAGGTCTCGGTTCGCGGCATTTGCCCCCATGGCGATGGATGGCATTCGGCCGTGAACAGAATTGAACCCGTGACCACCGCTCACGAAATAGGCCGTGGTCTTGGAAGAGCAGCCGATGCCGGAGAGCTTCGCCAAGTTCTCGGGGCGCATCGAAATACCCCAGCAGGCCTCGATGATGGCTGCGGTGATGGAGTCGTGCCCGCAACCCGCACAGAGCGTCGACAGCGCACCCTCGTAGTCTCGACGTGTCAGACCGAGCTCGTTTTTAGGCAGCGAGGGATGAGCAATCTTGGGCTTCGGAATAAATGTCATGACACGGCTCCGGCGACGGCACGACGGCCCTCGAGTAAATCTCCCAGAACACCATCGACGATGAACTTTGATGAGACGGGTAGTCCGCTGTAATGCAGCAGCGAACGAAGCTTGGCTTTATCGACACGGGTCTCGAGCGTCAGCAATGATTTAAGTTGAGCGTCACGATTTTGTTCGACGACATAGATGATCTCGTGATCGGCCAGAAACCGCTCCACCTCTTCATCGAAGGGAAACGCCCGGACCCTCATGTAATCGAGATGTATGCCGCGCGTCTCGATGACATCGAGCGCCTCGCGGACGGCACCATCGCAGCTGCCGATCGAGACGATCGCCGCTTTCGCCTTGCCGTCCCCCCTCACGACGGGTTTCGGCATATACCGTTTCGCCGTTGAAAACTTGCGTACCAGCCGATCGAGCACCAACTGGTAGTCCGCCGAGTCTTCCGTGTACGTACCGAACTGGGTGTGACCCGAACCTCGAGTGAAATAGGCGCCCTTCGGATGGACGCCCGGGAAGGTACGGTAGGTGATGCCGTCTTCGTCCTTATCGAGGTAGCGATAAAACTTCTCGATTTTTTCCAGATCTTCTTTGCCGAGAACCTTGCCACGATCGGGTCGATAACTGTCGTCCCATTGCAGATCGCGACACATCCAGTCATTCATTCCGATGTCGAGGTCGAGCATCACGATGACAGGAGTCTGCAAACGCTCGGCAAGATCGAACGCCTGGACAGCCATATAGAAGCTTTCTTCTGGGTTGGCTGGATACAGACAAACATGCTTGGTGTCGCCGTGAGAGGCATAGGCCGCTGAAATGAGATCGCACTGCTGAGTTCTGGTGGGCATGCCGGTTGAAGGACCCACACGCTGTACATCAAACAGCACAGCCGGAACCTCGGCGTAATAGGCCAGGCCCAGAAATTCGCTCATCAGCGACACCCCCGGACCGGAGGTTGCTGTGAACGAACGCGCGCCGTTCCAGTTCGCCCCTAACACCATTCCGATTGCTGCAAGCTCATCCTCAGCTTGAATAAAGGCGAAGTTGGCTTTTCCGGTCTCCGGGTCGATACGCGTCTTATCCGCAAAACTTTTGAAGGCATCCATCAATGACGTCGATGGAGTGATCGGATACCACGCGGCAACCGTTGCACCAGCGTAGATACATCCGAGCGCGGCCGCCGTGTTGCCGTCGATCATGATGTGACCGGCGGTCTTGTCCATCTTTTCGACACGCAACGGCAACGGACAATCGAAATTGTTTTTTGCGTAGTCGTATCCGAGCTGAATGGCCTGCATGTTGGAGTCCACGAGCGCCGGTTTTTTCGCGTAGGTTTCAGCCAGCAACTCGCGGATACGCTCGACGTCGAGATCGAGTAAAGCCGCCAGAACGCCTGCGTAGCAGATGTTCTTCATCAGAATGCGTGTACGTACGCCCTTGAAGTTTTCGTTGCATAGACGCGCAAGCGGGACGCCGATGACCGTGATGTCGTCGCGCTTGAGCAACGCAGGACGGGGCCAGGTGGAGTCGTAAATGAGATAACCGCCCGCTGCGACATCCCGCACGTCACGTGCGTATGTCTCGGCATTCATCGCCACCATGATGTCGACCTTGCCGGATCGGGCGACGTAGCCATCTTTAGAGACGCGGATCTCGTACCAGGTGGGCAGCCCCTGAATATTCGACGGAAAGTAGTTTTTCCCCATGACGGGGATACCGCTGCGGAAGATGGATTTCATCAGCAGCGTATTCGCGCTGGCCGATCCGGTCCCGTTGACGGTGGCAATTTTGATGACGAAATCGTTGACCCGGGAGCTGTTGGCAAGAGGTGACATTCGTTCGTACTCCTCAAGTCGCCTGGTCGACCGCATGCGGCCATTTCACCCAGGACTTCTGCATGTCCCATGCAGCCGTCGGGCAACGCTCGGCGCACAGCCCGCAATGTACGCAGACGTCCTCATCTTTGACCATAACCCGACCCGTGAACTTCAGCGGGGTACTGACATAGAGAGCCTGCGTCACGTTTGCGGCGGGCGCCTTCAGGCGAGTGCGCAGATCGGCCTCAGCGCCATCGGGCGTCATGGTCAGACAATCGACGGGGCAGATATCGATGCAGGCATCGCATTCGATGCACAACTTGGCGTCGAAGATGGTTTGTACGTCGCAATTGAGACAGCGCTGAACCTCCTCAGCCGCCTGCTCCGCCGTGAAGCCGAGTTCGACTTCGATATCGATTTTCTTGAAGCGCTCTTTCAAAGAAACGTGCGGTACCAGTCGACGTTCGAGCGCACTGTAGTCGTTGGCATAAGACCACTCGTGCATTCCCATCTTTCGACTCTGCAAGTTGATACCGGGCGGCATCCTCTCGCTGACGGGCTTTCCTTGGCAGTGCTGATGAATGGATATCGCAGCCTGATGTCCGTGCTCGACAGACCAAATGATATTTTTCGGACCGAATGCAGCATCTCCGCCAAAGAAAATTCCGGGTCGGGTGCTTTCGAACGTCGTGGCATCGACTTTGGGGACATCCCATTTGTCGAATTCGATCCCGATGTCGCGCTCGATCCAGGGGAATGCGTTTTCCTGGCCGATGGCAAGGATCACATCGTCAGCGGGGTAGAACTCTTCTCCCGTGATTCGCTCATCGGTGATACGTCCGCGTGAATCGATGTCGTACTCCATTACATCAAAGGTCATACCTTTGAGTCGGCCATTTTCGACGACGAAATTTTTGGGGGATCGATTGATCACGATCTCGACGCTTTCGGCTTCGGCATCTTCGAGCTCCCATTCGGATGCCTTGAAGAACTGACGCGGCTTGCGTGCCATGACCTTTACGCTCTTGGCGCCGAGTCGTAGCGAACTTCGGCAGCAATCCATAGCCGTATTGCCTACGCCGATGATGAGGACGTTTTTTCCGACGGAGTCGATGTGTCCGAAGGCGATGGATTCGAGCCAGCTGATACCGATATGGATGTTGGCGGCACCCTCTTGTCGACCGGGCAAGGACAGCTCCTTGCCTTTCGGCGCGCCAGAACCGACGAATATCGCATCGAATCCTTCGTCGAGAAGCGTTTTCATCGAGTCGATACGGTGGCCGAGACGGAGATCGACGCCCATATCGACGATGGCGGAAATTTCTTCGTCGATCACCGATCCCGGTAATCTGAACGAGGGGATATTCGTTCTCATTAATCCGCCTGCCATCGCGAATTGCTCAAAGATCGTGACTTCGTACCCGAGCGGCATGAGATCGTTGGCAACGGTCAGCGAGGCACATCCGGCCCCGATACAGGCAATTCGTTTTCCGTTTTTTTTCTCCGGGATCTTCGGCAGTCGATCGCGGAATTCATCCTTGTGGTCGGCAGCTACACGCTTCAGTCGACAAATTGCGACCGGTTTTTCTTCAACGCGACCACGCCGACAAGCCGGTTCGCAGGGCCGGTCACACACGCGACCGAGGATGCCGGGGAATACATTCGATTTTCGATTCACCATGTAGGCATCGGTGAAACGGCCTTGGGCGATCAGCCGAATGTATTCCGGCACATCGGTATGGGCGGGACACGCCCACTGGCAATCCACGACCTTATGAAAGTAGTCGGGATGCGAGGTATCCGTAGACGCCATTTGACCCCCTGGTCTGACGAGTTCGCTCGAGCAAGGAGTATCCGGCGGTGTCGGGCAAATGTCACCGTGAACAGGGGCTGGACGAGAGGTACGATGTACAGCCCACCACCCCTCGGAACGACATGGACAGCCCCACCGAGATTCGACTGCGAAAACAGACCCGCGTGCTCGAAATCACCTTTGGCGATAACGAGCGGTATCAACTGCCCTTCGAATTCTTACGAGTCCACTCCCCCTCCGCGGAAGTCAAAGGCCATGGGCCGGGACAGGAAACCCTAGTGCTCGGAAAAGGGGCTGTGGGAATTCGGGGTGTCGAGCCTGTCGGTCAATACGCGATCCGGCTCATCTTCGACGACGGACACGACAGCGGCCTCTACAGCTGGAAATATCTGAGAGAGCTTGGGCGCGAACAAACGACGCTCTGGCAACGGTATCTCGAGCGGGTCCGAGTCGCGACCGCAGGCTCGTCGGGCTGATTCCGCAAAAAAAAGGCCGGGCAATGCCCGGCCGTGCAATCCCTTCTTTTACTTTTTTTTAACCCCCGTCCGGCCGACCCACT
>JBMTZJ010000086.1:0-6239 GCA_049455515.1 Steroidobacteraceae bacterium
TCGGCTTCGGTCGTCCAGCCGGCGCGGCTGCTGTCCCCTCGATAGGCCGAGTTCACGAGCGCGACGAGGGCGGGGGCATCGCCCGTGCGAGCAAGACGGGTGGTGAGAGTCGTGCTATTCGTCATCAATCCTCGGCGATTTTCCCGCGAGTCTCGGCCATCTGGTGCAGACCCATTCTGAGATCGAGTCGGTGGTTGAATTCTTCCGGCCCGAATGCGCGCTGTGCGAGTACGTTCATCGGATCGGTGCGATAACCCACTTCTCGAACGTAATGATCGTAGCGTTGCTGTTCGAGGCGCTCGTCTTGCGACAAGGGCTGCTTATCAGCCTCGTCGAGCCATCCAAACCAGCGCCCGACGAATTCCTCGAGATACGACTCGCAAGTGGCGATGTTTTCCTCGTTGAGATCGCCCATCACACTCGTGCATACGGGTGACATGAGTCCGCGCAGGTAGGTCCCGTGACTCCAGTTCCAGGTGAAGTTCGGCAATCCGCGAAAGCGGATCGCACTGGCGTTGGCCGGCTCATAGTAATGATTGACGTAATCGAGATTCATGCGCAGATCGACGCGTGGCGTGTAGTCGGCATAAAAGAAAAGCTTAGGAACGGTTCCGAAAATGATCACGAGGTGCGGCACGCGGTTTTGCTGTGACAGGAACACGGTGGCGTTCATGTCGAGCAGGCTCGCTTTGCGATTACCGAGCCAAGAGTGGACCAGCCACTCGACCCGCGGACCCGTCCAGGCGTTGAAAGAGCCCTCCATCGATTTATCGAGCGAGGTGAAATACTCGTGGCCGGCAGTCGCGGGATGCTTCGCGACGGCAAATCTTTGTTTGACGCGCTCGACGATACCGGAGTGGATTCCCCAGCAACGCTCCCAGGCTCGGCTGACGTCGACGTTAGGCTGCTCGGCAAGAAACTCGGTGATCGTCTTGACGTCGAGCTTGGTGCTGGCGCCGTGTGCTGTGGTACTCATGTTCGTAATCCCCCCGTTGAAGCTTGGCAAATTAGCCGCTCGCCCGGGGTTCTGCTAGCCTCGGACCCATGGATCTGGAGCGCCGAAAATTCATCGCAGGGGCTGGTGCGGCAGCAACGCTCCCTTTCTTGTCGTCGTGTTCGCGTGGTGGTGACGAGGTTCGTCGCCCGGCCGGCGTACCGGTCGGCCCGTTCGGTGACGACAGCACCGCGGAGCAGGTTACATCGGGCGTCGACTTGCGCGGCAAGACGGCATTGGTCACCGGTGCGACCTCGGGTCTCGGGCTCGAGACGATGCGCGTGCTCGCACTTCGCGGTGCGCATGTCATCGGCACCGGACGAACGCTCGAAAAAGCCAAGGCTGCTTGCGAGAGCGTCGCCGGACGTACGACGCCGATCGCGTTGGAGCTCGAGCGTTGGGAGACGATCGTGAGCGCTACCGATCTCATCAAGGCGCTTGGGATGCCGATCGACATGCTGATCTGCAACGCGGGGATCATGGCGTTGCCGCAGCTCGAGCAGGTCTATGGGCTCGAAAAGCAGTTCGTGGTGAATCACCTCGGCCACTTTATTTTGACGAATCGACTGTTGCCGCAGGTTCAAGCAGCGCCGCAGGGGCGGATCGTCGTGGTGTCGAGTCTCGGCTACCAATGGGCGCCGCCGAGTGGCATCGAGTTCGATAATCTCGCAGGCAGTCGCGACTACGAGCCCAACAAGATGTACGGTCAATCCAAGTTGGCCAATGGTCTTTTTTCGCTCGAGCTTTCGCGGCGCTTGCGCGAATCGGGTTCACTCGCCACCTCGAACTCTGTGCATCCGGGCATCATCCTCACCAATCTCGGCCGACACTTCGATCCCTGGAAGAGGACGATGGGTCGGTTGATCGGGTGGACCTTCATGAAAACCATTCCCGAGGGTGCTGCCACCACCTGCTACGTGGCGACCGCCGCTGCGCTCGCTGGCGTTAGTGGCCATTATTTCGAAGACTGTAATCCCGTGGTCCCGATGCCCGGGAAGCATATGGATGACGTCATCCTCGCGCAAAAACTTTGGCAAAAATCCACAGAACTCGTTTCGGGGTATCTCGCATGATTCGACTGATCGCCGTCGGTTTTTCTTTGCTTGCAGCCAACCTCGTGTCGGCGCAGGACGTCGCTGCCGTAGCCACGAAGGCTCAGTCGGCATTCTTGACGGGCAATGCCGCAGAACTTTCCCGACTCTCGAGCTCCACGGCCTCATGGTCCAAATCTCAGAACGCGACAGAGTTGTATACCTACGCCTACGTTCAATTTCGTGCGCTTCAACTCGCGATTGCCACAAAGA
Organism: Steroidobacteraceae bacterium; assembly: GCA_049455515.1. Classification (GTDB taxonomy): domain Bacteria; phylum Pseudomonadota; class Gammaproteobacteria; order Steroidobacterales; family Steroidobacteraceae; genus UBA964. The sequence goes on from JBMTZJ010000086.1 coordinate 2,299, forward strand.
ATGAGCGCGAGGCCGAGCGCGCGGGAGACGCCTGTAGCGACACACTCGATCTCTTGCTAAAACGCGATCCGAAGTCTGCCGAAGGGCATGCGCTGCAATCGGCGTGCTATGGCTATCTCGCCAACCTCGGCGGCATGGGGGCGATCCGTAACGGTTCGCGTAGCGGGAAGAGCATCGAGGCAGCACTCGCCCTCGATGCGCGTAATCCGCGAGTCGTTCTGATCGACGGCTTCGGCGTTTACTTTCGACCGAAGTTTGTCGGTGGAGATAAAGCTAAGGGTTGTGCGCGCTTCAAAGCCGCAGCGGCCAGTTTTGAGTCGGCCGCTTCATCGGCTGTCGTGTCGCCCGCCGGTGTCAACTGGGGCGCCGCCGAGTCGCATTATTGGTCTGGACGCTGCGCCCGAGACGCGGGCGATACGGCGGGGGCACGCAAGGAATTCGAACGTGCGCTCGCGTTGGCAGCGGACTTCTCCGCCGCAGCAAAGGCGCTCGGTCGCTAAAAGATCTCAGCGGCGAGTCCCGCTGCGAGCGTGGCACCAAGCTCCCGGCAGCGCTCGAGAGCCGTGGCATCGGGCTCGCCGACCACGATGACCGGATCGATGACGGTTTTCCATCGGTAGCCCGTGACAATGCGTTCAACGGCCGCCCGAGTTCCCGAACCGTCGTTTCCTGCGCTGACGAATAGGCCCCAGGGCAGGCCATCGGTCCGGTTCTCGCAGGCATAGAAGGTCCGATCAAAGAAATCTTTGAGAGCGCCAGACATATAGCCGAAGTGTTCCGGCGTGCCGAGGATGACACCGTCGGCCCAGAGTAGGTCGTCGGCATGTGCCTCGAGGGCGCGACATTGACGCACCTCGATGTCGGCCTCGGTTTGCTGCACTCCCTCGATCACGGCGAGCCGGAGTGTTTCGGTTCGGCCCCCGGCGTGGCCGCCATAGACGATGAGTAGGCGGCGAGTCATCACTGTCCCCCCGAAGTATTGAGTCGGCCCTGACTCTCGAACCATGCGATCGTCATGTCTTGTCTCCTACGAATATTGATCGCAAGCACCAGGAGCGTTGCCATCAATCCACCGAGCCCCGCGAGTGCCATATCTCGATGGGCATCCCATTCGTCACCCTGTGTTCCGAGAAACGCCGCGCCGAGAGGGCCACCATAGATGACGGCGGCGCCCCATTCGATGAGTTCGTACAAGAGCGATGAGGACATGACGATATCGAGGGGCAGAAAGTAACTCCAGAAGCCGCGTACCCGTGCGAACAAGACGAGAAGTTCCCGAAGGGGCAGAAGCAGCAGAAATCCGTACGCGAAATGCACCAAGCGGTCGTAGTGATTTCTATTGAAATCGAACGACTCACGGATCGACATCCCGCTCAAATTACGGAGTGCCTCATCGTAGGGGACGAGCGAGTACGTGAAATGAGCGCCGATCGCATGAAAACAGAAGAAAACGAATAGCATCGTGTATGAGGTCGTCGAGAGGGGTAGCGATCGACGCGTGCTCCAGAGTACGAACACACCGAAAATCAGCAGGGCATTTTCGAGTAACCAAGTCTCCCGGTCGTAGGGTGCGACGGCCAAAGCCATCCAGAGCATCGCGAAGGCGATGGCGAGAGTTTTGAGATAGCGGGTTCGGCTCACCATGCCGAGTCTACCTCGGTCTAACCCGGCGATCAGCGCGACAACGCCGAACCGTGCGGTTCAATTCTTCTCGACGGTATACACCACTTCAGCACTCGATTCTTTGCCTGCTTCGGTACGCAGGGTCCAACGATCGTTGAGGCTGTAGCGTAGCTTGAGCGTATTGATGGCTTCGGCCAGCGAGACGCCGTAACTAACGTACAGGCGACTCGAGAGATACTTACCGAACACCAGCGAAGTCTCGTTGGCGAGATTCTGTTCGATGCCGACGTCCTCGATACCGATACGCTGGCCCAATTGTTGAGCGAGGATCGCACCGCCTTGAGCGAGGAGGGTGTCACGACCCGAATTGCCCTTATTGGTTCCTTGCGCCGACTCCAAAGTGCCGCCCGCGAGGATCAGCGAGACAACCTGTGATTGCGGCAGCGACGGCTCGGAGAAGAACGTCATTCGCGGCTCACGCAACGAGCCGCGGACATTCACGCCGGCGCGCACGTCGGGGAACTCCTTCGTCGCCCTGATTTCCACGCCCGGGTCATTGATCAAGCCGCCCGAGAAAATCAGACGACCGCGCTCGATATCGAGGCGTCTTCCGAGTGCTGCGTATTTTCCTTCGGCCACGCTGAGCTCACCGGTCCCGCGACTGATTCCATCGGCCGTCGTCACGAGACTGAGGGCACCGGCCAGGCGGCCGGAGAGGCCAAAAGATTCGAGCGAGACTTTTTCGCCGAGAGTGAGCCGCAAGTTGCTGGAGACGCGGAAGGACGCCTCCGGATCTGGCGGCTCGGCGCCGACGATACGCTCATCGCCTGAGGTCAGGGTTGCTCCCGTGAGATCGGCTGGCGTGATGCGAGCCGTTGGAATGTGAACGGTTCCGGATGCCGACAAATCACGACCGGCGACTTTGAATCGAAGATCCGGCGAGGCGCTGATCTTTGCCTCGGGTACATCGATCACGACCAGATCGGAGCCTTTTATGGTGAGTTCGCCGAAAGGTTGTCCGCCGCGCCACGTCAACTCTGCGTTTGCCTGAATGTTCCCTTCGCCTGCCGTCGCAAAAGCGTCGAGTACGAAGCCGTTATCGATGAGGCGCGCTTCGGCGCGTATGCCACGAAGGGCCAGATTGACCTGATAAAAATCGAGCTCCCCCTTTTCGAGCCGAACGACACCGTTTACGAGCGGACTGCCTAGCGTGCCGCCAATGATCAGGTCGAGCGAGAGATCTCCGGCTGATCGATCGATTTCGGGGACGTAGAGATAGAGCAGTGCCAGCGCGGAGGAATCGGCGCGCAGCGTCGCCGTGATCGGCAGATCGCGCCATTCGATCGAGTCGTCTTCGCGATTTCGTAAGGCGCGTAACTCGCCTCGGGCACGCCCACGCTCGTTCGCTGCGACATCGAGTTTTCCGAAAATTCCTTCATCATTAGACTCGAGTACGAGCGAGCCTGAACCGAGCGGAACAAGATCCTGTCGACCGCCTGCGCGCTGCCAGCGTAATCCTGCGCTGTCGATCTCGGCGCGAGCCGTTCCGCGTGCAAGGCCGTCCTCACCCGAGCGCAGATTGAGTGCGGCATTGACCGAGCCGAGATATTGAGCTTTAGCGTTCGGAGCAGGGAGCAGACTCGCGATCGGCAACTGAGACGCCGTTGCATCCATGATCCAGCCGTCGCCGTTGCGTGTGCCGGAGGCGCAAAGGGTTGCCGCGTCAGTCAAGCTCGAACCCTTTTCGCCACGCAGACAAAACAGATCCACCGCGATGGACTCGGTGGTGAGGCGCACTCGGAGCATTTTCTCGAGCCCGAGTTCGATGTTATCCGGCAGGCGTAGATCGAGGAGGGACCACCGCTGTTCCCATCCCTGCGTATCGAAACCCGCTTCGGCTTGGGCCTTCAACCCGAGATCTTCTCCGGTGATCTCGACGTTCAGTGTGTGCAAAGCACTGCGTCCTGCGATGTCGAGCTGCAGCCGGTCGACGCGGCGACCTAGCGCACGCACATCATCGGCTTCGATGCGCGCCGTGGCACTGGCGTTGGTCCCGCCGGTCGGATCGAGATCGACGTCAGCCGATAAGCGGCGGATCGCCAGATCGCCGAGCGCGATATTTTGGCCGCTCGCTTCGAGACGTACTTTCATCGCGCGGGATGAACCGCGCAGCGTGCCCTTCGCGCGGAGTCTTCCCTTACCATTTTCGGTAATGACGCCGAGGTCATCCGCCATGATCTCGAAGTCGAGATCGTTTCGGCGCGGAGAAAGATCGCCATCGAGCTCGAGTCTTAGACCGCCTGCGACGAAATCGACAT